>CAYFZZ010000028.1:0-6163 GCA_964347545.1 uncultured Planctomycetaceae bacterium | reverse complement strand
CCGGGACACCCCCACGATGATGCCTGTCCTTTTTCGGGGCTTTTTCGGGGCGTCGCCAGGGACATGCCAGCGATGATGCCTGTCCTTTTTTGAGATGCCTTTTTCGAGAGGCCCCCGCGATGATGCCTGTCCTTTTTTGGGGGGGGTTATGCCTGTCCTTTTTTGGGGGGGTTAGTCGGGGGGGGGGGGGAGGGGGGCGTGGATGGTGCCGATGAGGGAGGCGGCGTCGGGTTCGAGGGGGACTTGGTGGGCCTGGCCGGTGGCGAGGTCTTTGAGTTGACAGGTGCCGGCCGCGAATTCGTTGCTGCCGACGATCAGTGCCAGGCGATGTCCGCGACGGTCGGCGTATTTGAGCTGTTGTCCCAGCTTGCGGGGTTCGGGGAACAGTTCGACCCCGATCCCGGCCGCCCGCAAGCGGGCGGCCAGCTGGAGGTAGGCAGGCAGGCGGTGGGGGTCAAAGAAGGGCAGGAAGAGGGGCGCGGGCGTCTGCACGCCGGCGACCGTCCCCAGTTCGTCCATGGCGGCCAGCAGCCGGTCCAGGCCCAGCGAGGCCCCCACGCCCGGCAGTTGTTGGTCGGTGTACAGTTCTGCCAGGTTGTCGTAACGGCCGCCCGAGCAGATGCTGCCGATCCCGGGGAGGGCGCTCAGAAACGTCTCAAACACCATGCCGGTGTAATAGTCCAGCCCGCGGGCGATAGCGACATCCAGCTGGAGGTGTGCCGGGTCGAGGCCGGCCGCGGTGGTGGCCTCCAGCAGTTGGCGCAATTCGCTCACTCCCTGCTCACCCCGCTCGTTCCCCCCCACCAGGAGCTCCACGTCGGCCAGGACTTGCTGGTTGTCGCCCGCCAGTTCGGTCAGCTTCAACAGCTGTTCAATCTGGTTTGACGACGCCCCGACCTGCACCTGGAGCTCGGCGGCGACCTTCTCCCGACCAACTTTGGCCAGCTTGTCGATAGCTCTCAGCACGTCGGTTGCCTGGTGGGCCAGCTGGAGGTGTTCCAGCAAGCCGGAGAGAATCCGTCGATGGTTGACCCGAATCACGAAGTCCTCAAATCCGATGGCCCGGATCAGGTCGTGGATCACCAACACGGATTCGATATCCGCGGTCAGGGCTGGAGTGCCGATCGTGTCGAAGTCGCATTGCACGAACTCGCGGTAGCGCCCGCGTTGGGTATTTTCCCCGCGCCACACCGTGGCGATCTGATAGCGTTTCAACGGCGTGCCCAGCTGTCCGATGTGCTGGGCGGCGAAGCGGGCGAGGGGGACGGTCAGGTCGAACCGCATGCCCACCCGCCGGCCCCCATGGTCCTGGAAGCGATACATCTGCTTGTCGGTTTCCGCACCCCCTTTGCCCAGCAAGATTTCTTCGTATTCCAGGGCGGGCGTATCGATGGGGGCAAAGCCGTAGGAGCGGTAGACCTCGCGGCTGACGTCGATGATCCGTTCGCGGACCAGCATCGCGTCCGGCAGAAAGTCACGAAAACCGCGAAGCGTACGGGGCTGGATCAGCGGCATGATCGGGGCGTGGGTCGGCGGTCAGCGGGGGGCAAACATGGCGGCTCAACCGATGACCGGCAACAGGGGAGGTTGGGGGCTGCGGAGACTGGCACCTTTCTTCCGCGACGCAACCGCTTCGGCATATTCGGCCATTTGTTCGGGCGTCTCCCAGTAACGATCGTACGTCCACTCGTCCTCGTACTCGCAGTCGTCGGTCGTATATTCGCGGCAGATCGCCGGGCGGGTGTCGTAAATCCCGCAGCGGTTGTCAGGCAGAAGGTGGTCGCAGCGATTGTGGACCATCAGATACCAGTCATCGTCCTCGCAAAAAATCGTGGTATCGCCATGCAGCATGTACCAGCGGAGGTACTCGAAGTCCTTGCGCTCTTCGGGAGTTTCAATGGGTAAGGCAAAATATCGGCAGCATTTGCCGGTGCAGTACTCGCACAACACTTCCCCTGGTTTCAACTGTTTCCGCGTCGGTTTGAGCTGGGCGGGTGCCGTGGCCATGAACCTGGATCTCCTAAAGGTCTCGGATCGGCCGGACTGCGGCCGGATTTTTGCAGGTCAAGCCGGTCAGACTATCACAGCCGCCGCGAATTGGCTAGTTTGAATTGTCCCGGACCCCTTTTTTTGATTAGACTTAGGCCACGTTGGGCAGCTGCCGGGGGGCGGGATTGAAGTCATGCAATTTGTGATCACTGCCGTGGGGCCCGATCATCGCGGGCTGGCCGACCCGATCATCCACTACGTGACCGGCCAGGGGGCAAACATCGCGGAAATCCAGATGTACGACCGCGACGAGGCCAGCCAGTTTGCGATGTTGCTGAGGATCGACTTCGAGGCGGCTGGGGCGGAGTCGCTGGGCGAGGCCATGGCCGAGATCGGTCGCCTGAAAGGGCTTTCGATACGCGTCTGGTCGACCCCCCAGCCACCGCGGCGACCGCGTTTGGCCGTTTGCACCACCTACCGGCCCGAGCCGGCGGTGGCTCTTTTGCGAGCCGTTCGTGACCGGCAGATCCAGGCCGACGTGGCGCTGATGATGGGCAACCGGCCCCACTGCCGGAACGTTGCCGAACAGTTCCAGGTGCCGTGGGAGCTGATTGGGGACGACGCGGGGGTGCCGGACGACCAGCGGCTGATAGGGCTGTGCGACCAGCACCAGGTGGACTACCTGATCCTGGCCAGGTACATGCGGATCTTGCCGCCAGAGAGTTGCTGGAAATATGCCGGGGGGCGGATCATCAATCTGCACCACGGGCTGTTGCCCAGTTTCCCCGGCCCGCGTCCCTACGATGCCGCTTATGCCAGCCACATGCTGACCTACGGGGCCACCTGCCATTTCATCGTCCCGGAACTGGATGCTGGCAATCAGATCATTTACCAATCGACCTTCACGGTGCCGCCGGGTGTCAAGCTGGCGGAAATTGTCCGCCGCGGAGCGGAGGACAACGAACCGCATTGCCTGGTGGAGGGGGTACGCCGCGTGGTCAGTGGCGAGGTGCAGTTGCACTTTCACCGGGTCATTTCCACGGCGGGGGTGGGGGGAGTTTGAACCTGGTGGGGACGGTCAATTGGTTTCGGGGCCGGCGGTGGAGTCGGGGACGATTTCCCCTTTTTCCGCCTTCTTCTTCCACCGCTCGTACGACTGTTTCCGCTGCAGCTGGCTATCCTGTGGGCGATAATTCAGCCCCAGGTCGGTGATGTTTTGGAGGTTCCCGAAGCTGAGCACACGGAAATCGAGATCGTCGTGGTTCAAGTACTCGACCAGCTTCCCCGCTTCGCCACCGATCAGGTCCTCGCGACTGTAGCCCCACAGCATGCGATAGAGTTCCGCCGCCGCATCGCCGCGGGTTTTCTCGAAGGTCTTCCGCACGGTGCTCGCCGCGACCGGATCCCGAGCGACCGCCTCGGTCAGTTCGGGGACAAACACCTGGTACCAGCGGCTGTACAAATCTTTATCGCGCAAGGCGCTGATGAGGGGTTGGAAATAAGCCACGTGGGTGCAAGCCCGCAAGGCCAGCCGTCGGATTTCCCAGCGGCGATGTTCCGCCAGTTCGGCGAGGCTGCGCATCACTCCGCGATCGGGACTTAGCTTCTGTTCCATTTCGGTGATCCCGCGTCGATCCAGGTTGCTGAGGATTGGTCCGGCAAGCCAGGCGGGCTGATCTTCCTGGCTGGCAGGTCCCAGCGGATGGGGCGCCAGGGTGAGGCGGGTTGGCGCCTGCAGCGCTTGCGGGACGCCGTCCGTTTGCCAGGTCACCTTTCCCTGCATGGCATACAGCTCGACCGCATAGCCCCGCGGTGTCTTTTCGGGATCGCTGCCTGCGGGGAGGTAGGGGCGGACTTCGATTCCTGCGGCCGAATTGGGATCGTTAAAAGTCAACGTGCCGGCCTGGGGCCCCCAGCGGAGTCTGAGCCGCGTGTTGGGGGTGGCCAGCGAGCGAATAATCAGCCGTCCGTAATGGATCACAATCTCGGGTACCCGCTGGTCGTCGACACCGATCAACTCGATCGACGACCCCCCCTCCAGCTCGATGGTCGTCGAGGTGGCGCTGATCATGGGGCGGAACGCGGGGAGGGCGATGAGCCGATCGCCGACGTTTAGCGGAGCTTGGGGGGGCAGGCGGGTCACCTCTTGCAGGGCCGCATCGCCGCGCAGCAGCACCTGGTCCTGCGAGAGGAGACGGCCCACGATCGTCTGGTCAGGCGCCGCCGGTTCGCCTGCGGGCTCGTCCCCCGGCTCCGTTGCCGGGGGCGTGTCGGCGGGCGGCTGGGGGCCATCCGCCCTCGCCAGTTCGTCGCCGGAGCCCGTCTCCGTTCCCGGCTGGTCCCCGGCCTCTGTCCCTGGCTCGCTCGACTCTGCCGGCGGCTCGGCGCTGGCCACGCCAGCTTCGTCCGGCGGTTCGTCTGGGGCCGCGTCCCCGGTATCGGTCGCCGGGGGTGTGTCTGGCCCGCGCGGGCCTTCCGGGGCGACGTCGTCGCTGGCCTCTGGCGGGCCAGGCGTCTGGTCAGTGGCTGGTGTCCCCTCGGCGGCCGGCGTCGCCTCGGCGGGGGTCGTTTCTTCGGCGGCCGGTGTTGCCTCAGCGGGCGGTGCCGCTTCGGCGGGGGATGGAGTTTCAGCTGGGGGAGCGCCGTCGGGAGGTGTTCCCTCGTCGGCGGGTGGAGTGGTCGCTTGGTCGGCGGCGGTGGTCTCCGGCGCCGGCTGGGGCGCAGGTGCCGGCGTGTTGGCGTCCGGTTCGACCTGGGCGAGCTGGTCTGATGTGGTCGAGCGGCCGGATGTGGGACGCCAGTCCAGCAGCTGGAACATGATGCTGGTCACCGATGCGGCGATCACGGCGGTCAGGACCATGGCGATCCAGAAGCGGCGGGAATCGGGCAGCGGCGGTTCTGCTGGTCGGCGGCCGCGGGCCGCGGGCATGGGTCGGTCCGCATCCGCGGGCACGGTTTCCCTGGCCGGCGAGGTCTCTGCCCCCGCGGTGCTCGGCGCCGTCGGCAACTCGCGTGGCTCCTCTTCCAGCTCGGCCCGCTCCCCCCCCTGGCTTTGCAGTTCTGCGTGCAGTCGCATGACTGTGCCCTGATTCAGCCCATACATCCGCTGGCGCAGGGCGGCGCTGACCTTGGCCGGTTGCCCCAGGACCATCGTCAAGATGTTGTGACAACCGGTGACCTCGGCCAGGTAAATATCGGACTCCAGGCAGCTGCGTTCGAATTCCTGGATCTGTTCCGGCGCCATTGTGTTGTCGAGGTACTCGGCCACCGAGCTGGCATCCCGTGCCAGCCCGCGCCCGGCGATCGGCGGGGCCGCCAGGTCGGAGCGGACGCAGACCTGTCGCATCCGCTGGATCAGCGAGCGGGCAAAATCACTTTCCTTGATTTTTTCTTCCAGACCTGCCCGATCGGCCGGTTGCAGGATATCGTCCAGGTAGGCCAGGAGGGTTCGCAGGGTCAGTCGCATGTTGATGCCTGCCAGGAGGGGAGGGGGGGGGAGTCACAACCTGCCGACGATCGCTCGTCCTCCAGTATTAGTGGGAGGTCGCGAGGAAATCCGTGCACTTTTTTGGAAAAAAAGCGGGAAAAGGCCGGATTGGGCTCCCCTGGCGGTTACCGTCGTGGCGGGAACGCGAGCAGGGCTGTCAGGGAGACCAGCAGCTGGAAGAGGGCGAAAATGGCCGGATGCACGGCGGCCAGCCAGGGTCGTGTGGGGGGAGGGGTTTGCCCGAGGGGATCCGCAGACCCGGCCAGGAGGGGGCTGGCGGGAATCAGCACCAGGAGGGTGGCGATGGCGAGAAAAAAATAGAAGGAACTGCGTGCGGCCATGTGGCTGGTCTCGTGCGGGGTGGGGCATCGGGCGAGCGGGAGTCCCGACTTGGGGGGTGCAAGGTGTGGGCCGTGGGGGTGGATGTCGGCGGACGCAGAGCGGCAAGCCCTGGCCAGAGGGTGACATGCGGCACGGCGGCGGGCACGTTGTTGAGGCGCGGATGTGGTGGTGGCGGAACATCTGGGGGGGGCGAATGATGGATTTTTTCAACACCCCTGCTGGCCGGGGAGCGTCGTCGGCATCGCTGTGGGGGAGAGGGTCAGGGTGGGGGGAAGCAGCGGAGGGCCTCATCACTCGGGCTCTCTCCCCCATCCCCCGGCGCGCCGGGGGATGGGGGAGAGGGTA
>CAYFZZ010000027.1:0-5261 GCA_964347545.1 uncultured Planctomycetaceae bacterium | reverse complement strand
AGAATCGGCCCCGCAACTGACGATGGCCGCCATTGAACTGCCGTTGACGGTCGACGAATTGCGCTGCGTGTTTGCTTGTGCGGAAGGTCTGGAGCTGACCGGTCGGTGGCTGGCCGAGGACTGCGAAGCCGCGCCTGCGGATTACCTGATCGGCGCCGTGACGATCATCACTCAGCCGCCCTTCAACTCGTTCAGTCTCAGCCGCCCCACGCACGGCTGGCCGGCAGGCATATATCGCCTGGAGGTCGTCCACGCCGGGCAGACGATCCATACCGTGCGGTACTTGTTGAGCGGAGAGAAGTGAGCGAGGCGTCTGTTTCGCGGCGGCCCCCTCACCCTGGCCCTCTCCCCCATCCCGGCAGGGCTCAAACCATGCCTGTCCTTTACCTCCCTATTTGTCCTTTACCTCCCTATTGATCTTTTTTCTTGCTTCGTCTTGTTGAGCTGTCAGACGACGTTGCCCTAGTTGGTCGCTCAGCGTAACATGGACCAATGCCCACGGTGTTGCGAAGTGGCCCTTACCGATTTTTCTTCTACGCGGGCGATCGGGATGAGCCGCCACATGTCCATATTGAACGAGACAATTGTGAGGCCAAGTTGTGGCTCGAACCCGCACGTCTGGCGCGCAGCCACGGATTTACGGCACACGAAATCAACAAAATCGAAAAACTAGTCGTCGACAACCATCAACACTTACTGGACAGCTGGCATGAATTCTTCCACGGCTGAAACACAGCTTGCCTTGGCCACAACCGTTCGGCTCAACGACGATTTTCTCACCGTGGATTTGTCCGATGGCCGTACGATCTCCGTACCGGTTGCCTGGTATCCGCGTCTTTCGCACGGCACAGCCGCAGAACGGAGTAACTGGCGATTGATTGGCAGTGGACGCGGGATTCATTGGCCAGACCTTGATGAGGACATCAGCGTCGAAAATCTGCTTGCCGGTCAACCTTCGGGCGAAAGTCAAACGTCGTTCAAACGTTGGATGGATCAAAGGGAAAAGCATCCCTCGGAACGTTGATCGCAGAGCCCGGCGGGAACCAAGCGACGCACCGCAAAGGTCTTTGTTTTGGCGGTTCAATTTCGGCGAGCTGTCAATTCCGTGAGACGACTCAGGGCAAAGCTACGCGCCGCATGGACGCTGTCCGACCAGAGCAGGCGGCGAAAGATGCCGTCCAGTCTCTGTCGGCAGCGGAGGGCCCCCTCACCCTGGCCCCCTCCCCCATCCCGGCAAGCCGGGGGACGGGGGAGAGGGTACCGGAGGCGTGTCTGGCGAGAAATGAAAACCGCGGCGTCTGTCCCTCCCGGCGCGCCGGCGCAGCGGGGACTTTGGTGAGGCGGCGACTGTTATGAGGATCCGCAGTGTCGTGACCACGGCCTGTCGATGACGAGCAGGATCACCGCCGCGCTGAGCACGAGCAGAGGAGGTTTTCCGCAAGATTCGGCCGCCCGAGGCGGCTCGGCGGTGGAAAAACCGTCCAGCCGCGGGGTGATCGAACCGAGCCGGTGCGGTGACAGACGGGGCCGGGCCGGTTAGCCACCTTTTTTCGAGGCCGCTTGTTGCCGTTCCAGGAGGCGGCGGAACTTCCGCCGGCCGGCACTGCTGCTGCCGCGAAAGACGACATCTTTCTTCTTCAGTTGGCGTTGCTTGCGACGACCGCTTTTGGACCTGGACATGGCTCGAGAGCTCCCCTTTTTGTCGCGATTATAACATGCCGCGACCGGCCGCCTAGATAGATCCACCCAAATCCCCAACGGCGAGGAGGGTGCGATGTTGCGGGGCGGATCGAGCGCAGGGCCGGCCGGCTTCCCAGAAGCCGGCTCCAGCAGAGGCCGGCGACCGCCAAACGTGTCGCGGCTCCCTTCCGCTGGCCCCGCCGGGTAAAATACGCCGATCCTGGGGGGCACCCCAGGATCGGCTTTGGGTCTTTCGCGAAAGGAGCGTATCGGATGGCGACCTTCCTCACGACAGTTCGATTCACCAGCCAAGGGATGCGCGACATCCAGGCGACCTGCCAGCGGGCGGACGCCCTCCGCTCGATGGCGGCCAAGATGGGGGTCGAGATGAAACACATCTTCTGGACGTTGGGCGCGTTTGACGGCGCGGTGCTTTTCGAGGCGCCCGACGACGAAACCGCCTCGGCATTCATGCTGAAGATCGGCTCCCTGGGCAACGTCACCACCCAGACGATGCGGGCCTATGAGGCAGCGGAGATGGAGCGGATTTTGGCGAAGATATCGGGCTAGGGCGGGAAAAAGGCCGACGACGGCGGCCGAGTGTGGCCACGCACCTCGTGGTCGTCTTCATCCTCGGTTCTGCCGGGAACTGCCTGCGCAGGCGCCCCGCCACGCAACAGCGGTCCCGGTGCTTGCCGATCGCCACGAAAAGGAACCGCAGCATATCGAATGCCGAATGTCGAAGGCAGAAGTATTTGCCCACCACTCCCAGGGAGTCAGGCTCCGGCCTCAAACAGGCCGGCTACAGGGGGTCATCACCTTTCCTTGGCGCCTTTGCGCCTTTGCGTGAAACAAAAATTTAAACAGAAGGTCGCGAAGATCGCGAAGCAGAAGGAGAAAGCCGGCCGAGGTTTTTGACATTCGTGGTTTGAATTTGTTTGAGATTTCGAAATTCGGATTTCGGATTTTCCTCCGCCAGGGAGTCTGTTTATTTTTGACAGGATCAACGGGATCAACAGGATGTTTTGATCAGGTTGGGGTCTTCATAGTCCGTTGTCCCTGTTGTCGACATGATCCCTTACCCGCCGTTTGCGAATCGGGACGACCAGAACCGCAGCATATCGAATGCCGAATGTCGCAGGCTGAAGTTGTTCCGGCGGGTCACGGTTACGGGTGGGCGAACCGATGTCCCTGTCCTGATCAAGCTAGGGACACCATTCTTCGACATTCTGCGGTT
Source organism: uncultured Planctomycetaceae bacterium (assembly GCA_964347545.1). Taxonomy (GTDB): domain Bacteria; phylum Planctomycetota; class Planctomycetia; order Pirellulales; family UBA7805; genus CS4-C045. Next base: position 2,344 of record CAYFZZ010000027.1, on the reverse strand, counting down.
GGCAATTCGACATTCTGCGGTTCACTCTGCCCCGACGGCCCGCCGCCGCTCTCGGCAGCGGATGGCCCCTGCAGAGCGACGGACCAGCCACGAAATTCCCGGAAGAATCACAATTTTCAAAAAAATGCTTGCATCCCAGGCGGCAAACCGTACAATACGCGCTTAGCTGATCAGCTTGATTTGCGAGTGTTTCTTTGCAGTGCCGACCCTCTGCCTGGAGGATGCCTATGCAAGAGCCACCGTACATCGTAGCGAGGGGAACTGCCTCCCTGATCTGAGGAGGCGCGTTCTGCTCGCCCGGCATCTCTGCTCTGGTTTCGTCCTGCGTTTTCCGTCACTCGACGTCCCCCGCCGCTTCCCGCAGCGGTTGGGATGCGAGGTGGGCCCGCGGTGGGCTGAGCTTGTACGAGCCAGATGCGATTTGGCTGGTCGGTCAGTCGGTTTCCCTCGAATCGTTCACCGGGCCCTCGCCCTCTGTTGGTGGCGAGGGCCCTTTTTTTTGCTAAGTGCTTTTTGTTGCTGAGTCAGAGAGAGGCCAGAGAGAGGATTGTCGCGGCGGCCGCTGCCGCCGGGGGCACCGCAGGCGGTAGGCAGCGGGCGACCCCCGGGTGGGAGACAACAGACGGACGTCAGGTGGGGACGATGGTGAGCGGGAACGAGCACAGCCGGCATGTGGCGGTGATTGGGGGCGGCATCACGGGGCTGGCGGCTGCCCACCGGCTGGGAGAGCTCGACCCGGCGATCCAGCTGACCCTCCTGGAGGCCGGCAGCCGCCTGGGGGGGGTCCTGGAAACTGAGCGGCGGGACGGGTTTCTGGTCGAGCAGAGTGCGGACAACTTCATTACCAACGTCCCCTGGGCAACGGAGCTCTGCCGGCGGTTGGGAATGGCCGACCAGCTGCAGCCCACCCGCGAGGCGAACCGGCGGGCGTTTGTGGTGCGGCGGGGACGACTCGTCCCCATCCCCGCGGGGTTTGTGATCATGGCCCCCAGCCGGATCGGGTCGCTGCTGACGACACCCCTCCTCAGCCCGCTGGGCAAGCTGCGTTTGCTGGCCGAACCGTTCGTTCCCGTTCGGCCTGGCGGGAATGACGAGAGCCTGGCGGCGTTCGCCACCCGGCGGCTGGGTCGGGAGACGTACCAGCGGCTGGTCCAGCCTTTGGTGGGCGGCATTTACACCGCCGACCCGGAGAAGTTGAGCATGGAGGCGGCGTTGCCGCGGTTTCGGGAAATGGAGGTTGCCCACGGGAGTTTGCTGCGGGCGGCGCGGCGGGAGGCGCGGGCCGAACGGCAGGGGTCGGCAGGGGCCGGTGCGCGGTACGGCATGTTCCTGGCGCCGCGGGGGGGGATGTCCAGCCTGGTGGAGGCGCTGGCCGCGCGGTTGCCCGCCCCCAGCGTGCGGCTGCAGACCCGCGTGCACCATGTCGCTCGCCACAGCGACGGCGGCTGGTCCCTGCAGGTGGGCGGGGAGACCAGCGGACCGCTGGTGGTCGACGGCGTGATCGTCGCCCTCCCCGCTCAGCGGACCGCCGCCTTGCTGGTCGACCTGGACGCCGAGCTGGCGGGCGAGTTGGGGGGGATCGAGTACGCCTCCTGCGTGGTGGTCTTCCTGGCCTACCACCGGCGGCAGATTGGCCATCCGTTGGACGGGTTCGGATTTGTGGTGCCCCTGCAGGAACGCCGCCAGATCCTGTCGGGGAGTTTTGCCAGCGTTAAGTACGCGGGCCGAGCGCCGGCGGGGTGCGAGTTGTTTCGCGTCTTCATCGGGGGCGCTTGTCAGGGGGAACTGGTCGACTTGCCGGACGAGCGGTTGGTGCGGATGGCCCACGAGGAAATGGCCCCGCTGCTGTCGATTCGCGGCGAGCCGCTGTGGCAGGACCTTTGCCGCTGGCCGGCGACGATGCCCCAGTACCATGTGGGGCATCGGGCCCGGGTCGGGCGGATTCAGGCGCTGGTCCAGCGGTATGCGGGGCTGCAGTTGGCCGGCAATGCCTACGCCGGCGTGGGGGTGCCGCACTGTATCCACAGCGGCGAGCAGGCGGCCGAGGCGATGTGCCGGTTTTTGCGGGGGCGGGCCGCCGGGCCGGGACGGGGGCGGTGAGCCTGGGATTTGCTGGCGGCCGGTAGGGGGTCGGGAGTCTTTTTCGATCGATGGTCGGCCTGTGTGGGGCGGACTTTTTTTCGAAAAAGACTCCCGACCCCGTGGCGCAGTTCCGTGGCGCAGTTGGTTTCGATTACGAGCACGAGCACCGCTGCGCTGAGCACGAGCAGGAGGTTCTTGGGCCGGTAGGGGCGGGCCGGTAGGGGGTCGGGAGTCTTTTTCGATCGATGGTCGGCCCGCGTGG
>CAYFZZ010000026.1:0-15466 GCA_964347545.1 uncultured Planctomycetaceae bacterium | reverse complement strand
AACACTCTTAACCGAACACTCTTAACCGAACACTCTTAACCGAACACTCTTAACCGAACACTCTTAACCGAACACTCTTAACCGAACACTCTGATGCAGCGGTGAGCCGGGGGTAAGAGGGAGCGCCACCTCCGGATCCGGGGCGCAAAAAAAACATCCCGCAGGGATGCCAGCAGGAGGTGTTGAAAAATGCCTCTCTTTTTGAGCGACGGGTTTTTGGCAAAGACCCTCTTTCGGTGGGCTGAGCAATTGGGACAATTGCTCTACAATCATGCCCGCCGGGACGGCGGGGGAGAGGGGACTTTGGTGGGGGAAGAAGAATTTGGGACGTTCCCAAAGGGTTACGCTTTTCTTTCTTCGGCCGGCGAGCCCGCCGTGCCCCCGCGCCGTTTTCCCCAGCGGGTGGAGGAAAACTACGGCGGGTCTTGCGGCGCCGGTTGTGGTTTGCCCACGCTAAGAAAGACCATTCGCAGCTCGTGCAACAGCCGCTCCAGCACCGCGCTTTCCTCGGCCGAAAGATTCCCCCGGGTCTTCTGCTCCAGAACGCTGAGCAAGTCAATAAAGTGCTTGGCCTGCTGCGGATGGACCGTGACCTTCCCGTCCAGCGGGTTGGGCAACGCCCCCAGGCTGATCATCGCCTGCGTCGCCAAAAGACTGACAATCGTCTGGAAGTCGGCTGGCGGCAGAGGCTGATCCTCGGCGGCGGGGCTCGTCGCCGCCTCGCCGGCTGGCGGCTGGGTCGCCGCCTGTTCTTTTTCCGACTGGACGCGCGACTTCCAATCTTCGTCAATAATAATTTTCTTTTCTTCGGCACTCATCGCTTCACGCAAGATTGCTCCCCGCCTGCTCGTCCGCCCCCGCGTCGCTATGCTCAGCCCGCAGGGCCCGTGCCACCTGGTGCTGGACGGCCGCGTCAATAAAACTGGCGAACAGTGGCTGGGCCTGGGTCGGCTTGGACTTGAATTCGGGATGGAACTGGACCGCCACAAACCAGGGATGATCGGCGATTTCCACAATCTCGACCAATTTGTCGTCGGGACTGGTGCCTGCGAAACGCATTCCGTGAGCGGCGAATTGTTGGCGGTACACGTTGTTGAACTCGTAGCGATGTCGATGCCGTTCCCAGATTCCCTCACGGGCATAGGCCTGGTGGGCGAGGCTGGCGGGGTCCAGCACCGCCTCCTGGGCGCCCAGCCGCATGGTCCCCCCCTTGTCGGTAATCGTCCGCTGTTCGTCCAGCAGGCAAATCACCGGGTGGGGCGTATCCTTGTCAAATTCCGTGGAATGCGCCGCGTCCAGTCCCACCACGTGACGAGCGAACTCAATCACCGCGCACTGCATGCCCAGGCAGATCCCCAGGAAGGGGACGGACCGCTGACGAGCGAACTGGATGGCCTGCACCTTCCCCTCAATCCCCCGTTCGCCAAACCCCCCCGGCACCAGAATCCCGTCGTAACCCGACAATAACCGATCCGGACCCTCCCGCTCGACCTGCTCGCTCTGAATCGGCTGAATCCGCACTTGGGTGCAGTGCGCAATTCCGGCGTGATCCAGGGCCTCGTAGATGGATTTGTAGGCATCGCGGTGAGCGGCATATTTGCCGACCACGGCGATGCTGATCTCGTGTTCCGGGTTGTTCAAGCGGTGCATCAGCTCGCGCCAATCGTCCAGGTCCAACGTCTCTGCCGACAACCGCAGCCGCTCGACGATCAGCTGGTCCAACCCGTTATCGGCCAGGCTGAAGGGGACCTCGTAAATCGAAAAATCCTTGTCCTTCTCTTCGATCACTGCGTCGATCGGCACATTGCAAAACAGAGCGATTTTTTCGCGATCTTCGCGAGAGAGCGAGCGTTCGGTGCGGCAGATCAACACGTCGGGCTGTACCCCGATCTGGCGCAGCTGGCCGACCGAGTGCTGGGTCGGTTTCGTTTTCAGCTCGCCCGCCGCCTTCAAATAAGGGACCAGGGTGAGATGGATGTAGAGGCAGTTTTCTTTGCCCACATCCAGGACAAACTGGCGGATCGCCTCCAGGAACGGCTGGCTCTCGATGTCGCCCACCGTCCCCCCGATCTCGGTGATCACCACGTCCACGTCCTCATCCGCCAGCTTGTGAATCACCCGCTTGATCTCGTTGGTCACATGCGGAATGACCTGCACGGTCTTGCCCAGGAACTCGCCCTTCCGCTCTTTGTTGATCACCGTCTGGTAAATCTGGCCGGTGGTGTAGTTCGAGTCACGGGTCAGCCGGCTATTGGTAAACCGCTCGTAATGCCCCAAATCCAGATCGGTCTCGCTGCCGTCGTCCAGCACATACACCTCGCCGTGCTGGTAGGGGCTCATCGTCCCCGGGTCGACGTTCAGGTAGGGGTCCAGTTTCTGCATCCGCACTCGCAAGCCGCGATGTTCCAGCAGCATCCCGATGGAGGCGCTGGTGAGCCCCTTACCGAGCGAACTGACGACGCCTCCGGTCACAAAAATGAATTTGCTCATCAGAAACTCTTCCCTCCTCCTTCCACGGGACACGCACCACTTCCTGCCCCTCCAACCTATCACGCCGGGGGCGTCCGCTTCCACCCCTCAAAAACCGAACAGCTGGCAGGCATTGCGGGTGGTCTGCCGGGCAAACTGTGGAAAATCCTGCTGGCGGATTTCCGCCAGGAGCTGCGCGGTATGGACCAGATGAGCCGGTTCGTTGCGCCGGCCCCGCCGCGGGTGGGGCGAGAGGTAGGGCGCGTCGGTCTCGACAAGGATCCGGTCGTCGGGAATGGTGGCGGCCACGCGACGCAGCTGGTCGGACTTCTTGAACGTCACCATCCCCGCGAAACTGATGTAGAGCCCCATTTCCAGGCAGGCGGCCGCGACCGTCTCGTCCCCCACAAAAGAATGCATCACCCCCCGCACCGGCCCCCGCCCGCGGGCCTCGCGCAACATGGCCACCACGTCCTGCTCGCTGTCGCGGGTGTGCACGATCAACGGCAAGCCGCTGGCTTGGGACAGCCGCAGGTGGCGATCGAAGTAGTCCTGTTGCAGAGCGAAGGGGGAATAATCCCAGTGGCGGTCCAGACCGGTTTCGCCCAGGGCCACCACCTTCGGCTGGCGGATCAATTGTTCAATCCGCTCCCAATCTCCATCGGCGGCCTCGGCACAGTAGTTGGGCTGAATGCCCACTGCCGCAAACACCCCCTCATGCTCGGCCGCCAGACGAATCGACCGCTCGCTGGATTCTACCCCGATGCCCACGGCGACCATCTTTTCCACCCCGGCCTCGACCGCCCGTTGGATCACCGCCGCCCGGTCGCTGGCGAATTCGTCCTGATCCAGATGAGCGTGGGTATCGATCAGCGACATGAACTATCCGGCGCTGGACATCTCGCTGCTCAGCTCCTCCAACGTCTGCAGGTGCGCTTTGGCCGCTCCCCACGCCTCCTTGGCCAGCGCCTGGGCCGGCGGGTCATTCCACAAACGTTCCACAAGATCCCCGATCGCCGTGATCGCCTGCTGTTGAGTCTCTTTCAGCCGCGTCAGGAGGTAGTCCAGGGAGAGAAAATTCATGTCGGTGAATTCCGTGGGATAGTCTCCCATGCGGACGATTCCCTCCCGCTGGATCACCGCGTCGGCGATCCGCTGGCAGGTCCGCTGCTGGTCGCTGACGATATCCTGCAGAGCCTCCGTCGCCGGCTCGTCCCCCCGGTGCGTCCACGGCGCCGCGTCCAGGAGGTACATGGGAAGTGAGCGGTAGTGGATGACCAGCAGCTGGTTCAGCAGATCGACCGAGTTTTCAAATTGGCTGGTTGGCATCGCTATCTGGTCAACCAAAGAGATGTTGGCAAGCGGCGAGGGCCCACTGGTTGAGCCCGTCCCACTGCACGATCAGGAACAGCACCGGCGCTGTCACCACCGCCACGTACATGCCTGCCACAGAGAGCATGGAAAAGCTGACCGGGCCCCGCTGGTCCGGTTCCGCGTCCATGGTCATCACCTTCACCACGCGTAAATAATAAAACAAGCTCAACGCCGTATTCACCCCGCCGATCATCAGCAGCGTGTACATCCCGGCATCGACCAGTCCCGCGAAGATCACCAGCTTGCCCAGAAAACCGGCCAGCGGGGGAAGGCCGACCAGGCTGAACAGAATCGCCGACAGACAGACCACCACCCCCGGGCTGCGGCTGACCAGCCCCGCGTAGTCGCTAATCTCCTCGCTGCTCATCGCGTTCCGCAAGAAGGCCACAATCGCAAAGGCTCCCAGGTTCATGAAGACGTAAATTCCGGCGTAGACCAGCAGCGAGGCGAACGCCCTCTGGGACGCCAGCGGATCGGAGCTCAACAGGGAAATCCCCGCAGCCACCGGCATCATCATGTATCCGGCGTGGGCGATCGTGGAGTACGCCAGCAACCGCTTGATATTGGTCTGGCCATAGGCGGCCAGATTGCCAAAGGTGCAGGTCACGGCCGCCAGTATGGCCACGATGGTGCTGATCAGGGCCCGCATCTTCACCAGCCGTCCCTGCTGCTCGACCACCCCCGGCCCCGCCTGCAGCGACACGACTTGCATCTCGGCCGGGGAGGCCTGGAGGGCCTCCTGCCGCGGCGGTTCCGCCGGCACGTAGCTCAACCCCACCGCCACCCGCACCAGCAGGGCCAGCGCGGCGGCCTTGGAGGCCACCGACAGGAACGCATTGACCTCGGCCGACGCACCTTCGAAGACGTCCGGGCACCAGAAGTGAAACGGCACGGCCGACAGCTTGAAGGCCAGGCCGACCAGGATCATTAAGCCGCCCAGCAGCAGCACCAGTGGCGCTTCGCCCCCCACCCCCGCCGCCAGCCGCTCGGCAATCGTGGGCAGGTGAGCCGAACCGGTCAAGCCGGCAATCAGGCTGATCCCGTACAGCATCACCCCCGCCGCACCCGCTCCATACACCGCATACTTCAAAGCCGCTTCGCTGGACTGACGACGTCTCTTCAACATCCCGGCTAACACGTAAGAGGGAACACTGGCCATTTCCACCGCCAGGAACACGATCAACAGGTGGTTGGCCGACGCCATGAGGCACATCCCCACCACCGCGCCCAGGACCAACGTATAGAAATCGGCCGCATCCTCCTCGTCGGCCAGGCCGGAAATGCGGGTCAGCAGGACGAACAGGATCGTGAAGAAGACCAGCAGCGAGCGGAAGAAGACGGTAAACGGATCATAGATCAGCATGCCCGTGAAGATTTCCGAGCGGGGCTGGTTGAGGAAAATCCAGGGAGCGGAAACGGCCAGGGCCGCGGTGGCGCCGGCCAGGGCCAGCAGCCAGGTGGGGATCAGCCGCCGCGTCGTGTCCGAGACACGCAACAGCAACATCACCAGGATCGTCCCGATCAACACCAGCTCGGGCAGGAACAGCCGCACCGACACGCTCGTGTCGCGGACAACGTAATCAACGAGGTTCTCGTAATTCACGGTGCTGTCTTATCCCGGTCGCAAGGAGGAAGGCTGCGGGGAAGAGGCCTGGCCCGCCCGGGTGGCCGTGGCCTCGGGGGCCCCTGCCGGGGACCCTGCCGGCTGGGACCCGGCGGCGGGTCCCGCCACGACGCCACGGGCCGGCGGGGCCTGGCGGGGTGGTGCCTGCCCAGCGATGACCTCTCCGGCGCGGTCCGCACGCTCTTTCCAGTCGCTCAAATCCTGAACCACCTGATTGACCGTCGGCGCCATGTACGTAAACACCGCTCGGGGAAACACCCCGAACAGAATCGCGAACACGCACAGCGGCACGGCGATGGACCACTCACGAGCCGTGATGGGGGTCAGGGCCTCGGCATGCGGCCCTTTGTATTCCGAGCCGAGGTAAACCCGCTGAATGGCCCACAGGATGTAGGCGGCCGTCAGAATCACGACGGCTGCCGAAATCACGGCCAGGGCCTTGCTGAAGTTCCACACGCTGAGCACCACCAGGACTTCGCCGATAAAGCCGCACAAGCCGGGCAGGCCCAGGCCGGCGAAAAAGATCACGATCGACAGGCCGCTGTAAAACGGCATCCTGGCAAACAACCCTCCAAAACGGTTCAGGTCACGATGGTGCACCCGGTCGTAGATGACGCCGACCATGAAGAACATGCCGGCCGAGCTGATTCCGTGAGCGATCATTTGGAACATCGCCCCGTTCATGCCCATCTTCCAATAGTCCGTGGCGTACAGGTTCCCCGCCACGGCACTCCAGACCCCCATCCCCAACACGACATAGCCCATGTGGCTGACCGAGCTGTACGCCACCATGCGTTTGAAGTCGGTTTGAGCCAGCGCGGCAAAGGCCCCGTAGACCATGCTGACCACGCCGATCAGGCACACGACCCAGGCCAGGGCGTAGCCCGCCTCGGGGCAGATGGGATAACAGATGCGAATGATGCCGTAGCCGCCCATCTTCAGGAGGACGCCGGCCAGAATCATGGAGATCGGCGTGGGGGCTTCCACGTGTGCGTCCGGCAGCCAGGTGTGGACCGGCACGCTGGGCACCTTGATCACGAAGCCGATAAACAGCAGCACAAACGCCCACCACTGGACCGACTTCCCCTCGGGCCCAAACACCCCCTGGCTGAACAGCGACGTATGCTGGCCCATCTGCTGGAGCGCCAGAATATTGAACGTATGCTGCCGGGCCTGCGGCGCTTCCTCCACACCAGGCACGCTCGCTCGCCACGCGGCCGCCTCGGCCACGCTGTCCACCACGTGCGCCTGGGCCAGCTGCTGGTCGGTCAGCGCTCGCAGGTCACTGTTGAAATACAGCATCAGGATCGCGATCAACATCAGCACGCTGCCGACCAGCGTGTACAAAAAGAACTTGATTGCCGCGTACTCGCGACGCGGCCCGCCCCACACGCCGATCAGGAAGTACATCGGCAACAGCATGACTTCCCAGAAGACGTAGAACAGAAAGAAGTCCAGCGCTAGGAAAACGCCCAGCATGCCTGTTTCCAGCAACAGAAACAGAATGCAGTACGCCTTGACGTGTTTGGTGATCGGCCAGCTGGCGGCCATGGCCAGCAGGGAAATGAACGAGGTCAGCAACACCAGGGGAAAACTGATCCCGTCGGTTCCCATGAAGTACTGGATGTCAAAAGAGGGAATCCACTCGTAACGAAAGACTTTTTGCATCTGGGCCACGGCATCTTCCGCCAGGGAGAACTGAGCGTTGGCGACGCCTTCCGGGGCCGGCAACGCCATATAGGCGCTCAACAAAAAAGTGGCCAGCGTCACGATCAGCGTGAAGTATTTGATCCCCTGCTGGTTATCCCGGCCGAAGAAGAGCAGCACGAAGGCGCCCATGGCGGGGAGGAAGACCAGCAGGCTGAGCGGCAAAACGTATGGATTCATTGTGTCATTCCCAGAGTGGTCAGCAGGAACAGGGCCACCGTTCCCACCACGATCAGCACGACATACTGGCGGATCTGCCCCGTTTGCACCTGCCGCAAAGCGACCCCGATGGCGTAGGTGCGGCGGGCGATCCAGTTGACCAGGCCGTCGACAAACGTGCGGTCGATCCAGCGATCGAAGCCGCCTGAAAACCGGTTCGTGAAACTCGCCGTCCCGTCGATCAACCCGTCGATCCAGCGGCGGTCCACCCCGGCAACCATGCGTCCCAGCCACAGCGTGGGTTGGACAAAGATCACGTCATAAAGCTCGTCAAACCACCACTTGTTTCGCAAAAAACCGTAGATCGGCGCGAACATGTTGCGGACTTCCGCTGGGTCAATCAGCCGCCACCAATAGATACAGCAGGCCAACAACAGGCCCGCGGCCGCCGTAACGGCCGCCGTCAAGCCGGCCTGGACATGGATCTCGGCGGCATGCGAGTCATGTTCGGCAGGAATCACCACCCCGGCCCCGCCGATCCCGGCCGCCACCCCGTCGGGCACCGCCTGATCGACCAGCTGATGCAACGGCGAACTGGTCACTTCGGTCAGCGACCAGGGAGGGGGCGTGGCCACGAAAATTGCAAACACGGCCAACACCACCAGAGGCACCCACATTACCGCGGGGGATTCGTGAGCGTGATCGTAGCGGTGCGGGTCCCGCGGCGGGCCCACAAAGGTCATGAACCACAAGCGGAACATGTAAAAAGCCGTGATCGCCGCCCCGCCCGCCGCGACGTAGAACAACACCTGCCAGGTCCCGTTGGCATTGCCAAAGGAGAGGGCCTGAGCCAGGATGGCGTCCTTCGAATAATAACCGCTCAACCCCACCACCAGCGGGATCCCCGCCCCGATGATTGCCAGGCAGCCGACCAGCATCGTGTAGGCGGTAATCGGCATCTTCCGCCGCAAGCCCCCCATGTCGGTCATTTCATTGCTGTGCACGGCGTGGATCACCGAACCGGAACAGAGAAACAACAAGCTCTTGAAGAAAGCGTGCGTGATCAGGTGCAGGACCCCCGCCACCCAGCCGCCCACGCCCAAAGCAAACATCATGTAACCCAATTGCGATAACGTGGAATAGGCCAGCACCCGCTTGATGTCTGTGGCCGTGATCGCAATCGTGGCCGCCATGAACAACGTGATGCAACCGACGACCGCGATCACCAGCAGCACCTCCGGGGTGAAGACCGGGTAAAACCGGGCTGCCAGAAAGACACCGGCCGCGACCATCGTCGCCGAGTGCACGAGGGCCGACACCGGCGTGGGACCCTCCATCGCGTCGGGCAACCAGGTGTGCAGCGGAAACTGAGCACTCTTGCCTACGCACCCGCAAAAAATCCCCAACCCCGCCACGATCAACAGGGCGTAACCCCATCCATCCTGCCGCCACGTGTCGGTCCGCGCGGCAATCTCCGCTCGAGCCGCCTCCAGGCCTGCTGGCTGAGCGGCATGGTCCTGGACGATCGCTGCTACCTCGGCCTGAGCCGCGGCCTGCACCATGCCGTCCGGCACAATCTGCTGATGGTGGTTCTTCACCACCCCCGTGGCCGTGGCGTACTCGGCCGGCCGCACTCGAGCAAAAATGCCCTGTTCGCCACCAAAGTCAAAAGTACCCAGAGCGCCGAAGAGAGCCATCATGCCGATGATCATCCCGAAGTCGCCCACGCGATTGACGATGAAGGCCTTGTTGGCCGCCGTCGAAGCACTCTGCCGCTCGAAATAAAAGCCGATCAAAAAGTACGAACAAATCCCTACCAGCTCCCAGAAGACAAACGTCATCGCCACGTTGCCGGAGATGACGATGCCCAGCATGCTGAAGCAGAACAGCGAAAAATATTGAAAGAAACGGTAATAGCGACCCCGCCGGTGATAATGGCCACCCCCCGCCAGCGTGATCTCGTGGTCTTCGTAATCCTCCACCAGCTCGTCGTGCATGTACCCCATGGCATAGAAGTGAATGCACGTGGCAATGATCGTCACCATGCAGAACATGACCACGGTGAGGGCATCGACGTAATAGCCGATCGTCAGCCGCAGATCACCAAACGCGACCAGCGTGTACCAATCACCGTGGTAGGCCACTTTGGGCGCCGCGGCGTGGCCGTGGCCATGGTCGTCTTGGTGATCCGCATCGTGGTGGGCATCGTGGTGGGCATCGTGGTGGGCGCCCTCCGCGTCGTCCTTCCCCGCGGCCGGCGGTTCCCCGCCGTGATCCCCCCCATGATCGTCACCGTGATCCGCCTCGTGTTCCCCGGCCCCATGCTCTGCGGCGGCATGGGCACCACTCCCCCCGTGACCGCCGGCGACCAAACCGTGCTCGCCCACCCAGGCGGCCAGCCCCACCAGCGACAGGACGACCCCCGCCAGGATGGCGGCCGTGGCGACATAGCCCGCCCCGCGGCCCAGCCTTCCCATCCGCGGCCCGAAGAGGGCGATCGCGGCGAAGGAGGCCAGCGGCAACAGCCAGGCAATCAGGTACAGCGTTGACAGATAAGGGCCCACGTCGCTCAGCCCTGCAGCTCGTCCGCACGGTCCACATCGACCGTCGCGTGGTTGTTGTAAAAGTTCAACACAATCGCCAGGGCCACTGCCGCTTCGGCGGCGGCCAGCACGATCACAAACAGGGCGATGATCTGGCCATCCAGCCCCAGGCGAAACTGCGGATTCCGTGCCAGCAGCTCACTTCCAAAAGCCACAAAATTCAGATTGGCACCGTTCAACACCAGCTCGATCCCCATCAACACGCCCAGCGCATTCCGCTTGGTGGCCATGCACACGGCCCCACACACAAACATGACTGCTCCCACGATCAGGTAATGCGAAATGGTGATCGGACCGCCTGGCATCACGACTCCTCCCCGACATCCGCCCGCCCCGCGGCCGCTCGACGCTTGGGCCTGGCCAAATACGCCGCGCCCACCAGGACGACCAGCAAGTGAATGGAGATGATTTCAAACGGCAACAGGTATCCCGACACGTCGTCGGTCGGCGCGCCCAACAGGCCCAGCCCGATGCGGCTGGTGGTTGGATCCGGCGGCGTGAGGGTCTCCGCCGGCCCCGGGGAACCTTCTTCCCCCTCCGCGGCGGCGTGGCGGGTGTGCACCTCCCCCACCTGCAGGGCGATGGGCAGCAGGATCGCCAGGGCCGTTCCTCCCACCAGGGCCGCCAACACCCACTCCCCCCCGCTGGTCTTGATGGACACGAAGGGGCTTTGCGCCGTGAGCATCACACCGAAGACCAGCAGGACCAGGGTGCCGCCGACGTACAGCACCAGTTGCATGGTGCCCACAAAGTCGGCGCCGGCCAGAAAGAACAAGCCGGCCGTGGCCGCCAGCGAAATGATCAGATAAAAGGCCATGTGGACCACGTTCGCGGCAAACAGCACGCCCAGGGCAAAGGCGCACGCAATGGCGGCAAAGAGGTAAAAGAACAGAGTGTGCCAGGTGGGATCCATAACGGCTTATCGCGTCTCGAGGGGCAAACGGTTCACGGTCACCCGGCCCGGGGAGAGGCTCCCCTCCCGGTGCTCAGCCCGGCGGTCCGCCGCCGGCAGGGGCCGGTCCTGCGACAGGGGCGAGGGTGACCCCTGCGGGGAGAGCCAGCTTTCGCGAAGCGGTTCGGGGCGGGGCAGCAGGTCGCCGCCCGACGGCCAACCGGCAGCCTGCCAGGTCATCACGCCGAAAAACATCACGGCGGCCAGGGGGGTACAGTATTTCCAGCAGGTGGTAATCACCTGGTCAATTCGCAGGCGGGGAAGGGTCCAGCGGGCCCAGATCATGAGGATCATCCCCACCGAGGCCTTCAGCAGCAGGTTGACCAGGCCCATCAGGTTGGCCACCAGATAGGGGAGACCCGACAGGTCGGCGGCGTGAGCCCCAAAGATCAGTTCGGCCAGCGGGATCGGGCCGTTCCAACCGCCAAAGAAGAGGATCGCTCCCAGGGCCGAGACGAGGATCATCGAGCCATATTCGGCCATGAAGAAGTAGCTCCAGCGGATCCCCGAGTATTCCGTGTGAAAGCCCGCCACCAGCTCGCTTTCCGCCTCCGCCAAGTCAAACGGCGCTCGGTTCACGCTGGCAATCGCGCAGGTGAAGTAGACCCAGAAGGTGCAGAACGTGAACGGATCGTGCAGGACATACCAGTTGGTCAGCCAGCCGGCCTGCAAATTCCCGATCTTGGTCAGGTCCAAGGTTCCGGCGATCAGGACCGGGATCACGATGCACAGGCCCAGCGGCACTTCGTAGCTGACGACCTGAGCCGCTTCGCGCATGCAGCCAAACAAGGACCACTTCGACCCGGAGGCATAGCCGGCCAGGATCACGGCAAAGACTTCCAAACCCAGGACGGCCACCACGAAGAAGACCGCCACGTTCATCTCCAAGGCGACCCAACCGGTGGCGAAGGGCAGAGCGAGGAAGGCGGCAAAGGATGCGCAGAATCCGACGTAGGGGGCCAGGCGAAAAAGAAGCGCATCGGCGCTCTGCGGCATCAAATCCTCTTTGCTGATCAGCTTGATGCCGTCGGCCAGCGACTGCAGCCAGCCAAATTTTCCACCCACCCGGGTAGGCCCCAATCGATCCTGGATACGGCCCGACACCTTGCGTTCGGCCCAGATGAAGACCAAGGCCCCGATGGCCGGGATGTGGATGATCAGGGCTGCCGCGATCAACCCCACGGCCAGGTTGGCCAGCCAGGCGGGAAAGTGGCAGGTGTGGATGAAGAATTCGAGCACAGGTAGAGCGAGGCGGGGGTTCGCGTTCCGAGGACCTGGGGCGGTGAAGCCGACCTGCCCTCCGTGTCACCACGGATCACAAACCCGTCTGTTTCCTTTGTCGGTCTCGAGCCCCCGCGGCGGACCCCGCCGGACTCTTACAAAAGCGTGAAATATCGCACACCCACACCGTCCCGGGCAAGACCCCAAAGGATGCCGGAAGGCGGATGAGGGGGGCGGGGGCAGGCTGGATCCCCGTTTCCCATCCGCCTTCCGAAATCCGCCTGGGAATTACCGGTCGATTTCGCCCATGACGATGTCCAGCGAGCCGACAATGGCGGGGATGTCCGCGATCAGCGTGTTTCGGCACAGCTCGGAGGTCACCGACAGGTTGCAAAAACAACTGCTCCGCGCCCGCACCCGCCAGGGAATCGCCGAACCGTCGCTGATCAGATAGAAACCCATCTGGCCGCGGGGGGCCTCCGTCTCCAGATAAACCTCCCCCCGGGGAAGCTTCTCGTTCAGCTTCACCGGCTCGCCATACGACCCCCCCGCCGTGCTGTAACGGTCCATCCCCTGACGCACCAGATCGATCGCCTGACGGACCTCCAGCATGCGGACATAAAAGCGGTGCCAACAGTCCCCCAGGACCGCTTCGGGCGGCACCGGCGGGTACTGATGATCGCTGGGATAATGCCCATCTTTCTCGACGATCACCTCAAAAGCATACCCGTCATACATGTCCGTATAAAATTCTTCGCCGTCGCGGCGCAGATCCTGGTCCACCCCGCTGCCCCGCAACACCGGCCCCGTACACCCGTAGTCAATCGCCATTTCGGCCGACATCACGCCCACACTGGCCGTCCGCTTGATGAAGATCGCATTGCTGGTCAACAGTGCATGGCATTCGTCGATCACCGGCAGCAGCTGTTCCAAAAACGCTTCGCACTTCTGTAGCCAGCCCGGCGGCAGGTCCGCCGTGGCCCCCCCCACGGTGAGGTAGCTGTAGGTCAGCCGAGCTCCGCAGGCCAGTTCGAACAAGTCCAGAATCTTCTCCCGCTCGCGAAACGCGTACAAAAACGGGCTGAAACTCCCCAGGTCCAGCCCATACGCTCCCATCCCCACCAGGTGGCTGGCAATCCGACCCAGCTCGGCAATGATCACCCGCAAGTGCTTGGCCCTCTCCGGCAGCTGCAGGTTCATCAGCTTTTCCACGCACAGCGACCAGCCCAGATTCATGTTCATCCCGGCCAGATAGTCCATGCGGTCCGTGTAGGGAATCCACTGCCGCGGGGTGAGGTTTTCGCCAATTTTTTCGGCACACCGGTGCAGATAACCGATGTGCGGGGTCACCTCCGAGACAATCTCGCCGTCGGTCCGCAGGACCAGCCGCAACACGCCATGCGTGCTGGGATGCTGCGGCCCCATGTTGACCAACATCTCGTCCGTGCGGACGTCATACTCGACAATCTGGCGATCTTCGATGGTGGACATGGGGGTGAGGGGCTAGGGGTGAGGGGCTAGGGGTTAGGCACGGTGGCTATCGGCAGCGGATGCCGTGGTACTCCAGGGGCATCTGGTAATCCTTCCGCAACGGGTAACCTTCCCAATCCTCGGGACAGAGGATCCGGCGGAGGTCGGGGTGGCCGGTAAAGGAGACGCCGCACAGGTCGTACACCTCCCGCTCGTGCCAGTCGGCCGTCTTCCACACGCCGCTGACCGAGGGGACCTCCGGCAGCTGGCCCTCCTGGCCGTCCCGCCAGCGGGGCAGACGCACTTTCAGCACCAGGCTGTTTTTGTAGGGGACGCTCCAGAGGTGATACACCACCTCCAGGCGTTCTCCTCCCTCCAGCTTGGCCGCCTTCTTCGGATCCGGCTCGAAGAAATCGACACCGGAGATACAGGACAGAAAGTCGAAACGCAGCTGGGGATCATCCCGCAGGAAGGTGCAGATGTCGACCAGACGATCCGCAGCCACCTCGATCCAGGGATCGATGGCCTCCAGGTTCATCCCCGTAATCTGGTCGCCGAATTTCTCTTGCAGGCGATTGACAAAATCTTGTCCGCTCATCGCAATCCCTGACTCTCCCCCACTCCGCTCTGCCGTACCCCGAACTCACCCCCCGATCGCTCGCTCCCGCCTGCCCCGCTGCGCTTAGGGCGAAAGCACGGGCTGGTGTTCGGCCGGCGGAGCTCGGGAGGCCGGCGCGGGGCGGGCAGCTCGTTGAGCGGTCACGGCGCGGACCCAGTCGAAAGCGCCCGTCTTCCATTCGTAAGCAAAGCCGACGAACAAGACGGCGAAGAAAACCAGCGTGGCCCCGTAGACAAACCAGGTGAAGCGATCGATCGTCTGGCGAATCTGCGGTTCCCCCGCCGCCGCTTCCGGAGGAGGAACCTGCAATTCCTGGAACAACCCGTAAGCGCCCGCCGTCAAGGCCGTCGTCTGGCCATCGACCAGCGCCAGGTCGCGGTTGGACAGCTGAGCCTGTTTGCCGAAGACGGTCGCCGCGGGAAACAAAAAGGCGACTTCCGCATCAAACACAATGAAGACCAGCGCCACCACATAAAAGCGGATGTCGAACTGCACAAAACTGGACCCCACCGCCGGTTCGCCACATTCATAAATCTCCAGCTTTTCCGCGTGCGGCGCCTCGGGCCGCACCAGCCAGCCAATCAAGAGATTGACGAACAGGAACAGAAATCCGACCGCGGTAAAGAGGGCCAAATAAGCGGCAATGGCGGTGGGCGTAGCCATGAAATACCCGGTCCGGTTGCAGGGCGTCCGTCGCGTATTCTAAGCCCCTCCTCCGCCCCAGGACAAGGGGTTGCGGGGGTTCGGGATTCGGGGTTCGAGATTCGAGATAGGAGACCGCCGGCGGCCCGCTGGCAGTGGTGAGTGGTGACTGCATCCCGCATCCCGCACTCGCATCCCGCATCCCGCATCCCGCATCCCGTATGGCTGGCATCCCTTCGGGATGCATTTTTCGGGGTATGGGTGTATCCGGAGGTGGCGCTCCGCTTACCTCCGGCTAATCGCTGCAACCGCTCCGCGGTTGAATGGGGGTGCTTGTAGGACGGGCACTCCTGCCCGTCCCCCGCATCCCGCATCCCGCATCCCGCAACCCGCATCCCGTAACCCATCACCCCATCACCCCATCACCCCATCACCCTAGCCCCTAGCCCCTACCCATCCCAAGGGCTGGTCCGCCGCGGCCGGCGGGCCGCCTCCTGCTGGGCGTCTTCGGCGACCAACCTCGCCGGCCGCTCGGCGCGGACCTGCCCCACGTCCGCCAGGATCATCCGCCCGTTGAAGCCCAGCACCAGCACCGCGGCGGCGGGCACCACCACGATCAGCACCCA
>CAYFZZ010000025.1:0-25911 GCA_964347545.1 uncultured Planctomycetaceae bacterium | reverse complement strand
CGGTTAAGAGTGGTCGGGGAAGGGTGGTGGTGAAGAGTACATGGTGGCCACGCTTGGGAAACAGCAATCCACTTACAGACTTCTGCGAAAGAGCCGATTATACTTGTGTTACCACCCGCTCGCCATACTTGGGCCGAAGACAACATGCCAAGTTCACACCGTACACCACTAGAGAGTCCCCCCTGGGATGCCATCCCGCATGGGGAGGAAGGGGCTTTTTAAACAGCCTACCTTTCTTGCGTTCCGCTCTTATTCGTATTTTCGGATAGGACCGATGCGGATCGCCCCTGGCCCCTTGAGCAGGTCAGGCACGCTTGGTACACCAGCAGCAGGAACAAGATTCAAGACAAGGAGAACCGCCATGCGACCACCGTCACCCCGTCTCCCCCGCCGCCGGTTTTTGCAGGCGTCGCTTTCGGCCGGCACGGCCGCCCTGGCGCCGCAGATTATTCCCAGTTCCGCCCTCGGCCGAGATGGGGCGGTACCCCCCAGCGAGCGGATTACGGTGGGCGGGATCGGCATCGGAAACCGGGGGCGCGTCGTGCTGAGCAACTTCCTGCAGCAACCCGACGTCCAGTTTCTGGCCGTCTGCGATGTGCAGGCCGAACGCCGCAGCAAGGTCAAGCAACTCGCCGACCGGCATCACGGCAACGCCGCTTGCGCGACCTATCGTGACTTCCGCGAACTGCTGGACCGAGAGGACATTGACGCCGTGCTGATCGCCACCGGTCCGAACTGGCACTGCACCGCTTCGGTGTACGCCGCTCGCGCTGGCAAAGACATCTACTGCGAAAAACCGTGCACGAAAAACATCCAGCAGAGCCTGATCCTGCATGACACGATGCGCCGCACCGGACGCGTCTTTCAGGCCGGTACTCAGCGGCGGAACGTACCGCACTTCGCCTTTGCCTGCGAGCTGGCGCGGACCGGCAAGCTGGGAAAACTTCACCGCGTCCACGCTCACCCCGGCGGAATGCAGGCGCAGATGAGCGGTTGGCGTAAGGCGGAACCGCAACCGGACCGGGAGGTCATCGACTGGGACCTGTACCTGGGCCCCGCCGCCTGGCGACCTTACAACCGACACGACATGGGGGGCTTCAACTTCGAAAAGGGTGGCGGACTGGTCGGTGGCGGCGTGCTGGAATGGGGATCTCACTGCATCGATCTCTGCCAGTGGGCGGTCGGTGCCGATGCGATTGCACCGGTCGAATACCACCCGCCGGCGAACGGTCAGATCATCGCTCGTTACGAAAACGGCGTCGAACTGGTCATCCGCGAACACGGCTGGATCGGGCTGGGCTCGTGCCCCGTCCGCTTCGAGGGCGAATCCGGCTGGGTCGAAGCGGGCGACAGCGGCAAACTGGCCTTCAGCTCGCCCGACCTCCTGGCGGGGCGCGAGGTCGCCGAGCTGCGAGGGGCCCCGGCCAACTTCCACGTCCGCGACTTTTTGGACTGTGTCAAGTCGCGGGGTCAACCCAAAACCAACGCTCAGGCCGCCTGCTACGCACACATCGCCTGCCACGGCGCCAACAACGCCCTCTTCCTGGGACGTCCCCTGAAATACGACCTGGCCCGTCACCAGTTCATCAACGACGCCGAGGCGAATCGGCTGCTCAGCGAATCACTCCGCGGTCCCTGGAGGATCTAAGGTCCGTCAGCGATTTTTCCAAGGTGCCAAACACCATTTCAAAAACGGCCCTCGACGAAAGACAACCAGCAGGAATTCTACCATGCGTGAAACTCGACCCATCACCATCGGCATCCTCCTTCCAGCGGTGGTGCTCGCCACCGCGAGCCTCTCCGGGCAAGCGGCCGACGATGCCCCGGCAGGCCGGGAACGAGAACGGCAACTGATCGCCATCCTTCAGTCGGCCGATACACCGCCGGACAAGAAAGCGATCACCTGCAAGCAGCTGGCGATCTACGGTTCGCCAAAGGCCGTCCCCGCGCTGGCCCCGCTGCTGAACGACCCTCAGCTGATCTCCTGGGCCCGCATCGCCCTGGAAGCGATTCCTGGACCGGCGGCAGACGAGGCCTTGCGGGGTGCCCTGAAAACGTTGGAAGGCCGATCGCTGATCGGCGTCATCCATTCGCTGGCCGTCCGCCGCGATGCGGCCGCGGTGCCGGCGTTGATCAAGCGACTTGGGCACGAAGATCACCAGGTCGCGGCCGCCGCGGCCGTGGCCTTGGGCAAGATCGGTGGCCAGCCGGCGATCGCCACGCTGAGGCAGTCGCTGACGGACGACAGACCCCAGGTTCGCTCAGCGGTCGCCGAGGGCTGTATCTATGCCGCGGAGGGACTGCTGAATGCGGGCCAGAAGGGGGAAGCGATAGCGATCTACGATCAAGTCCGCCAGGCCGACGTGCCCGTCCAGCGTGTCGTGGAAGCGACCCGGGGCGCGATCCTGGCGCGAGACGGCGACGGCATCCCGCTGCTGGTTCAGCAACTACGCGCCGAGGACAAGCGACGGTTACAGATCGGCCTCATGACCGCTCGGGAAATGCCCGGTCAAGCGGTGGCGGACGCCGTGGCCGGCGAGCTGGCGCGGGCCACACCCCAGCGGGCGGCGCTGCTGCTGGGCGTGCTGGCCGACCGCGGCGACGCGGCCGCCTCACCGGCCATGCTGCAGGCGGCTCGCCGCGGCCCCCAGGCGACCAGGATCGGCGCCATCGGCGTGTTGCGCAACGCCGGCGATCCCTCGGCCGTACCAACGCTGCTGGAGATTGCCACCGAGGAGGACGCGGAGGTGGCCGGCACCGCCCAAGCGGCACTGGTCGCCATGCCCGGCGAACAAATCGACGCTCAGATCACACGCCGCCTCGATCAGGCCCAGGGAAAAACGCGGGCGGTCTTGATCCAGCTGGTTGGACAACGGCGAATCGACGCCATGTCCGCTCTGGTCCAAGCGGTCGATGACCGTGACGCCCGGATTCGCCAGGCGGCGCTGACCGCCCTGGGGGAGACCATCGGGCAAGACGATTTGTCGCTGCTGATCTCCCGCGTCACCTCGCCCCCGCATGCCGAAGACGTCCCCGTCGCGGAAAAGGCGCTGCGTTCCGCCTGCGTCCGCATGCCCGATGGCGAGTCATGTGCCGCGGAACTTGTTGCCGCGCTGGCCGAAGCGCCGCCTGCCAGCCAGCTGCAACTCCTGGAGGTTCTGGGCCAGCTGCACAACCCCACTTCGCTGGCCGCGCTTTCCGCGGCCGCCAAGAGCGGCCATGCGGAACTGGCGGATGCGGCTACCCGCCTGCTGGGCCAGACCATGACCCTCCAAGCCGGACCCGTCCTGCTCGACCTGGCCCAGGTCCTCCCACCAGGAAAATTCAAGATCCGCGCCCTCCGCGGCTACCTCCGGCTCGCTCGCCAGTTTCATATGCCCGAGGCACAGCGGGTCGCGATGTGCCTTGAGGCGCTTGAGGCCACCGAGCGTGAGGAGGAGCAGAAGCTGGTGCTGGAAGTGGCCACCCGCTATCCCAGCCTGGCGATGCTGAAAGTGGTCGTCCAAGCGGCTCACCGACCGGCGCTGAAGGCGGACGCGATGCAAGCGGCGGCAACCATTGCGTCGCAGCTGAGCGGCGATTTTGCCGAGGCCCGAACAGTGCTCCAGCAAATCGGGATCACGCCGGTGAACATCGAGATCGTCAAGGCCACGTACGGCGTCGGCGACAAGTGGAAAGACGTGACCCAGCTGTTGCAGGAGCGTACGGGCATTCTGCCCGTCATCGCCTTGTCGTCGAAAAGCTACAACGAGGCGTTCGGCGGTGATCCAGCGCCGGGCCTACCGAAAGTGCTGAAGATCACCTACCGGATCGACGGCAGAGCCGGCCAGGCGTCGTTCGCCGAAAATGTGGCAATCGAGCTGCCGGAACCGAATTAGGGGCTAGGGTTTAGGGGCGTCTTGTTCGCGATATGCGCATGGCACGTCGATCGACTCGGTCGCGTATCGCGAAAAAGACTCTCGACCCCGTAAAGATTCGGTCCCGGCGGGCCGGGACTCGCCACCGGGCACTTGGCATCGCCAACATACGGAAAACCGGCGGCTAGTCCCGGCCCGCCGGGACCGCTCACAATGATTCGCTCAATTTTGGACGGGATGCCCCCTAGCCCCTCACCCCTAGCTCCTAATTCCTGCCCCAATCCCTAGCCCGTTTTGCCATCTGCGGCGTATCATGCTGTGATGGCCGCTGAATTCCACCCCCTGGTTGATGGCTGGTTTCGGACTCGGTTGGGCGAGCCGACCGAGCCTCAGCGGCGGGGCTGGCCGGAGATCGCCGCAGGCCGGCACACGCTGATCGCCGCTCCCACTGGATCGGGCAAGACGCTGGCGGCCTTTCTGTGTTGTATCGATCGGCTGGTCCGCCAGTGGTATGCCGGGACGTTGTCGGACCAGGTGCAGGTGGTGTACGTGTCGCCGCTGAAGGCGCTCAGCAACGACATTCACCGCAACCTGGAGACGCCGCTGGCCGAGATCTGCCAGCTGGCCGAGGACCAGGGTTTGCTGCCGCCGCTGATCGAGACGGCGGTCCGCACGGGGGACACTCCGCCGGGCGAGCGGCAGAGGATGTTACGGCGTCCGCCTCACATTCTGGTCACCACGCCCGAGTCGCTGTACCTGCTGCTGACCTCACCCCGTTCGCGGCAGATCTTGCGGGGGGTGAAAACGGTGATTGTGGACGAGATTCACGCGCTGGCCGGCGACAAGCGGGGATCGCATTTGGCCCTCACCCTGGAACGCTTGCAGCAGCTGTGCCATCACCCGCCGGTACGGATCGGGTTGTCGGCCACGCAGCGGCCCATGGACCAGATTGCCGGTTTTCTGGTGGGGGCCGGGAATCTGGAGGCCAACGGCCAACCCGCCTGTGCCCTGATCGACGTGGGGCACGTCCGCCAGCTGGACCTGGCCCTGGAGGTGCCGTCCAGCGAGTTGAGCGCCGTTTGTTCTCACCAGCAGTGGGGCGAATGTTACCAGCGGCTGGTGGAATTGATCCAGGCCCATCGCAGCACCCTGGTGTTTGTCAACACGCGGCGGCTGGCCGAACGGGTTGCTCATCGTTTGACCGAGCTGTTGGGGGAAGAGGCGGTCGCCAGTCATCACGGGAGTCTTTCCAAGCGGATCCGGCTGTCGGCTGAAGAGCGGTTGAAGGCGGGGCGGTTAAAGGCGATCGTGGCCACGGCCTCCCTGGAGATGGGGATCGACATCGGTTTCATCGACCTGGTCTGCCAGGTCGGATCGCCGCGCAGCATTGCGAAATTTCTTCAGCGGGTGGGGCGTTCGGGACATTCGCTGGGCGTCGTCCCCAAGGGGCGGTTGTTTCCGTTGACGCGTGACGAGCTGGTGGAGTGTCTGGCATTGATCCGCGCCGTCAAGGAGCAGAAGTTGGACGCCGTGGAAATTCCCCGCGCCCCCCTGGACATTCTCGCTCAACAAATCGTCGCCAGCGTGGCGGCGGAGGAGTCCAGCGAGGAGGATTTGTACGCGGTGTGTCGTCGTGCGTGGCCGTACCGCCAGCTGGCTCGTGAGACGTTTGACGAAATCCTGGGGATGCTCAGCACCGGCGTGGCCCCCGGCACCCACCGCGGGCGCTATCTGCATCGGGACCGGATGCAGGGGAGGCTGCGGCCACGGCGCAGCGCGCGGCTGGCCGCTTTGACCAGCGGCGGAGCGATTCCGGAAACGGCGGAATACCAGGTGGTCACCGAGGGGGAAGAGACCCTGGTGGGGAAGGTGGACGAAGACTTTGCCATCGAGACGGCGGCCGGCGACATTTTCCTGCTGGGTAAC
Organism: uncultured Planctomycetaceae bacterium; assembly: GCA_964347545.1. Lineage (GTDB taxonomy): Bacteria > Planctomycetota > Planctomycetia > Pirellulales > UBA7805 > CS4-C045. The sequence goes on along the minus strand of CAYFZZ010000025.1, from coordinate 20,128 downwards.
ACCTCCTGGCGGGTCCGCTACGTGCGGCAGGGCAAGGTCGTGGTCCAGGACGCGCAGGGCGCGCCGCCGTCGATTCCGTTCTGGTTTGGCGAAGCCCCGGGACGGACGGTGGAACTGTCGGATGAAATCTCGCGGCTGCGGGAGGAGGTCGACCGGCGGGTGCGGAGTGGTGAGAGCCCAGCGGAGCTGGAAACGTGGCTGGTCGCCGACTGCGGAGCGACCCCCTGGGCTGCCGCTCAGGCGATCGACTACGTCCGCGTGCAGCGGCAAGCGTTGGGCCTGGTGCCCACGGGCCGGCAGATCGTGTTCGAGCGGTTCTTTGACGAATCGGGTGGGATGCAGCTGGTCGTCCACGCTCCGCTGGGCGCTCGGATCAACCGCGCCTGGGGCCTGACCTTGCGCAAGCGTTTCTGCCGTTCGTTTGATTTCGAGCTGCAGGCGGCGGCGACCGACAATGCGATTCTGCTGTCGATCGGGCCTCAGCACAGTTTTCCGATCGAACAGTTGTTTACGATGATCGGCACCCACAACGCCCGCGCCTTGCTGGAACAAGCCCTCCTGGCCTCCCCGCTCTTCCAGACCCGCTGGCGGTGGAACGCCACCCGCGCCCTGGCCGTGTTGCGGATGCAAGGCGGCAAAAAAGTCCCCCCCCACCTCCAGCGGTTCCGCTCGGAAGATCTGCTCTCCCTGGTCTTTCCCCAATCGACCGGCTGTTTGGAAAACCACCACGGCGACGTCGTCATTCCGGATCATCCCCTGGTCCGGCAAACGGTGGACGACGGGCTGCACGAAGCGATGGACCTGGAGGGCTGGCTGGCGACGTTGGAGCAGATCGCCCGCGGGGAAATCTCCCTGGTGCCTTGCGATACCCGCGAGCCGTCCCCCTTTTGCCATGAAATCCTGAGTGCCAATCCGTACGCGTTTCTGGACGACGCGCCGCTGGAGGAACGGCGGACCCGCGCCGTGGCCACGCGTCGTGGGCTGCCGGCGGAGGAGTTGAGCGACCTGGCGCGGCTGGACGAAACGGCCATCGACCAGGTCCGCGACGAAGCCTGGCCGTTGGTCCGCGACGAAGACGAGCTGCATGATGCGTTGTTGAGCCTGGTGGTGGCGGACGAGGCCGAAGTCGCCCCCTGGTCCCACTGGCTGCAGCGGCTGGTGGCGGCGGGGCGGGCCACGCAGGTCCGGCGGCCGGACGCAGAGCCGCTGTGGAGCGCGGCCGAAAACTGGCCGCTGGTGGCGGCAGTGTACCCCGCCGCCGAGGCCCAGCCGGAGGTCGACTTGCCAGAGGCGCTACGGCGGGACTGGCCACGTTCGGACGCCGTCGTGGCGTTGCTGCGGGGGAGGATCCAGCACGCCGGACCGCTGACCGCCGCGGCCCTGGCCGCGCAATTCAGGTTGGAACCGGCCCTGGTCACGGCCTGCCTCGAGGCGCTGGAGGGAGAAGGGGTGGTCCTTCGCGGAAAGTTTTCCAGCGGGGTGGCCGAGCCCGCTCAGCAGGGGACGGTCGAATGGTGCGACCGGCGCCTGTTGGCTCGGATTCATCGCTTGACCCTGACCGGCTTGCGCCAGCGGATCAAGCCGGTCGAGCCGGAGGCGTATTTGCGGTTTTTGGTCCGCTATCACCGGCTGGACAGCGACGAGAAGTGGGGTGGCGTCAACGGGACCCGCGAAGTCATCACTCGCCTGCAGGGTTTCGAGGCCCCGGCCGGTGCCTGGGAGTCGCAGTTACTGGCGGTTCGGGTCCCTGAGTACGACCCGCAGTGCCTGGACCATTTGTTTATGGCGGGCGAGCTGGTGTGGGGGAGGTTGAAGCCGCCCCGCCGCGAGGAAGGGGGGGCATCCGGCCTGGGGATGCTGACGCGAACCGTCCCCATCTCGCTGGTGATGCGCGACGATTTGGGCTGGCTGTTGCCACCCCAGCCTGCCGTCGACCCGCGGTGCCGCAGCAATGCGGCGGCGGTGCTGGGCGCCCTGACCAATCGCGGCGCCCTCTTTTTCGCTCAGCTTCAAGCCGAAACCGAACTCCTGCCCACCCACCTGGAAGAGGCCTTGCGGGAATTGGCGACGTTGGGGCTGGTGACCTCGGACAGCTACGCGGCGGTGCGGGCGATCGTCGACCGCTGGCGGGGGAGGGGAGGGGGGCGGACACGGGGGGGCCGCAAACGGAGTTCGACCGCGAGGGCACCGGCCGGACGGTGGTCCCTGTTCCCGGGACGGCTGGGCGCGGTCCAGCGGGAGCAGCAGGTGGGGCAGTGGTGCCAGCTGTTGTTGCAGCGTTACGGCGTGTTGTTTCGCGAACTGCTGACCCGCGAATCGGCCGCTCCTCCCTGGCACGAGCTGGTCAGCCTCTTGCGGCGGCTGGAGGGCCGCGGCCAGCTGCGGGGGGGCCGCTTCGTCGCCGGCGTGGCCGGCGAACAGTTTGCTCGCGAGGAGGCCATCCAGCTGCTGAGGGCCGTCCGCGACGAACCGCCCGACGATCCCCGGCGGCGGCGGTGGGTCGTGATTTCGGCCGCCGACCCGCTGAACCTGGTCGGAATCGTGACCCCCGGCCGGCGGATCCCGGCCAGTCACAAGGCGGCCCTGGTCCTGCAGAACGGCCGCTGCGTGGGGGTCAAACAGGCGGGGGCCGTCACTTGGGAAAACTCGCTGGAGGGCGCCGAGCGGTCAGAGATAGAGCATGCCCTGCGGCGGTGTTGAGCGGGCCTGCATCGCCTGCAGGCGGAACGAGCGCGGTGGGCGGTCAAATCTCGAAATGGAATCCCTCGCGGCTCAGCCGCTGGTAGCTTCTCTTGTCGAACCGGTATAGCCGCGCCGCCCGGTGGGGGACATCGGTTTCCGTTTCGTCCAGTTCGACCAGCACCCTCATGCTGAGAATTTTCTTGCGGAAGTTACGTTTATCCAACGGTCGGTCCAGGATCGTTTCGTACATTTTCTGCAGGTCACGCAGCGGAAATTTATGCGGTAACATTTCGAAACCGATAGGCTGGTAGCGGACTTTGCTGCGGAGGCGTTCCCGCGCGGTGTGCACGATGTGGGCGTGGTCAAAAGCGAGCGGGGGCAGCTGCGGGATGGAGAACCAGGCAGTGTGGCGAGCGTCGGTGGCCGCCCGCACGCGGTGGTCGGACAGTTTGACCAGCGCGTAGTAGGCCACCGTAATCACCCGCTGGCGAGGGTCGCGATCGACGGCGCCGTACGTGTAAAGTTGTTCCAGGAAAACGCAGCGGAGGCCCGTTTCTTCCTCCAGTTCGCGGCGAGCGGCCTCTTCCAGCGTTTCCTCGATTTCCACAAAGCCACCGGGCAGGGCCCACTGGCCGGCGAAGGGGGGTTGATCGCGCTGAATCAAGAGCACCTTCAGGTCGTCTTCATCCAACCCGAAGACGACGCAGTCCACGGTCAAGGCTGGCCGGGGATAGGCGTAAGTGTACGGCATGACCTACCGCCGCTCGATTTCCGCGCGCAATTCCGCCAGTTCGCGCTGGAATCCGCCAGACAGGATCGGGAAACGGCACCAGGTCTTGGGGTCCAGGTTCTGGTCGTCCAGGTGAAACGACGGCGCATATCGTTCGCGCTTCCACTGGTTGCGGGTCCACAGCCGGAAGAAACGTTCCACCCACTGGCCCAGTTGTCGCGGGTCGTATTGCGGGTATTGGGCTTCCAGCAGGTAAAAGACCTCCAAAGGCAGGTACTTGTTGCCGATGGCCGCCCGTTCGATCGCATCCAGGACCTCGTAGGGCATCAAGTCTTCCTCGTCGGTCTGACCGGCCTGGGGCGGCCGCAGTTCGGCGGTCGGTTGCTGCTGGTTGACCAATGACAAGACCGGCAGAGGACCCATCCCTTCCGGACCGGTTTGTTCCATCCAGGTCAGCCACCGCCGCAAGTAGGCTTTGTCAATGCCCGCGATCGGCGATAAGCCGCCGCTGGTATCCCCGTCCATGGTGGCGTAGCCGACGGCGGCTTCGGAACGGTTGCTGGTCGACAGCAGCAACCCGCCCTGGATATTGGCCACCATCCACACGCCCGGCGCGCGGGCCCGCGCCTGGATGTTTTGCAGGGCCAGATCATCGGTCTCCCATGTCAAGGCGCGGCCCAGCCCGGCCGAGACCATTTCCACATAGCTGTTGACGATGCTGTCCACGTCGAACTGCAGAAATTTTGCCCCCAGGACGGCTGCCAGTTCCGCGGCGGCCTGCCGCGTCGTGTGGCTGCTGTTCCGCGTCGACTGGTAGACGCAGGTCAGCAGCCGCTGGATCCAGAGCCGGGGTTGGTCGTCCGCCGGCAGTCCGTCGATGTGTGCCAGTTTGCTTCGCAGCCCGTCGCTGCCCAGTTCGTCCAGGGCCCAGCGGACCGCCAGGGCCACCAGCGTGGCCACGCTGGAGGAATCGGCGCCGCCGCTGAGCGAGACCACGAAGCCCTGCGAATGGCTCTTGCGGAGGTAGTCCAGCAGTCCCACGGCCACGGCGCGGGCGAATTCCTCCTCCTTGACCGCGCCCCCCGTTTCCCAAGCCGGTACGGCCAGGTGGGGGGAGACCGGTTTGAGCGGGGGAAAGTCGATCTTGGCCGTAATCGCCCGGGCCTTGGCCTCGGCCACCTCCGGCTGGTAACTGCTGATCCGTGACCGCTGCTGGCGCGTGGCCGCCACGTCGACCACGGCCGTGGTCACTTGAAAGTCGGCGCAGGAAAAGCGGGGGCCCTCGGCGACCATCTGGCCGCCACTGGCAATCAACGCGCCGCCATCATAGATCGCTCGGCCCGCTTCGTTGCCCAACAAATTCGCATAAACGTAGGTCACCCCGAATGCGCGGGAGCCTTCCAGCACGAACCGGCGGCGGATTTCTTGTTTCCCAAACGCAAAGTGGCTGGCGCTGGGATTCAAAATGATGTCCGCACCACTGGCGGCCAGGTCCCCACCAGGCCGGTTGGCCACCCAGGCGTCTTCGCAGATTTCAAAGCCCAGCAGCACGCCCCCGCAGTCGAAGATCAAATCCCCGATCGGGTAGGGATGACCACCGATCTGCACCTCGCCGCGGACATCCGCCGGCCAGGGCTTGAACCAACGGGGCTCGTAATGAATCCCCTCGCCCGCCAGGTTCTGCTTGGCCGCAAACCCCAGGATGCGGCCGTCGGCCATCAGGCAGGCCGTGTTGAACAGGCCGCCGCTGTACAGCAGCGGCAAGCCGACCGAGACGATCATCCCTTCCGAGTGGGGGACGATTTCCTGGAGGACTTGCTGAGCGATCTGCTGGACGCCCGTGGCGTGAAACGCGTCCTCGCAACCGTAGCCGGTAAGGCACAGTTCGGGCAGACACAGCACGCTGACCTGCTGCTGGCGGGCCGCCTCGATCGCACTCAGGATCCGCTGCCGGTTACCGTCCCAGTCCAGCGGGGTTTGATTGACCGCCGCGGCGGCCACTTGGATCCACAGCATCGCCTGGCACCTCGTCGAGCCGCGCCACCCAACCTGCCCCCACGCGAGGAAGGGGGGCCCGCGCCTCTTAGTGTGATTGTCACACTAACAAGCTCGGCGGTCAACGCAGTTCCTCTGCGGCGTCGAGCGAGCCCTGCGGCCGTCCGCCGGGAAGCGGGCGGCGGGGCCAGATTGACGTTGTCTGGCGGTGGCGGCTGTCCTAAGCTGGCCCCCGATCCGGCCCGGGTGGCGGGTGGCCGCCAGCGTTCTTCGCCACGGCCTTGCCCCTGGCAAGAGGGCGGTCCGCCTTCCTTCTTGACCGCCACGACCCCTCGCGGCCTGGCAGCTCGGCACCCGCCGGGAACCGAAGAGGGGGCTGGGCCGCGAGAAGTGGGGAGCCAGCGGATGTCGAATTGGCGCGAGTTAGGAAAGGACCAGGCCCTGCTGGTCCTGGTGGCCCTCATTGTCCTGTTCACCAATCTGGGAGGGCCGCGGCTGTGGGATCGGGACGAGCCGCGGAACGCGGGCTGTGCCGCCGAAATGCAGGCCCGCGGCGACTGGGTGGTCCCGGTGTTCAACGACCAGCTGCGGGATGCCAAGCCGGTGCTGCTGTACTGGTGCATCATGTCGGCTTACCACATGTTTGGCATCGGCGAATTCGCCGCTCGGTTCTGGTCCGCGGTCTGCGGCATCGGCACGGTGCTGGCGACCTATCACCTGGGCCGGCGGTTGTTCCAGCGCGAGCTTGCGCTATGGGCCGCTTTGATCCTCAGCACGACCTTGATGTTTACGGTGGCGGCTCGCGCGGCGACACCTGATTCGTTATTAATTTTTTTCAGCACGACCAGCTTGCTGGTTTACGTCCTGGGCACGTTCGCGCCGCGCCCCGCGGCCAGTCCGCTGGCCGTCTTGCGAAAACCCGGCCACTACTTCCCTTCCGACTGGCGGTACCTTGTCGGCATGAATGGCTTGATGGGGCTGGGCATTCTGGCCAAGGGCCCGGTCGCGTGGCTGTTGCTGACCGCGGTGATCGGGATGTTCCTCTTGTTGGTCCGTCTGCCTGCCCGGGCCGTCCGGGCCGAACCGCTGGCGACGCGGCGGGACCGCTGGCGGGCCTGCTGGCGGGCCGTGCGGCGACCCTTCGCCCCCCTTCACTTTGCGAGGACCTGCTGGTCGATGCACCTGCTGACCGGCTTGGCCGTGGCCTTGGCGGTCTGCCTGCCGTGGTTCGTGCTGGTCGGCTGGCGGACGGAGGGGGCCTGGTTGCGCGGTTTTTTCCTGGAGGAAAACCTGGGGCGGGCCTTACGGCCCATGGAGAATCACGGGGGACCCCCTTTCTATTATCTCTTGGCCTTGGCCATTGGTTTTCTCCCCTGGTCGATCCTGCTGGCGCCGGCCTTCATCGGCGCGGTCGCTCGGATCCGCCGCGGCGAGCCGTCGGCGGTGGTCTATCTGTTCCTCTGCTGCTGGGGCGGGGTCACGCTGGGCTTGTTTTCCCTGGCGCGCACCAAGCTGCCCAGTTACATCACGCCCAGCTATCCGGCCTTCGCCCTTTTGGCGGCCGCCTTTCTGGACCACTGGCAGCGGGGCAAAGCGGTGGCCTCGACACGTTGGCTGCGGGTGGGGTTGACGGTCTTGATGGTCGCGGGACCTGTAGCCGCTGCGGGGGTCTTCCTGGCTGCCGCTCGCTTTCTTCCCGGCGACCAGTGGTTAGGGGGGGTGTTCCTGATCCTCAGCCTGGGAGCCGGCCTGTGCCTGCTGCTGGTCAACCAGGGCCGGAGGGGGGCCGCGGCCACGACGCTGGCGGCCACCGCCCTGCTGTTCCACACCACGCTCTTCGGTTTTGTCAGTCTGCGGGTGGACCGTCACCAGCAGAATCATCTTCTTCTGCGGGCGATCCAGCGTCGTGGCGACGCCGTTCCCGTGGGGGCTTACGGATCGGTCGAGCCCAGTCTGGTGTTTTACGCCGGGCGGCCGATCGTCAAATTGCGCCGCGGCGGCCCGGCGCCTGGCAGCCACGCGGCCCGGCCACGGGCCTCCACCTGGACGCCTGCGGGGCGTCCGCGGGAGGTGGTCCCGCTGGGTTCGTTTCTGGCCCGCGACTACGACGCGCTGATCATCACCAACGATCGCTATTACCGCCAAATTCAGGGTGAACTGCCTGGGGATGTCGGCGTGTTGGCGCGGGTACCGTATTTTTTGAAAAAGCACCAGCTGCTGCTGCTGGGCCGTCCCCCGCTCGACCGCGCGGCCCACTCCTCCCCCTCGACCGCTCGCCGCTAACTGACCCCCATCCGGCAGCGGACGGCTTCGCCGCGGGGCATGGGGCGGTTTTCCGCTTGGGGTCGTTGAATTAAAATTGGCCCAGGCGGCCGGGGGGCATTCCCTGTCCCCTGCCCGCCGCTCCCACCCACAAAACTCACCCCGCCAGCGACGCAGACCCACCATGGAGGAAAAATCCACAGCGGTAGGTATCGACCTGGGCACGACCAACTCGGCCGTGGCTTACATTGATCCGATGGGGCGGCCCACCACCTTGGTCAACTCCGAGGGCGATCTGGTCACGCCCAGTGCGGTCCTGGTCGAGAACGATGCGGTGATCATCGGCAAGGAGGCGTTGAAGGCCCTGGCGACCGATGCCGACCAGGTGGCGCAGTGCGCGAAACGCGACCTTGGGGACCGGGCGTTCCACAAATGGCTGCAGGGACGCCAGTATCCGCCGGAGGCGATTCAAGCTTTCGTGCTGGCCAAAATCAAGGACGACGCGCGGCGCCAGATCGGCGACTTTCGCCACGTGGTGATCACCGTGCCGGCCTACTTTGACGAAGTCCGCCGCAAGGCGACTCAGGACGCGGGCTACCTGGCGGGCCTGGAAGTTTTGGACATCATCAACGAACCGACCGCGGCGGCGATCGCCTTTGGCTACCAGACCGGCATCCTCGCCGCCGACGGCACAGCGCACCAGGACCAGAGAATTTTGGTCTACGACCTGGGGGGCGGCACCTTCGATGTGACCATCATGGAAATCCGGGGGACCGAATTCATCGCCCTGGCCACCGATGGCGACGTCCTCCTGGGAGGCCACGACTGGGACCAGCGGCTGCTGGATTACGTGGCCGAAGAATTCATTCGCACCCACCAGCTGGATCCCCGCGAAGACCCCTGCACCGCCGGACGCCTGTGGCGCGAATGTGAAGATGCCAAACGTACCCTCTCGGTTCGAGCGAAAGTCTCGCTGGCCTGCGATTATCAAGGTCGAGCGATTCGGTCGGAAATCACCCGAGAACAGTTCGAGGACATGACGCGGGACCTGGTGGACCGCACCGAATTCACGACGCGACAGGCGCTGCAGGCCGCAGGGTTAACCTGGGACCAGATCGATCGGCTGCTGCTGGTCGGCGGTTCCACGCGGATGCCCATGGTCATCGAGATGCTGCGGAAGTTGAGCGGCAAAGAGCCCGATCGCGGTGTCTCGGCGGATGAGGCCGTGGCCCATGGAGCGGCCCTCCGCGCCACACAACTGCTGGACCAATCCGCTGGAGCGCCCCCGGCATTCCAGATTCGCAATGTCAATTCCCACAGCCTCGGCATCGTCGCCACCGACCACAAGACCTCCCGTCGCCGGACGGCCGTCCTGATTCCCCGGAATACCGAACTGCCGGCGGCCGCCAAGCGGACATTCAAGACGCAACACGATGGCCAGAAATCGATCCTGGTCCAGATCGTCGAAGGGGAGAGCGCTTCGCCCGAGGACTGTTCCCAGATCGGCAAATGTGTCGTTCGCGGCCTGCCTCCCAACCTTCCCGCACGGACGCCCATCAATGTCCGATTTCGATACCTCGAAAACGGGCGGCTCACGGTCATGGTCAAGGTGGAGGGGACGGAATCCGAGCTGAAACATGAGATCACGAGGGAGAACAGCCTGACGCCCGAGCAGCTGAACAGCTGGCGGGATTATATTTCCGCCGTCTTCGGCCTTGGGACCGCTGAGACAGATTCCGGACCCGCCCCCCAGCGGTGGTCCTAAATAAATCCCCAACCCACGGAAATCCCGAGCGAAACGGACCTGGACCCCATCCACGTTTGGCGGAAGCCGGTTACGGTCAAGCCGGCCGCTGGCTTGCCATTCTTGGGGACCGGCTCAGGCATGAAAGTCAGGGTTCACCGAGCCCTCCTATCGTTCGCAGGCGGGCCGCCGCTGGCTGCCGGTCCACCATCCGGCCCGCAGGCTGGAGTCCCCCCATGGACGCTCAACCGCCCGCTCATCCCGCCCCCCCCACGCGGGTGCTGCTGGTCACCCAGGACCAGCAAGTCACCCGTCAGCTGGCGAGCTGGTTGCCGGCAGCCGGCTATGAGGTCTACCAGACGGGCGACGGGGAGGAGGCCCGGAGGTGGATCCGCGCGCAGGCCCCCGACTACCTGATCGTGGACCAGCAGATGCCGCCGCTGGACGGAGTGGCCCTCCCCCGCACGCTCCGCGACCTGCGGCCGCCGCAGTGGATGTATGTTTTGCTGCTGACTGGCCGCCAGACCGACAACGGCGCCGCGGCCGCTGAGGCCACGGGGGCGGACGATTTTTTGGCGCGTCCGGTACGCCAGCACGAACTGATGGCCCGCCTGAGGAACGGCACTCGGCTGCTGCAGCTGGAACGCCAGCTCTTCTCCCTGGCCCGCTACGACGTCCTGACGGGCCTGGAGACGCGGCAGACGTTTCTGGAAATTCTGGACCGGGAGTGGGACCAGGCCCGCTCCGAAGGCCAAAGCTTGTCCTGCGTGATGATCGACATCGACTACTTCAAGCGGATCAATGACGTGCATGGTCACGCCGCGGGGGATCTTTGCCTGCAGACGCTGGCCCGCGTCTTGCAGGAACATTGTCGTGGCCGCGACATCGTCTGCCGCCTGGCCGGCGACGAGTTCGTCGCTCTGCTGCCCCAAACCGACGCCCCGCGGGCGGCGGCGTGGGCCGAGCGGCTGCGGAACCGCATCCATGCGGGTTCCCTCCAGGTCGGGGATCCGCCGACGGCGTGGACCGCCAGCTGGGGGGTCGCCGCCAACGACCCCCAGGTATCCTCGCCGAAACAGCTCTGCGAGCGGGCCGACCAGGCCCTGCGGGGGGCCAAACAAGCGGGCCGCGACCGGGTGGTCATCTTCGGCCACGGCATTCACCCTCCCCCGCAGGAGCCGCCCGACCACCGCGAGGCGAACCCCTTCGGATCCGCCACTGCGGCCGAGGTGATGTGCCCCGATGTGGCCACGCTGACCACCGACGCCCCTCTGGCGGAAGCGATCCATCGGTTGGTGCCGGGGCGACATGTGGCGATCGCCGTCATCGATGCCCGGGGCGAATTCCGCGGCGCGATAACCGACCACGACCTGACCCGGCTGGTCTGTGTTCCCCAGCAGTGGTCCCGACCCGTGGACAAGTTCATGACGGCTCATTGCGTGACCTTCGAGGAACACGACCCCGCCGTGGAGGTCTACGAGTACTTGGCGCGGGGGAGTGTCCCGCGGGCGTTCGTGTTGCGGAACAAGCGTCCGGTGGGCATCGTCAGCACGGCCACCCTGATCCAGTGGCTGGACCAGCAAGCCCAGGGCTCGGCTGGCAGCTCCGGCGGCGACGGGGAGACGGCGGCCGGGCGGCGGCCCCAGCGGTTGAGGGAAGAAGCGTAGGGTCGACGGGGATGCGTCCCGCCGCACCGGTCCGCGGGGCCCGCCGCGGTCGGTGACCGGCGGTGCCTCGGCAGAACCGTCATGGGGGCCGCGCCCCAACGCCTGCCCGCGGACCCGGGCCCTCTTGGCGATCCCGGCAGGCCGGGGACGGGAAAAGGGTAGCGGAGGCATGTCTGCCGAGCCGTTTCGGTAGGTCCAGCTTTCCGTTGGCTACCATCCAAAACAGGATCACAATTTTTTTGTTTCTGCGGGCACTGCGGGTGGGCGGAGGACAGATGGCCAGGGAAACAGATTCGTATTGACGAGCGGGCGGACAACTTGATTCAATACGCGCTCTGGGCCGGCGGTCAAGGTGGCCGAGGTGGCTGGGCTTTGGTCCTAGCCCCCTTTTCCTGCCGCTCGGCCCGGATGGTGCTTTCCCAGTTGGGTGCCCGGGGAAAGCGTAAACGCCAGGTGGGGTACCCAAGTCCCCTGGAGCCAAAAACATGGCTAAGAAGAAGAAAGCCGCCGCTGGAAAGGCGGCCAAGCGGTCCCCGAAGAAGAAGGCCGCTCCGAAGAAGTCCACCAAGAAGAAGGCCGCGAAGAAGTCGCCCCAGAAGAAGGCGGCCAAGAGGTCGACCAAGAAGAAGGCGACCAAGAAGAAGGCGGCTAAGAAGTCGGCCAAGAAGGCGACCAAGAAGAAGTCGACCAAGAAGAAGACGGCGGCCAAGCGGTCGACCCGCAAGCGTCGGGCGGCGAAGAAGTAGCCACCGGCCGCCCGTCCCGGCTGCGGCGGTGACCGCGGCGGGGCTGGTCCCTTTACGAGGCCGACTTGCGGCGGGCCCTGCCAGCAGCGAGTCGGCCTTTGCTATGCGCCACCTCCTGCCGCTTCCCCGTTGCCGTTGACCAAAGTTCTTGTCCCTGCTAGGGTTATCGCTGTTCCTCCCACCCCGCGGTAACCGCTCGAAGGCAGCGGCAGGCAAACTTTCATGGCGCACGCATCCTCGACTTCTTCTCCCAGCGTCAACTTCACGGATTTAAGCCTCTCGGACACGATGCTGGACGCCCTCCGCGCCGCCGATTATCTGGCGCCGACGGCGGTCCAGGCGGGCTTGATCCCCCGCGTGCTGGAGGGTGCCGATGTGATGGGTCAGGCCCGCACCGGCACGGGCAAAACGGCCGCCTTTGCCATCCCCCTCCTGGAAATGCTCCACACCGAACGCCGCCATCCGCCCCAAGCGCTGGTCCTGGTGCCGACTCGCGAGCTGGCGGTGCAGGTCCGCGACGAAACGGTCAAACTTTCTCACGGGCGGAAGACGCGGACCATCGCCGTGTACGGCGGCAAGCCCCTGCGGGGCCAGATTGAAAAGCTGCGGCGCGGGGCCGATATCGTCGTGGGCACGCCCGGCCGGGTGCTGGACCACATCGGCCGCGGCTCGTTACAGCTCAAAGATCTGCGTTTCGTCGTCCTGGACGAAGCTGATCGCATGCTGGACATCGGCTTCCGGCCGGACATCGAACGGATCTTGCGACACTGTCCCCGGCAACGGCAGACCTTGTTGTTGAGCGCCACGGTGCCGCCGCCAGTCCAGCGGCTGGCGCGGCGTTACATGCGCGAACCGGAAAGCCTGAACTTTTCTCCCAAGGAAATTGCCGGCGAAACGATTGCTCAGTTCTATTTCACCGTAGACCAGAAACGTAAATTCGAACTGCTGGACCGGCTGCTCAAACGGGAAAACCCCAAGCAAGCGATCGTGTTTTGCCGCACCAAGCGGGGCACCGATCGTGTGGCCCAGCGGATTCAGAAGCACCACAAGCAGGTAGGATGTATCCACGGCGACCTGCCGCAACAGGCCCGCGATCGCGTCATGGCCAAATTTCGCGCTGGAGAGGTGCGGATCCTGGTCGCCACGGATGTGGTCGGCCGTGGGATCGACGTCACCGGAATCTCGCACATCATCAATTACGATATCCCCCAGTTTTGTGACGACTACGTGCATCGCGTGGGGCGGACGGGGCGGATGAGCAAGGAGGGGGTCGCCGAAGGGGTCGCGTTCACGTTCGTCACGCCCGAAGAGGGGAACGAACTGACGCGGATCGAGATGCGGATCGACAAACTGCTCAGTCGGGACGAAATCGAAGGCTTCCAGACTCAGGCCCAAACCGCCGCCGCCGCCGAGGCCTTACCGGTGCCGGGTGGGGGAGAAGCCACGGGGGCGGGCGTGGGGGCCGCCGAGGACCAACCGCCTGCCGAAAAGAAACCGGCCCCGCCAGGCCGGCGGCCACCCCGCCGGATCCGCCGCGCCCTGTAGGGGGCCGCAGGACGGCCTCGGCCCAACGCCCCGGCGGGGCGAGCAGGGGGGTCAGGCGGCCACTTCGTCGCGACTGACTTTACATTCCGGCAGCGATGCCAGAAAGATCCGTCCGTACGGCTTGGTTTCGATCCGCGGGTCGAGAATCACCACCATGCCTTGGTCGCGTTGCGAGCGGATCAGCCGGCCGAAGCCTTGTTTCAGCTTCAGCACCGCCTCGGGCAGCTGGTAATCCTGGAAGGGGTTGCCTCCTGCCGCGCGAATCGCCTCCAGCCGCGCTTCGTGCAGCGGTTCGCTGGGCACGCGAAACGGCAGGCGGGTGATGATCACGTTGACCAGGGCGTCGCCGGGCACATCGACCCCTTGCCAGAAGCTGTCGGTGCCGAAGAGGACCGAGCGGGGGTTTTGCTTGAAGCGTTCCAGCATTTGGGAACGGGGCATGCCTTCGGCCTGGTTGTAGAGGGCCAGGTTCCGGCGGACGAACCAGCTGGTCATTTCCGCGGCGACGCGGCGCATCAGCTGGTAGCTGGTGAACAACACGAACGCTCGGCCGTCCGTGCGATCGACGTAGCGTTTGATCAGCGTGGGCAGCATGCGCTGGAAGGCTTCCGGTTGATCCCCCGGATCGGGAATCCCGCGGGGCAGCACCAGTTCTGCTTGGCGCCCGTAATCGAAGGGGCTGCCCAGCCGCAGTTCCTGGGTCTGCGTCAGCCCGACCCGCGACTTGAAAAATTCGAAGGAGGCCTGGCCGCCGACCGCCAAGGTGGCACTGGTCATGACCACCGAGGGGACACGGTGAAACAGTTCGCCGCGGAGGGCGGGGCCCACGTCCAAGGGGGCGGCTTCCAGGTGGATTCGCCGCATTCCCCGCCGCGTGGTGCTGGCCTCGATCCAGTAGACCACGTCGCTCAGCTGCTGCCGGCACCAGTGGTCGATCCTGCCGGCCAGGGCCTGCAGCCGGTCGGCCGCCGCCGTGAAATCTTGTCGCTGGACCTCGTCCTCCATCCCCTGACCCGCTTGCCGCACCTCACCGGCCAGCTGTTCCAACTGGGGGCTCAACGGGTTCGGCACCGCATCCGCTTCGTCGACCCGTCCGTTGGGCCGAGCCTGGTTGGCCAGGTACGCCTGCAATTCGTGAAAAAAAATGTCTGCCGCATCCCGACAGCGGTCCACCTGCCGTTGCTGGCTGGCCAGGTGGAAGTGTACCAGCAGGCCTTTTTGGGTGCGGTCGTTGTAGAGCCGGTTCAGCAGGTAGTCGACCTGCCCCGAAGAAACGCTCAACCCCAAATGCTCGGCCGCCACCGCTTCCATCATGTGTGCCTCGTCGAACACGACCGCGTCGTAATCGGGCAGGATGTTGCCGCCGCTGCGGCGGAGGGCCAGATCGGAAAAGAAGAGGGCGTGATTGACGATCAGCAGTTGCGCGTGGTGCACGCGGCGGCGAGCCTGGAAATAAAAGCAAGCCTCGTGCTGGGGGCATTTGCGGCCCATGCAGTTGCCGCTGTCACTGGCGACCTCCTCCCACACGGCGGGCAGAGGGCGAAAGGCCAGGTCCGAGCGGGAACCGTCGTGGGTCTTCCCCGCCCAGGACTCCAGCAACCGCAGCTGCCGCAGTTCGTCCGGCTGGTCAAACAGCGAACCGTGGCGATCCAGAGCGGTCTGCAGGCGGCGGCGGCTGAGATAGTTACCCCGCCCCTTGACCAGCACCGCGGTGAATTCGCGGGGAACGACGCTGTTGAGCAGCGGGAGGTCCTTGGTCAGCAGTTGCTCCTGGAGACTGATGGTGTGGGTCGAAATCACCACCCGCCGCGGGCGGTCCCGCGGCGGCCGCGGGCCCGCATCCCCCGACTCGTCCGCCGTGACCGCCAGGATCACCGGGACAAGATAGGCAAAGCTCTTCCCCACACCGGTCCCCGCCTCGACGACCAGGTGCTGCTTGTCCGCCAGGGCCCCCGCCACCGACTCGGCCATCCGCATTTGCTCAGCACGCTGCTCGTAGCCGGGCCAGCGCACCGCAATCCGCCCCTTGGCACCCAGGATGTCGTCAACCGTCAGGGACATGCAATTTTTACGCGCGGGAGGCCAAGGCCCGTGGGGCGATGACCCCCGTCTCGGGACTGCTGGCCGTGGCGTACAGCTTGCGGGGGATCCGGCCGGCCAGATAAGCCAGCCGGCCGGCCTGGACCGCTTGCTTCATCGCCACCGCCATCTTCGCCGGATCGCCGGCGTGGGCGATGCCGGTATTGAGCAACACGCCGTCCACACCCAGCTCCATCGCAATCGCCACATCGCTGGCGGTCCCCACCCCCGCATCGACAATCACCGGATAGTCCGGATCGTCGCCTTTGAGGTATTCCAGGCAGATCCGGATGTTGTTGGGGTTCAAGATCCCCTGGCCCGATCCGATCGGGCTGCCCGCCGGCATCACGCTCAACGCCCCCGCCTGTTTCAGCTTCAACGCGATCACCGGATCGTCGGTGGTATAGCACAGCACTTGAAAGCCCTCGGCCACCAGCTGCTGGGTGGCCTCCAGCGTGCCCACGGGGTCGGGCAGCAAGGTCCGCTTGTCCGCCAGGACCTCCAGCTTGACCCAGTCGGCGCCGGGGTTTTCCAGGCCTTGCAGGATTTCGCGGCCCAGCCGCGCTGTGCGGACCGCGTCCTCGGCCGTGAAGCAGCCGGCCGTATTGGGCAGCAGCGTGTACCGATGGGTGTCGAGGAAATCGAGCAGATTGTTGCCGGCGTCGTCGATCAAGCGTTCGCGCCGCACTGCCACCGTAATGCACTCGGTGCCGGACAGCTCCAGCGCCTCCTGCATCAGCGAGTAGCTGGCGTACTTGCCCGTTCCGACGATGAGGCGGTTGCAGAAGGTATGGCTACCCAGCCGAAGGGGATCATCCGCGAGCGTGGTGTCGGTAGTTTCCATGGCGTGAGGGGAGGAGGAAAAAGGTTTGCGAAAATGCTTCGCCAAGGCGGCTCTGTCCGAAAGCGGGTCCACGCCTATGGCGTTGTCACGATGTAATTTTGGGGTGACGCCGTGACCCCTTTTCGAAAACCCGCGGCCAACGCGAATTTCCAGGTTTGACACAGCCTTAGCCGCCGCCGACCAGGGTCACGATTTCCAGCCGGTCGCCCTCGACCAGTTGGTGCTGAACGTGGCGCGCCCGGGGCACCAGTTCCAGGTTCACTTCGACCGCCACGTGTCGCGGGTCCCGCTGTAAAGATTGTAGGAGTTTGGCGACGGTCGTCCCAGCGGGGACCTGTCGCGCCTGGCCGTTGACGACGATTTCCATCAGTTTTCCCCGACGGCGGGGGTCGCAGCCGCGTTGCCCTGGGGCTGGATCTTGCGGAAACCGGTGTCGTCCAGCGGCAAGAGTTCCCGCCGGAACTCCTGTCGGGCGATGGAGAGGCGACCTTGAGCGGTGGGGAGTCCGTAGGCCACGCACTTGCCGCTGGTCAGTTCCACGACGTACAGCGCCGATTGGGCCCAGGTGCGGTTGGCTTGCCGCGGGAAGGAGGCCTGGCCGGCGACCATCAGGTAGCGGGGATTTTTCAGGCGGGGCGAGCCAAAATCGGTGGCGATGTTGCGGCGATAGAAGGCCTGGAAGCGGGCGGTTTGCACGTTGAGCGCCGCGGCACTCAGCTCGCCGGTCGCCGCGTCCAGAAAAGCGACGTATTCCACGTCGTTTTCCAGGGTGCCTGTCGCCAGAATCGAACCTTGCTGGCCCTGGGCCGCCGCGGCCTGGACGGGGATCTGAACCAGCGGGGCCGCCCTGGTCAGCCAGACCAGGCCCCCGCCCGCCGCCGCCCCGGCGGCCAGGCCAAACGCCGCGAAAACGATCACCCCCCACCCGGTGCCTGCTGTGGTGCGCTGGATCATCCGTACTTCTCCTGGTCTCTTCGCGGCGGCAGCCTGGCGGGGCCACCGCCCTAGGTCAACCCCCGCAGCGGCTGTCGCCCGCTGCCGTGTCTGTGGCTGCCGAGCTGACTTCAGAATCGTATCCATTTCGCAGGGCTCGTTCCAGGTCAGGTCAAGCGGCGGGACGACCCGCCGCGGGCTGCCAGACCACGATCCCTGGAATTCGCCGCCACTTGTGGTAAAACTTGGCAGTTTCCAGTCCGCGTCGGTGCGGTGCGGCTGGCCGGCAGGAGGTCCTGTCGGTTTTATGGGGGTCCGAGCAGGGGGAATGGAGCGATGGCGACGAATCATGCACTAGGTCGTAAACTGCGGATGGGGTTGGTCGGGGGCGGTGCGGGCTCTTTTATCGGCCGTGTGCACTGCATTGCCGCGGTTTTGGATAACCGGGCCGAGCTGGTGGCGGGGGCGCTGTCGAGCGACCCTCAGCGGGCCAAGGAGTCGGCCCCGGATTACGCGATCTCGGCCGAGCGGGCTTATGAGTCGTTCGCCGAAATGATCGAGGGAGAGAGCCGGTTATCTGCCGACCAGCGGATCGATTTCGTGTCGGTGGCCGTGCCGAACCACGTCCACTTCCCCGTGGCCCAGGCGGCCGTTTTGGCCGGCTTCAACGTCGTCTGCGACAAACCGCTGACGTTGAATCTGGATGAAGCCGAAGAGCTGGGCCAGCTGGTTGACGAGTCCGATGTCGTATTTGCCCTGACGCACAACTATACCGGCTATCCGCTGGTGCGCCAGGCCCGGGCCATGATCCTGGGGGGCGAGCTGGGCGAGATCAATGCCATCCGAGCTCAGTACATCCAGGGCTGGCTGCGGACGCGGCTAGAGATGGAGGATCAGAAGCAGGCGGCCTGGCGGACCGACCCGGCTCGCAGCGGTGCCGCCGGTTGTTTCGGCGACATCGCCACGCACGCCTTCAACCTGGGGCGGTACATGACCGGGCTGATTCCGGCCGAGATCAGCTGCAATCTCAAGACCTACGAGGAGGGACGGCAACTGGACGACTACGGCCACGCGGTAATCCGTTATGAAAACGGCGGGCTGGGCACGGTCACCGCTTCGCAAATCAGCCATGGCCGCGAGAACGACCTGCAGATCGAGATCGACGGAACGAAAGGTTCTCTGTTCTGGCGGCAGGAAGAGCCCAATCAGATGGTCTTTCGTCGCAACGGGCATCCCCATCAGCTCTACACCCGCGACCCGAACGCCCCCTTCATGAAACCGACGGCCGCCGCCTCCTGCCGCCTCCCCTCGGGGCATCCGGAAGCCTACCTGGAGGCCTTCGCCAACATCTACTGCGCCGCCTACGACGATATGGCTCGACGCGCCACCGGCGAGTCGTTCCCGCGCCAGGACACGATCTATCCCAACGTCCACGACGGCGTGGAAGGGATGTATTTTATCCAGCAGTGTGTCGCCAGCAGCGTTGCCGGCGGACAGTGGCTGCCGCTGCGCCACCCGCGGGCTCGGCCGTAACCCGCCCTCCGCCCGGCGGCGGGCCTGTCGCGCGGGCGACCGGAAATTCTCACGTCCTCAGGTTAGCTCGCATGTCGCTGGCCCCCACCCCGCTGGACCCCGCCCTTGGCGAACCGCTCCCGCCGCGGGGGGCGCCCTGCCCGGCCTGCGGGTCGCCGGTCGAACGGGGGGATCATTATTGCGGGGCCTGCGGCCAGCAGGCCCTGGTCGACCAGCCGCCGGTTCTGGCCCAGACCGAGCTGGCCCAAAACGAGACCGCTCAGCGTTTTTTCCACTGCCAGAATTGTGGCAGCCGGGTGGCCACCGATCCGGACCAGCGCAGCTACACCTGCGCTTTTTGCGACTCGACGTACGTCGTCGAATTCTCCCCTGCCGAGTCGGATCGGCAGCGTCCCGAGTTTGTGATCGGCTTTGCGGTTCCTCAACAGCAGGCCGCGATGCGTTTTCGCCACTGGCTGGCCCGCCGCCGCTGGTTCCAGCCCGCCGATCTGGGCTCGGCCCGCATCGTCCAACGACTGCGCGGCGTGTACATGCCCTTCTGGTCCTTCCCCACGCTGGCAGAAAGCCGCTGGTCGGCAGTGATTGGCGAAGACTGGTATCGCACCGAGTATTACACGACCAGGGTGAACGGCAAGCGCGTGCGGCGCTCGCGTCGGGTCCGCGAGACCGAGTGGTGGGAGCTGGCCGGAGGGCACCACCAGTACCACGAGGCGTACCTGGTTTCCGCCGGTGCGGGCTTACGGCAGGAGGAGGCGGACCGGATCATGCCCTTTCGGCTGGAGGGCCTGAAACGTTACCAGCCGTATTTTCTGGCCGGCTGGCTGGCCGAGGAATATGCCCTCTCGCGCGACGCCGCCCGGCAGCGGTGCCGCGAGACGTTGCAGCAGCGGGAAGACCAGAGCATCCGGGACTTTTTGCCGGGGGATCGTCACCGACAGCTGCAGGTCGACACCGATTTTACCCATCTGGACGCGGATCTGGTCCTGCTGCCGGTGTATGTGCTGACCTACGAGTACCGGGGCCAGCGGTTTCGGTTCCTGATCAACGGCCAGACGGGCCAGGTGGCGGGCGACAAGCCGGTCGCCCGCGGGCGGATCGCCGCCGCGGTCGCCGCCGGGGTCGTCGCCGTCGTGCTGGGAGTCCTGTTGCTCTGGTGGCTCAGCCGGTTCTTCCTCTGACCCCCGCCCCCGCCCGCGCGCTGCCCCGCCTGCGAGCGTTGAGACCAGCAGCCGCCTGAAGGCGGAAGATTTTGCCAGAACGCGCTACCCATGTCCTGAACCAAACCTGTTACCTATGTCTTGGACCTACACCTGGTGGTGGTTGGTGAGCGGCGAGGCGCTAGCCGCCGGTGGCCCCAGAATGACCGTC
>CAYFZZ010000024.1:0-36176 GCA_964347545.1 uncultured Planctomycetaceae bacterium | reverse complement strand
ACGTGCCCCCGGGAGTCACGATCGAATTTCCCCTCCAGGCCTACTTCCGGATCAACGCCGAACGCATGGGGCAGTTCGAACGGACGCTGATCCTGGTCGGCGAAGGGGCCTCGGTCCATTACGTGGAAGGCTGTACCGCCCCCATGTATTCCAGCGAAAGCCTCCATTCGGCCGTGGTCGAGATCAAGGTCCAGCGGGGCGGGCGGTGCCGCTATACGACCATCCAGAACTGGGCCAACAATATCTACAACCTGGTCACCAAGCGGGCCATGGCCTATCAGGATGCCGTGATGGAGTGGGTCGACGGGAACCTCGGCAGCCGGCTGACGATGAAGTATCCGGCCGTGTACATGATGGAACCGGGGGCCCGCGGAGAAATCCTCTCGATCGCCTTCGCCTCGGCCGGCCAGCACCAGGACGCCGGCGCCAAACTGGTGCACTGCGCTCCCCACACCACTGGCCAGATCATCTCCAAGTCGATTTCCAAAAACGGCGGACGCAGCAGCTACCGGGGGCTGGTCAAAGTCGAGGAAGGTGCGGTCAAGTCCAAATGCAACGTCGTCTGCGATGCGCTGATTCTGGACTCGCAGAGCCGTAGTGACACCTATCCCTACATCGAGATTGACGAACAAGATGTGACCATCGGTCACGAAGCCAGCGTCTCGCGGATCGGCGAAGAACAGCTGTTTTATCTGATGAGCCGCGGGTTGACCGAAGCTGAGGCCAGCACGATGATCGTCAACGGGTTCATCGAACCGCTGGTCAAAGAGCTGCCCATGGAATACGCCGTGGAAATGAATCGCCTCATCGAACTGCAAATGGAAGGCTCGGTGGGATGAGCCGGGATGCGAGTTGCGGGATGCGGATTGCGGGGTGCGGGATTGGAGGTTCGGCAGTGGGCCAGGGTCTGGCTCCTTTTTCGGCAAGCCAACTTGGTTCGCCGCGCGAACCGGCTCCCGAAAAAGGTGCCTGACCCTCTGGCGTCGGGATGCGGGATGCGGGGTGCGGGATGCAGAATTTAAGATTCGGGAGGCGGCAGCCATCGTGCGGGGACCCCGCGACCCACGATGACTTGCCTTTCCTTTTCACCACACCACGCTGACCCTCCACCATGTCCACCACCCTTGCTCAGACGGGCCTCACTCAGGACGCCTTCGACGCCTTTCTGGCGGCGCGGGACGAACCGGGTTGGTTGACGGATCTGCGGACGACGGCCTGGCGGAAATTTAACGAGCTGCCGATGCCCTCGGCTCGGGACGAGGAGTGGATGCGGACCGACATTCGCCTCCTGCGTCTGGCCCAATATGGTCTGCCGGTGGCGGCCGACGCCGGGCCGGTTCCCCCCGGGGCGCTCAGCCGCGGCGTCGACCTGGCGGGCCAGGTGACCACGCTGAACAGCCACACCACGGCCGCGGAAATCCAAGCCGCATGGGCCGCCCAGGGAGTCTTGTTCGGGCCGCTGGACCAGTTGGTCGCCGAGCATCCCGAGCTGGTACGGCGGCACCTCCTGTGCCGAGCGGTCGAGCCGCATTACGACAAATTCGCCGCCTTGCACGCCGCGTGCTGGACCGGCGGCGCGTTGCTGTATGTGCCGCGGGGCGTGGTCCTGGACCAGCCGGTGCATCTGCTGACCGCCCTGGCCGATGGCGGTGTCGACCTGACACACACCCTGGTGATTCTGGAGGAAGGCGCCGAGGCAACGCTGCTGGCCGAATCGACCAGCCTCCAGGAGACGGGCCACGGATTGCACTGCGGCGCCGTGGAATTGTTGCTGGGGCCCAGATCGAACCTGCGATACGTCAACCTGCAAGACTGGGGCACCGGCGTCTGGCACTTCGCTCATCAAAAAGCCCTCGTCGATCGGGATGCGGCCATCCAGTGGACGATCGGTGCCCTGGGAGCTCGGCTGGCCAAAGTCAACCAACACGTCGCCCTGGTGGGCCCCGGCGCAGGCGCTCAAGTCAACGGCGTCATGTTCTCCGAAGGCCGACAACATCTCTGCTACCACACCTTGCAACACCACGAAGCGCCCGACTGCCGCAGCGATCTGCTCTACAAAGGCGCTCTGCAGGACGAGTCGCGGATCGTCTGGCGGGGGATGATCAAGGTCGACCCCGGCGCTCAAAAGACAGATGGTTACCAGCGGGACGACAATCTGATCCTCAACCCCCGCGCTCGGGCCGACTCCATCCCCGGCCTAGAGATCGAGGCCGACGATGTCCGTTGCACCCACGGCGCCACAACCGGCAGGGTGGATGACGAACAGATTTTTTATTGCCAGTCCCGCGGCTTGACCCGCAAAGAAGCCATCCGCATGATCGTCGCTGGATTTTTCCAGCAAGTCAGCGACCGGATCACGATCGACAGTGTCCGCGAGGCACTCGCCGAAGCCGTTGCCCGACGCGTGCGGGAATATGAGTAACGGGGCGACCCCACGACGCCCCCTCGGCAGGGCTGGGCCGATACCCGAGCACGGACGACTGATCACGGACGACCGAGCACGGATGGCGAATTGCTGATTGCGGGAACCGACCCCTTGTGCCCATGCCCGATTTTGTAAAAGTTGCCTCGGTCGCCGAGATTCCCGATCCGGGCAAGCTGGCCGTGGAATGTGACGAGCGGATTGTGGTGGTCTGTCACGTGGACGGGCAGTTTTATTGCATCGACGATGTCTGTACCCACGACGGCGGGCCGTTGGGGGATGGACAGCTGGAGAGCTGCCAGATTATCTGCCCCCGCCACGGGGCGCGGTTCGATGTCCGGACCGGTAAAGCCCTGAGCATGCCGGCGACGCACGATACCCGGGCTCACGAGATACGAATCGAAGGTGACGATATCCTGGTCCGGTTGAGCGGCTGAAGGGGGGATCCGCCAGCGGGCCGCCAGGCGGGAACCGCAGGGGGCCGGGAAGGCAGCCTCGCCGGCACGAAGCGGACCCACCGCACGAAATTCCCGAGGACGAAATCCAAGGCAGAACCGGATCGGGTCACGTGCCCCGCCTCCGTGTTCCACCACCGACGCTCGACACGCCCCTACCACCCGGTCCCGGTCGACCTGCGGAAAGCCCGCAGGGGGAGATACCTAAGATGAACCTCACTCAAGATGCTGTTCTGGAAAAACTGAAAAACGTGATTGATCCCGAGCTGTTCGTCAACATTGTGGATCTGGGTTTGATTTACGAGATCAAGCTGAATCCCCGCGGCGAGGGGGCCCCCACCGGCACCCCTCCGGACAGTTCGGCCCCCCCCACACCCTCCGCCCCGGCGGCGGCCCCGGAGGCCGTGCCGAGGCCCGACCAGCCTGGCGGCGGCGGGCAAGCCGCGGTGGACCAGCAGGGTGGCGGGCAAGGAGAAGAGAAGGCGGAGGAGAAAGCGGACGCTCAGGCGGACGCTCAGACTGACGAGCAGGTGGATGTGCAGATCGAAATGACGATGACCTCCCCCGCTTGTCCTGCCGGTCCCCAGTTAATCGAAGGGGCCCGACGTGAGGTGGGCTCTTTGGAAGCGGTCCACGCGGTGGAAGTCCGCATCGTGCTCGATCCCCCCTGGACCCCCGACCGGATGACCGAAGACGCCAAGGACCAGTTGGGAATCTTCTAGGCCCCTGGCGTGAAGGCGGGGGCCAGGGACGTGGTCCGCCTGCCGCTGCGGATCGCAACCGGTGCCCGTCCTCATGGGTCCCCTCGTGTGGTCCCCGGCCGATGGCAGGCGGGGTGGCCAGCCCTCAGCGCGATCCCCTCACCCCACTCGGTTGGCTGCAGGTCGTGGTCGACTGCTTACGGTCGTCCGGCTGGCGCGTTACGATTCTGGTTGCGCATCCTGGTCAGCGGACGCTTCTTCTGTCGCTGGGTGGCGCCACGACGGGGAAGGGATTGGCTGGTGGAAATTTTTGTCTTTGAATTTGTGACCGGCGGCGGGTTCCTGGGTCAGGAAATCCCGCCCCCTTCGCTGTTGGCCGAAGGCCGCGCCATGCTGGGGGCCCTGGCCGCCGACTTCGGTCGCCTGCCGCAGGTGCGGGTGACGACCACCTGCGATCAGCGATTTCCGCTCCCGCTGCCGGGTTGCCAGGTCAGCGAAGTGGCGACCCCGGCCGCGTGGGAACAGGAGTTTGCCAGGCTGGCCGGGCGGGCCGAGTGGACGGTGGTGATCGCCCCGGAGTTTGACGACCTGCTGTACTCCTCCGCCGCTCGAGCTCTGGCCGCAGGCGGTCGCCTTCTGGGGCCGTCTCCGGCCTGGATTGCCCTGGCGGCGGACAAGCACCGCACGGCCGAGGCCCTGCAGGCGACTGGGGTCCCGGTCCCCGCCGGCATCCGTCTGGAGCAAGGTCAGTTGCTGCCGGTCCGCTTTGCCTACCCGGCGGTGCTCAAACGTGTCGACGGCGCCGGCTCGTTGGACGTGCACTCGATCCGCGACGCCACCGCGGCAGGGGACTACGGTCCCGTCCCGCGGGCGTCCCGGCTGGAGCGTCAGGTGGAGGGGATGCCGGCCAGCGTGGCGGTGCTCTGCGGGCCGAGCGGCTACCAGGCTCTTGCGGCTGGCCGACAGAAAATCTCCTCCGACGGCCGCTTTTCCTACCAGGGCGGCTGCCTGCCCTTGGACGCTGCTCGTGCCCGGCGAGCCCGCCAGCTGGCCCTGGCCGCCATGACGGCGGTGCCCGGCGCTGTCGGCTACGTGGGGGTCGACATCGTCCTGGGCGACGACGCGGCCGAGGATGTTGTCGTGGAAATCAATCCACGACTGACGACCTCCTATGTCGGACTGCGTGCGGCATATCGCCAGAACCTGGCCCAGCGGATGTTGGAGCTGGCCTGCGGCGGGCAGCCATCGGAGGAAGAGGTCACCGAACAAGTCGATTTCGATGCGGACGGCACCGTGCGGTGCCTGGGGGCCAGCGGGAACGTGGCATAGTTGATGGACTGGCTGGGACTCGACATCGGCGGGGCGAATCTCAAAGTGGCCGACGGCGGCCAGTTTGCTCGTACGCGTCCGTTCGCCCTCTGGCGCCAGCCGCAGCAGCTGGCCGCAGAACTGCAGCGTCTTCTGCAGGAGGCACCGGCCTGCCGGCAGCTGGCGGTGACGATGACCGGCGAGCTGGCCGATTGTTATGCCTCCAAGGCGGAGGGAGTTGTAGCGATCGTCGAGGCGGCGGTCCGCGCGGCCCCAAGCCGGCAGGTGGCGATCTATTCTCATGAGGGCCGGTTTCTGTCAGCGGACCAGGCAGTTGGTCAGCCGGACCTGGTCGCGGCGGCCAACTGGCACGCCCTGGCCACCTTCGCCGCTCGCCATGTGGCCGCCGACGGTCTGCTGATCGATGTGGGCAGTACGACCATGGATGTGGTACGCCTGGTCGAGGGACGTCCCGCTCCTGCGGGACGGACGGATACGCAGCGGTTGTTAGCGGGCGAGCTGATATACAGCGGTGTGGGGCGAACTCCGCTGGCGATGCTGGTGGAGGTATTGCCTTGGCGTGGGGCGGAGTGTCCCGTGGCGCGGGAATCATTTGCCACGACGCTGGACGTGTACCTGATGCGGGGCGAGCTTGCGGAGGAGAGCACGAATACCGACACGGCGGATGGGCGTCCCGCCACGCGGGCGGCCGCCCAAGCGCGGCTGGCGCGGATGATTTGTGCCGACCCGGCGGAAGTGACCGAGGCGGATGCCCTGGGTTTCGCCGATGCCGTGGCAGCTCGGCAGCGAGCGGCCCTGGAGCAAGCTGTGCGGCGGGTGGCCGGCAGGGCGCGCGGTGGGCCGCAGCAAATGGTCGTTTCCGGTCAGGGGGAATTCCTCGCTCGCCAAGCGGCGGCCCAGGCATTTCCCCAGGCGGGGCTGGTTTCGCTGGCCGATCGTGCGGGTGCGGCGATCTCGCTGTGTGCCGCGGCGCACGCCGTGGCGGTATTGGCAGAGGAGCAGGATGGCTGATGTCCGAGCCACTGCGGATCGTTAAGTTGGGAGGCAGTCTGCTGGATTGGGACGGGCTGCCGCGGGCCTGGCACAACTGGTTGGCCGCTCAGCCGCCGGCCAGGAACGTGTTGGTCGCCGGCGGCGGGCGGCTGGCGGACCAGGTGCGGTATTACGACCAGCGGCACTCGTTGGACGCTACCACCGCCCACCTGGCCGCCGGATTGACGCTCAGCGTCACAGCTCGTCTCGCGGCCGGCCTCCTGGGCGGCTTACAGCTGGTGACGCAGCGGGACGACTTGGACACCGCCGTGGGCTCGGCTGGCTGTGTGGTGTTGGATCCCTATGCGTTTTTGGCTGGCGACGAAGCGGCGGTTGCCGAGGGCGGCCTGCCGCACGGCTGGGAGGTGACCAGTGATTCGATTGCAGCGCGGCTGGCGCGCGCGACCTTAGCGGACGAACTGGTATTGTTAAAATCCGCGTTGCCCCGCCGGGGGGCCAGCTGGTCGGAAGTGGTTGGTCAGGGACTAATCGACGCTTACTTTCCCCTGGCGGTTGCAGGGGTGTCGTCCGTGCGGTGGGTGAATTTGCGGGACCCGACCGTCCCTGCGTGGCGGCCCCCGATGATCTCCAGCTAGGGGGCAGACCGCCACGGCGATCCTGGCGGCTGCCAGGCGGTTTCGGCCGGACCTGCGGCGTGTGAAACGATAACGGTTGCGCGGATCCGGCCGCCCAGGAATTGCTCGCGGGCCCCCCTTTTCTGCTAAAATAGTTTGAAAGCGGGGACGCCAGCCGTTACAGTGAAGGTCCCGCGCGACCGTCGCCAGCTGCTGGAGAGGGCGGCAGCTGAGCGGAAAAGGATCGATCTGATCTGAGCGTCGGCAGGTCGCTGCACTAGTGCCGCCGCGGCCGCAACCTGGTCTTGTCGCATGTTAGCTTATCTGGTTTTTCGGGAAGGTACGAAGTGGACCGACGTCTACCGTCTGGTGCCGGGCCAGCGGGTGACGATTGGGCGAGCCCCCACCAACCATATCGTTGTCAAGGATGAACGCTGCAGCCGAAATCACGCTGAAGTTTTTCACGTGGATGGCGAATGGTATTTGCGAGATCTGGACAGCCGCAACGGGACGCGGGTGGGTAGCGAGCCGGTGCAGGGGGATTACGTGCTGCAGCCCGAGGACGTGATTCAGATCGGCAAAGTGCAACTGCAGTTTGTGCATGACGTTTCATCGGTCTTTCCGGATACGAATTCGATCGCCAAAAAAGCAGGTCCGCATGCGGATACCATATCTGCCGAGGAGGTGGGCCTGGAGGAAGACGCGGAAAGCGTGCTGGGCGGCGACGAGGCGACGAATCAAATCACCCACCGTGCTCATCAAACCCGGTTCCTCACCGGCAAGGCCGCGAGCGAGGAGAGTGAAGGGATTCCCAAGGTCGGTCGCGCCGCGGCAGCCCTCTGCCGCCTGGCATTCGAGGTCGCCAAGGCCACGGACCTGAATCAGATGTCCGAGCTGGTGTTGTCGGGATTGTTCGCCGAGACACGCATTGACGCCGGGGCTCTGCTGTTGCTTCCCCGCGAGTACGCCGGCACGCCTTCCGGATCCGACCTGGAAGTTGTGGCTGCCAAGACGATGCCCGAGGAAACGTATCACCGCGTGTCCGACTTTCTGGCCACGACCGTGTTGCGGGAGGGGGAAGCGGTCTTGGCGCGGAATGTCATGGATGACAGTGTCCTGGGCGGCCGGGACAGCCAGGGAGAGATTCATGCGACCAGTGTGATGTGCGCGCCGGTCCGCAGCGGGAAGCGGATTTTGGGGCTGATCCACCTCTATTCCACCAAGTCCGACTTGATTCCGGACCCCGACGACCTGGACTTTACCCTGGCCGTTGCCGAAACGGTGGCCGTCGCTCTGGAAAATCTTAGCCGCCGCGAAGAGCTGGCTCAGGATCTGAGCCACATCCGGGCCGAAAACCTGCAGCTGCGCGAGCGGCTGCAGGTGGAGAGTGAAATCGTGGGCACCAGCGCGGCGATGAAGAAGGTCGAGATGGAGATTGGCCGAGCGGCGCCGAGCCGGGCGACGGTGCTGATCCGTGGCGAAAGCGGCGTAGGGAAGGAGCTCGTGGCACGGGCCGTGCATTTTTCCAGTCCGCGCCGCACCGGACCTTTCGTCTGCTTGAACTGCGCCGCCCTCTCGGAGAGCTTGCTGGAAAGCGAACTGTTTGGTCACGAGAAGGGGGCCTTCACGGGAGCCACGGAACGCAAGATCGGGAAATTCGAAGCGGCCGACGGCGGAACGTTGATGCTGGACGAAATCGGTGAGATGAGC
Organism: uncultured Planctomycetaceae bacterium; assembly: GCA_964347545.1. Lineage (GTDB taxonomy): Bacteria > Planctomycetota > Planctomycetia > Pirellulales > UBA7805 > CS4-C045. The sequence continues at coordinate 27,952 of CAYFZZ010000024.1, read as the reverse complement.
CCCACGATTCAGGCCAAGTTTCTGCGAGTGCTGGAGGGGCATCCCTTCGAACGGGTGGGGGGCAGCGAGCAGATTAGCGTCGATGTGAGGGTGATCGCGGCCACCAATCGGGACCTGGAAAAGGATGTCAGCGAAGGCCACTTCCGCCGCGACCTCTATTTCCGCCTGCATGTGGTTGACATCGTCGTCCCTGCTCTCCGCAAACGCCCCGAAGATATCGCCCCGCTGGCTCAACATTTCCTGCGGAAATTCAACGAAGAAACCGGACGGCGCCTCCAGGGCTTTTCGCCCGCAGCCCTCGAAGCCTTGCGCCGCTACCGCTGGCCGGGCAATGTTCGCGAGCTAAAGAATGTGATCGAGCGGGCGGTCGTGCTGGCTCGCGGGGAATGCATCGAGACCGATGACTTGACCTTGTCCAAGCTGGCCACCGCCGGCGACTCGGTCGATGCGCTGGCCGAGCCCCACGAATACGAACCGATGTCGCTGTCTGAAATAGAACGCCGCCACATTTTGGCAACCTTGCAGTCGACCGGCTGGAACAAGAGCCGGACGGCTGGCATTCTGGGAATCGAACGTTCGACCCTGGACCGCAAAATCCGCCGCTACGAACTCAGCGAACAACGCTCGCCCCACCGTGTCTGACCCCCCGCCCCTTCCCTCTTCCCTCTTCCTTCTTGCTTCTTCCCTCTTGCTTCTTCCCTCTCCCCCTCCGCCAACTTCTCAACGATGCGGGGGATAGAACCGCTTCAGCCGTTCGGGCGAGACGCCGCACCGCTCGGCGGTCAGCAGCCAGCAGTTGCAGAGCGTCTGTTTCAGGACGCCCTGTTTCTGCCACCGCCGCGGGCTGACGTACAGCGGTCCGGGCAGCAGGGCGGGGGGGCTCAGCCGGCGGAGGCGGCGCATCAGGCGGAGGTCTTCCATCAAGGGGATCTCGGGAAATCCCCCCACGGCGTCAAAAGTCTCCCGCCGCACGAAGATCCCCTGGTCACCGTAGGGCAGCCCCAGCCAACGCACGCGTGCGGCGTTGCCCTGTTCCAGCCAGCGGTACACCCGCCCCGCACACTCGATCTGCTGACGAAAACCGCCACACAGCAGGCTCGCGTCGGCCAGGGCGGCACGCATCTGGTCGCCGGCACCGGGCGCCAGCCAGGTGTCTGCGTGCAAAAACAGCAGGACATCCCCCCCCGCGACGGCCGCACCTCGGTTCTGCTGCACCGCGCGGCTGGCAGGACTTTCGATCAGCCGACACGGCTGCTGGGCAGCGATCGCCAGCGATCCGTCGTTGCTTCCACCGTCGCAGACGATCACCTCGTCGACACCCGCCAGCCACGCACGGTCGATTGCTGCCTTGAGGGAGGGGGCTTCGTTCAGCACGGGGATCACGGCCGAGATGCGTGTCATGAGCGGTTGGCGGGGGGAGGATTCGAGAGAAGGCAGGGGAGTGCCGGGGGAAAGGTTGTCCCGAAACGTGTGCTGCGCGAAGGGAGGGACCTGCGGGAGGCGTCTCCTTTTAGTGGCCACGGGTAATCGCCAGGACTTCGTCCAGCACCTGGCCGTTGGTGGCCAGGCCTTCCCCGGCGTGGATGGTCGGGTTCCCTTCCCAGTCGGTGAAGGTGCCACCTGCTTCCTGCAGCACGGGGAGGACGGCTGCCGCATCCCACACGTGCAGCTCGGCATCCACCATCAGCTCGGCACGCCCTGTCGCGACCAGCAAGTAGCCGTAGCCATCCCCCCAGGTACGTGTCAGCCAGGCGCGTTGTTCCAGCTGACGATACACTTCCTCCCGCTGGCGGCGGGTAAAGGTTTTCACTTCGGAGGTGCAGAAAAGCCCTTCGGCCAGCCGTTGCTTGCGGGAGACCTGCGCGGGGCAGGGGGTCTGGCGGCCGCGGACGTACCAGGCACCCTGGCCGCTGGCGGCGGAGACCATTTCGCCCAGTGCCGGCAGGTTGATCACGCCGATTTGCGGCACGTCCTGGCAGGTGACGCCGATTAAGGTGCAGTACAGCGGCACGCCGGAGACAAACGACTTGGTACCGTCGATGGGGTCCAGAATCCAGCAATAGCCGCTGGTGCCGGATTGTTCCGGAAACTCTTCCCCCACGATCTGGTCGTCCGCAAAATGTTCGGCGATGCGGTGCCGCAACAATTTTTCTGCCTCGCGATCCGCGGCGGTCACGGGGGTGTTGTCCCCTTTTTGTTCGACCTCCATCTGCTGGTCGTGAAAAAAACGCAACGTCAGCTGGCCGGCTTCGCGGGCAATCTGCTGAGCGAGCTGGTAGCGGGCGAGCAGGGGGGAGGGTGGATCAGGCATGGCGGCAGTCCCAGAAATCGGGCAAACCCGGGCTCCGCCAATGTAGACATCCCGCTCGCGGCTGGCAACGTGCCGTTTCCGACCCTGTCCCCAGCAGCAGAATCCGCATAACCCTTGCGACCGCCCTGTCTGGTTTGACGACTCGCATTTGGCGACATAGGGTTTTGACGATAAGAGGCTGCCTAAGGCAGCGGATCCTGTTGGTATTGGAGGAGCCTGTCCATGTCGGAAGCCCAACTTTCTTGCCCCCCCGGAGAGACCACCGACGCGACTTTCGTCGACCGTCGCAGCCCCCTGTCAGGGTTGGTTTCGCCGGCACGCGAGCGGCGCCAGTTTTGCAACAGTCACGAAAGCCTCTCCCCAGAAGCTCAACAGCTGGCTCGCGCCATTGACCACTACAAACTGGTCCACCGTCGGCGCTTTATCACCTTCGAAGAAATGCTGTCGGTGATCGAGTCTCTGGGGTATCACAAGTAGAGCTCGCAGGGGGGGTCTGCGCGGCAGGTCGCCGGTTCAGATCGGTGGGTCTTCCGCGGGGGCTGCCCCTCCGACTGCTGCCTCGCGGCGGTGCCCCGGCGGCTACTCTGCCGCGTGAAACAGTGGCCCGTACAACTGGTCGACGGTCACCATGGCCACGCTACGGCCCTCCGGATTGACCACCCGCGCCAGCCATTGGTCGGCACTCTGGATGCTCATCAAGGCCGCCAGGTGCGTGGCGGTCTCCGGGATCTCGACCAGCGGTTGGATGCGTTGGCCCGGGGAAGTTTCCTCGAGGTAAACATCGGCCACCTTCAGGTAGCCAATGAAGTTGCCCGCAGCCCCGGCCCGATGGACGGGGAGGGCCGAGACGTGATTCTCTCGAGCGACGTGCAGGACTTCGGCCGAGGAGGCCTTTTCGCTGACAGCGGGTACTTCCCCGATTGGGGTGGCGAAAGCGGTGACGGGTTGCTGAGCCAGGGCGAAGATGCCCTGTGCCAGCGCTCGCTGACTGGGCCGGAGGATGCCCGCGGCATGGCCCTCTTCCAGGACGCCCTTCAGTTCCTGTCGAGCCAGCTGTCCGCGCAGTTTCTGAGGGGACTGGTCCGAGATCTGTTCCAGCAGCCAGCTGATGGCCCACAGCAAGACGCTGACGGGCAAAAACAGCAGCACAAACAACAGGAACAGCGGCCCGCCCGCTCGCAACAAACCATGCGGCCGGTAAAAAAAGAGGTACTTGGGTAACAGCTCGCCGTACACAAACAGGACCGGCGCCAACACCATCGGCGCCACCAGCTCGGCCGTGACTCCGCCATCCCCCAACGCGTATCTCACCCCCATCACGATGGCCAGCGAGGATAGATAGTTGGCCAGATTGTTCCCCACCAGGGTGGTGGCGACGAATACCGAGGGGTGGTTGGTCAGCCACAACAGGCTCTGGGACAACTTGTCTCGCCCGTGGGCTTCGATCTGGAGGCGGACCCGGGGCACGCGATAAAACCCGGTTTCACTCCCGCTGAAAAAGGCGCTCAGGGCCAAGCCCACCAGGCCCAGGAGGATGATGGACCAGATCATGGGGCTGTTCCCGGTGAGGTGGGGAAGGTCAACCGCACGACCATTTGTCCCCGCTCGGGCATTTCCAGCACCTCAAAGGCAAAGGGGCCGCAGGTACCTTGGTCGTGCGGTTGGGGGAGCCGTCCCAGGGTCTCCTGCACCAATCCCGCCACGGTGACGCTCTTGCTGGGGGGCAGTTGGACATGGAAGCAACGTTCCAGGCGGCGGAGGGTCGTCATTCCCGTGACCCGCCACTGCCCGCTCCCCACCCGCTCGACCGATTGCTGCTTCAACAGCCGCTCGCTGCGACTGGCATCCAGAGCGAAGGTGGTGTGCAGGATGTCCTCAAAAGTGACGATGCCGATCGTCTCTCCCTGTTCATTGACGACCGCGGCGACCCGCTGGTCCTGAGCTCGCATTTGTTCCAGGGCATGGGCCACGGTCGTACACCAGGGGACGTAGACGACTGGCGAGGCATACTGTTCGAGGTTTTCGCGGGGGACACCGGTGACTTCCTGCAGGGGAATGGCGCCGGCGATCTCTTCACTGTCCGCTTCCGTGACCAGCACGTAACCGCTGTGGGGGATCCGGCCTTCCAGGTCATCCAGGGATACGGGAGGACGGAACGAGACGAATTTCGTGCGCGGCCGCATCAGTTCGTCCACGCGCATGGTGGACAAGAGGACGATGTTTTGCAGCACCGTCTTTTCCTGCCGCAGGAGGGTGGCATCGGCCGTCGATACGTCGACCGCCCGCTCGAGATCGGCGACTTCCAGATAAGCTTCCGGTTGGAAATGGGGCCAAAACACCCGCCGGGACAAGATCTTTGTCCAGCGCAGAGCGGGCAGAACGGGATCGACCACCCGCACGGCTGCCGCCAGGGGAATCGCCAGCCAGGTGGCCAGCCGGCGAGGTTGCAACACGGCCATGGACTTGGGCAGCATTTCGGCGAAGACAATGATGATTAAGAGGGACGCCAGAGCGAAGATGCCGGCGTACTCCCGCTGGCCCTGCGCCTCTAAACGCAGGCTGGCGATGGAGACCATCGCAAAATAGGTCACGTTGACCAGCAGGTTCCAGAACAGGACCGCGGTCAGGAGCCGGTCTGCGTCTTCCAGGAGGTGAGCGGCCACGCGCTGGGGACGACTCCCCCCCGCCAGCTCGCGCCGCTGCCGGCGGCTCAACAGAAACAGCGCCGCCTCACTCGAGGAGAAGAAGCCGGATGCGAGGATCAGGGCCCCCATCGCTGCCAGCCAGGCGATACGTTCCGGGGTCAACACCGTCTCTGTTCGACCTCCCCTCTGCCCGTCGCCATGCTCAGCCCTCGGTCGCGCGACCACTGGCCACATCAAATTCTGAAATGGCGGGGATCAGCATGGTCAGCGTGGTGAAGATATAAGTCGCGGAGGCGACGAGAAAGGGGCCCAGCGTGTAATCCTGGAGAAAACTGGTGATGGCCCAGAAGGTTAAAAACGGGCAGGTGAAGGCGGCCCAGAAAATGGCGGTCGACGCATGCCGCGCCCCCAGGGAGACATAGAGCGCCACGCCACCGCCCAACATGAAGGCCAGAAAAGGGGCCAGCTGATAGCCGAACGAGCCGCTAAAGGCGATCATGATCCGCATGCAGGTGGCGATCCCCACAAACAGGAAAAAAACCGTGCCCATGCTGGTCGCCACCGCCACCCGGCTGTTGGCGTGGATCAAGCCGCAATGCACGCCTAGCACGGCGACGAAAAAGTTCATGACCAGCAAACCCGCCACCAGGTAAAATACGTTCTCGCCCCACAGCTCGCCCCGCCACCCCAGCACCACGCAATACAGGAGGGGCAGCAAGACCATCTCTTTGGTGTTGTAAAACACCCCGCCCAGCTTGCCGAAGACAAACTCCCGAGCGGAGAGGTCGGTGACCAGCAGCAAGTCCAGCGTCTTGGCGTCACGTTCAGTGCAGATCGAGGTCACGGCCTGAGCGTTGATGAGGAACAGGCTCAGCAAAAACAGCGGGATGGCGACCAGGGTCGGGTCGGCCTGGACCAGAGGGCCGAAACCGCCGGCGGCGGCCAGGGCGAACCCGGCCAGAGCCAGGTAGCCCATCCGAATCGCCAGCGTCTTGCGTCCATAGGCCCAGGTGCGGACTTCCCGCCACAAGACCGGATAGTCCCACACCGGGCGGGGTGGCCCGCCGCGCCGCCCGGCCGCGGCCTCCCTCCCCAGATCCCGCTGGTCGCTGGCCGCTGTCATGCCTTCCGCCCCCCACCGCCGCCGAACCTCTCGCGAAGGATTCCAGGTGCGGACCTTCCACACGGCGACGGCGTTCAACAACACGCTGATCACCAAGGCGGTCGGCATGAACCACCACGCCGGAGGAATGCCCCCCGGCCACAACAGGCCGGCACTGGTCGCCGGCCGCGTGGCGCTCAGCACCGCGCGCCACGGACTGCCGACCAACGCCCAGTCCGCAGCCGCCAGCCCCCACAGCTGCCGATCGCTCGCCAGCCGTCCTACCACCTCCCAACCGGCAATCCATGCCGTCAACACCAGCACGGTCAAGGCCAGCGTTTGAAAAGTTCTTTCCCGCCACAAGGCCAGCGTCGACCCCAGGCTGCCTGCTGCCAGGACGGCTAATACGGTGACACCGTAGACGGCGCCCACCTGAGCTGGTTCGACGCCGCCTAACAGGATCAATGCCATGAACAAAGGTAGGGATGCCAGTAACAACACCAGCACATTCAGCATACTGGCCATTAACTTGCCGACGACGACCTCGAAGTTGGAAAGGTCGGTCATCAATAACAAGATTAATGTCCGCCGGTCCTTTTCCTGCGCCACACTGCTGGCGGTGAATAAGGCGGCAAAGAAAACGGCCAGCGTCAATTGCAAGGGGGCCAGAATCTGAAACAAGATCGTCCCAAACCGCGCCAGGTCGCCAATGTTGCGGATCGTCTGACTCCCGGCCAACACCAGCCACGCCGTTCCGATCAACATCAACAGAGCAGAAACGTAGGTGGCACGAGCCACAAAGTGCTTGGAGCGGCGAGGGGCGGTGACCAACTCGCGAACAAAGACCGGGCTGGCTAACATGAACTTGCCGAAACTGCGGTCGGGGAATCGACGACCAGGAAAGAGGCGCTCGGGCGGCCGCCCCAGGCCCATTGTAGCTGCCCTGGGGCAGCCGAGCAGCCCGCAGACCCCAGGCCGCATTTCGGCCGTAAGTCTATGGAAATAGGGGAGTTACTGGTTTTGGGGCGACCCCCCAGGGGGGTGACCCCTGCCGGATCCCCAAAAAAATAGGTCTTGTTGCTTGCAATCGGCCCTAAATTCAAATACCATAAGGCTCAGTAAGGCACCCAACCTGATTGTACCTAGGCAGGCGAGGCAGACTTTAAGCAGCTGCCCGCGCCGGTCAGGAGTTAGTACCAGTGGATCGTATCATCGGAACTTCCAAGTGGAGCGACGAGGTTCGCGCGCAGGTTGGGCAAGTCGCGCGGTTTACCTCCAGTGTGCTCATCACCGGTCCCAGTGGTACCGGTAAGGAACTCATCGCTCGTTCGATTCACGAGCAAGGTCCCCGTGCTGGGCGACCTTTCGTCCCGGTTGATTGTGCCGCGATCCCCGGTACCCTCTTCGCCAGCCAGCTGTTTGGTCACGTCAAAGGCGCGTTTACCGGCGCCACGGCCGATTCGCTCGGTTGTTTCCGCGCGGCCGAAGGCGGCACGATCTTTCTGGACGAAGTTGGCGAACTGGAACTGGAACTGCAAGCCAAGCTGTTACGGGTCATCCAAGAACGGCAAGTCACCCCGGTTGGTAGTCATCGGCCGATTCCCATCGACGTGCGGATTGTGGCCGCCACCAATCGGACGCTGGACCAGGAAGTCGCTGCGGGACGATTTCGGTTAGACCTCTTCTACCGGCTGGAAGTCCTCTCGATCGCTGCGGATGCCCTCAAAGATCGCATCGAGGATATCGAACCGCTGGCCCGGTACTTTGTCGAAACCACCTGCCGCGAATTCGAGATTCCCCCCAAACGGCTGACCCCGGGCGCGATTCGCATGATGCAGGCCTACGATTGGCCTGGCAACGTCCGCCAGTTGCAGAACATTGTCGAGCGGGCGATTGTGTTGAGCGAAACGCCGGACATCGGGCCGGAATTTATTCCCCGGATTGACGATACGGCCGTCCCCGATCCGGCCCTGGTCGGCGAACCCGGCAGCCAGGCGCCTGCCGGCTGGAAGACGATGGCCGACAATGAACGCGACCACATTCGCCGTACCCTGGAGTTCACCGGGTACAACCAGAGTGCCGCAGCCCGCCTGCTGGAAATTGATTACCGCCTGTTGATGCGGCGGATCAAGAAATTCAAGCTCAAGCCGGCGGATGGCAGCTCAGCCAAAGCGCCCGCCGCTTCTGCCGCCAAATAGTCGGGCGACCTGGCGGGTGCCCCAGCAACCGCCGCTCCTCCTCCACCCCGGGTCCGGCAAACCTCCGCGCCCAAGCTACCCCTCAGCTCGTGCTCCGCCGGGACCGCTCATCCAGGGAACGGTAGGGGGACTAAATCAACCCACACCACAGGGACAGCCCACGCGAAACGGACCTGGTGACCATAACCCGTTTGGCTGGAGCCGGCTTCTGGGAAGCCGGACCCTCGCTCGCCATTTTTTAACGAGCGATGCCGGCATGAAAGTCAGGGCTTACAGAGCCCTGCCACAGTTAATCCATTCTGTAGCCGGCTTCTGGGAAGCCGGACCTTCGCTGTTTTTGTGAATGGATTGACAACCAAACACTAGGCGTCGCCCACCGACGCCGGGGTGCCTCCCAAGCGGGCCGCGAACTTCTGGTACAGAAACGAGACGGCCAGCAGGGAGAGCCCCAGGGCAAACGTGGCCAGGACCCGCGCCAGCTGGTCCAGCTGGGCCAGGTCCAACAGGAACACCTTTCCCAGAATGGGGGCAAACGCCAACAGGCCCAGCAACCGATAGAAACGGCTCCGTAACAAAAACCCCATCACCACAATCGCCGCCGCGTACAGGGCCCACACCACCGAATACGTCGCCAGCTCGGCCATCCGCATGTTGGCAAACGGCGGCAGGGGCCGAGCGCGGGCCAGCTGAAACCAGCTCTGAATCTCACAGTTGATGGCGATGAACAACACCAGGTGGCCCGTCACGCCCACCAGGTATTCCGCCACGACTTCCAGGGTCAACGCCCCCGGACGGGACCGATCTTCCCCCGGTCGGCTGTTCTGCATCGCCCCGATGCCAAACCTGCGATAACCCCAACTGATCAGGAACAGGGAAAAGGCCAGGAAGGCCAGCGACCAGAAGCGGTCATTGGCCAGCAGCCGAAACGGGGGCTGATAGTCGGCGGCGTGCACCGCCGCCCGCACCAGGACCATGGCCGCCACCAGCGTGCCGGCGTACCAGCGGAGGGAGGGCAGCTGCCAGCGCAGCCCGACCATCCAGATCAGCAGCATGTCCAGGGTCCACAGGACCAGCGTCAGCCGCCCCTCCCACTGGCAGGCGACCGCGACCAGCAGCAGCAGGTTGCCCATGCCCAGCGTGACGCCCGCCGCCAACGATTCCAAGGGTGTGGGTCGAGCGAAAAGTGGGGACTCGCCCCCCAGCCACCGCTGGCGACGCGGCATCCACCAGGCCGAGCTACCGCCCAACATCATGATCGCGCCCGTCGTGGCAAACAGGACGGTTCGAAAATCGACCCCCCACCCGGCGTACTCCGGCGGCACTTCCTGCAGGTCGAAGCCCAGCAGCCGCAAGGTCGCTAACAAAGACACCACCACCGCAGAAAAGATCATCTGCCGGTCGGTGAAAAACATCCCGATCGCCAGGAAAGCCAGCCCTTCCAGCGCCCAGGCCATCGCCAGGTAGGAAAAGTTGTCCAGCTGCAGCGGAGCGGACAGGGTCAGGAAGACCACGGCCAACGCCAGATGCGTGCGCGGCATGCGATCCTCGTTGGTCACCCGAGCTCGCGTGACCCCGAACAGAACCGCGTGCAGGAGGGCCAGGCCCCAGCTAAGCAACCCCAGTTGCTGGGTCTCCCAGTCGTGGAACAGGTACCAGGTCAGCCCCATGTAACCCAACGAGCTGCCTGCCAGGGCGACCAGGTCGGCTTCCCCACTGCGTCGCTGCCACACCACCGGGGGCAACGTGACCCCCGCCCAAAAAATCAAGGTGTGCAAGGCCGCCAGCCACTGCAGATGCCAGGCGTTGGTGTCCGGCTGGTCAGTTATCCACAGAGCAAACATGATTGCCGTGGCCGCCACCGCCAGGGGCTTCAAAAAATTCCAAGGCCGGACCACAGCACACGCCATCAAGGCGACGTTCAAAAAGGCCAGGTACATGAACAGGACGATGTAATCGCCACCGCCGCTGGAGGTCAGGATCGGATTGAAGTAACCGCCCAACGCCCCGACCAGGACGATGCCCACCCCTTGCGTACGCACGGCCAGGACGATGGCCAGGATGGTGATCAGGGAACATTCCAGGAAGGTCGCCTCGTATTGCCAGGCGCCAAAAAATCGCTGGTAGGCATCAAACGTCCGCAAGGCCGCCAGGGCGGTGCCGTACCAGGCAAAGATCCCCAGCCCGGCCACGACCTGCCCCAGCCGGGGCAGGCCCCGCCGATACAGGGGATACGCCCCGGCCAGAAAGGCCCAGCTGACCAAGTGCAGGGCCGCCACTTTCACCCAGTCCGGCGTGGAAAAATAGGTCCAGGCCCAGGGGATGAAAAAACCGATCGCGATCAACATGGTCAGGCCGCCGGCCCACGTCAGCCACCGTTCCCCCACCAGCCGCTCGAGAGCACCCATGTCACCCAGCAGCGAAGTTTTGGCTGAGCGGCCTGCTGCCGCCGGCGGGGCCGTGGCCGCCGGCGGCCAGGCCGCCGAACTCTGGTCTTCCCCCACCAGCTCGGCCTCAATCGGTGGCTCCTCGCCAGCGGCCGGAAAACCAACCTGGGCTGCCACGGGCGCTACGCCCCTTGGAGGCTCAGCCCCCGACGCAAACCCCGCCCCCTCGCCGCGGGACGGCGGCCCCGCCGACGACTCTAACCGCTCCAGCCGCCCCTCGATCGCGCGGATCCGCTCCAAAATTCGCGCCACGTCCTCCCGCAGCTGCTCAAACCTGTCCGCCTCGGGTTGGTGGGCCATCGGATCCGCTCCTTGTCTGCTGGCATGCGGAACTTTTCCGCGCGGTCATGACGCATCGTAAACAGTTGCCCCTGAATGACAGGGGGATTGTCGTACACCAGATCAGCATCAGTTGCTGCCCGGCGGTTGAGCGGCAAATGGTTCAACAGCCAAGCTACCGGGTCGGTGGTACCGCAGCTGCAGCCGCGCGGGAGGAGCCATTGTCGCGCGGGCCTCCCGACGATGCTCCGTTCGGCCATCGACTGACAGCAACTGCCCCAGGCGGCCTTCTGGTGGACGTCATTATGACTTATGACGCGCGGCGGGGGAACCGAAAAGTCTCACCACCCCAGCAGCCACCCGTCGAGCCCAGCAGGTCCAGGCAGCTGGGGAGCAATTGAGCACAATGGCTCTACCATCCTCTTGCCCCCAAGGGCTGCTGCCGCGCCGAGGCGGTTGTCCCACCAAAGGGTCCCAGCCGGCCGCTTGCGGCCGGCTGCCGAGTGTAGAGCAATTGTCCCAATTGCTCCTCAAACAGAAACCATGCTGGCGCGCCGGGATGGCGGTGCTGCCAAAGCCGCCCAGCCGGCCGCTGGCCGGCCCCGGCCGTCTTCGCATTCGCAAGGAGCAATTGAGGACAATTGCTCTACAATCTTCTTGCCCCAACGGCTGCTGGCGCGCCGAGGCGGTTGTCCCACCAAGGGGTCCCAGCCGGCCGCGAGCGGCCGGCTGCCGAGTGTAGAGCAATTGTCTCAATTGCTCCTCAAACAGAAACCGTCCTGGCGCGCCGAAACGCTTGTCCTACCAAAACGGTCCAGCCGGCCCTTCCCGTTTCTACCTCCGCAGGGAGCAATTGAGGACAATTGCTCTACCATCTTGTTGCCCCCAACGGCTGCTGGCACGCCGAGGCGAAAAGTCGATTGTCCTCCACAGGCGGGGACCTGCAACAGTGAGGGCCGATATGCGAGTCCCGAGCTGGATCGCGCGTGGTGAAACGGGTACCGGTGGGCGGGGAATAAAAAAGGTCATGGTAATCGGTCCGTCGATTACCATGACCTCTATCCTGATCACGCACATGCGCTGCAACCGCCCCGTTGGGTCGGCTGTTTTCTTGGTATCGGTTCCCGCGAAGGATCGACTGCAGCCGATTCGGGCACACGGCGTGCTAGCACCGCTTGCAATGGCACCTTCCGCGCAGGAAGCCTACTTGCGGCCGTCAAGCAGAATTCCAGCTGCCAGGGCCACGTCAGCGACCCAAACGGCTGGGGTCCGGCCGAAACTGCTTCGGCGCTTGTGGGGCGGCTGACCATCGCTCGGCTGCGTCGAGAGCCAGCACTGCCAGTAAAAATAAGATTCTGCCAAAAATTTCGTGGGTATGCGCCCGCCATGCCATAGCCGTCCCTGCGTTTACCAATCGCCACGAAAGGAACCGCAGAATATCGAATGCCGAATGTCGAAGTCATTTCGTCCGTTCGCGGTCACTGGTGGGCGAACCGATATCACTGTCGGGATCCAGCTAGGGAAACACTCCTTCGACATTCTGCGGTTGGCCATTCGACATTCTGCGGTTCTCTCTGGCGCGACGGTCCGCAGCCGGGCTTGGCAGGGGATGGCCCCTGCAGCGCGACGGACCAGGCACGAAATTCCCGGCAGAACCAAAAAAGAACGGGCAGGTCCCTTGCGGGGACCTGCCCGTACTGGATCTCGTCCGCTCCCTGTCCGTACTCCCCCAGTAGGTCAGGGGTGGGACGAGTGCGATGATCGTGTCCCACGAACTCGCCAAGTGAAACCGCCCACGGGGGCTGGTGGTTAGTTGTTCAAGGGGGGGAACAGCGCTACGGTTTGCGGCCACCCGCTCGATCGGCTGGCCGACTTCTCTTCATCCGCAGTGGGGGCGGCCGTCGGCGCCGCGGCATCGTCCGCCGGCACGGATTCGACGGGATCGGATCCCACGGGCGGTTCCGTCACGGTGCAGCCGTCGGCCAGGCAACATCCGGCCGTGTGGTGGTGGCCGCGACAGCCGCCTTTACAGCCGAACTTGTGGCGGCGGCAACCGTGCCCCTTGGGACCTTTGAATTCATGGCACCCGTAGCCGGCCCAGACGCCCGTGCAGTCGTAACATCGCGAGCTGTTCCAGGAAGAGTAGACGGGCGGACCGAACGGGTCATACGCCACCGGATAGGTGGAGGGGGGTGGATAAGCCACCGGCTGGACGGCGGCCGGCGCGTAGGCGGTAGACGGCAGATAGGTTTCGTAACCGCCGTTCCACGGCCCGTCCGCGTAGCAGAACGCGGCCAGCAGCGTGGCATAGATGATAAAGGGATAGAGCGACCACTTCATGACAGAGCTCCTTATTTCAGGCTCGAGGGGGGGCAGGGGGGTGGTAGGTGGGCAGGCGTCGTATGGCAGGCCGCCGCCGTGGTGGGCAGGTCGCGGGCCAGCCGGCGGGATCACCCTCAGTCGGGTGGGTGAAGAACGCCTCGCGTAAACATGCGCCGCAATTGGCCGGGGGGCAACCGAAAATGTTGATTTTTTTCACCATCGCCGGCCGCTGCCCGGCCGCAGAATCGGTAAGGCCCCGCGCAACGGCTTTCACCGCCAGAACTTATTGCTAAGGTAGGAAAGGTCTGCGGCCGGCTGAGCGTGTGGTGTGGAGGCGACATCCGCCGCCTGACCGGAGAAGCGCGGAGGCAAAGAATGGCGCTCGGCTGAGGGATGACGATCGTGCATTTTGTAATGAGCGTGGCTGAAGTGATTGCCTATTCAGACTTTCCGGGGCTGGGGATGCTGACCGACCGGCATCTGGCCGTGGCGGCGGTGGCCATCGGCCTGGTGACCCTGGTGGTCCTCTTCAGATCCCGCCGCTCGCTGGCCGGCACGACCCTCCTGTCCAGCTGGCGGTGGTCGGTGTGGGCCGTGGGGACCCTGACCGTTTGTGAGCTGACGGCGGCGGCGGCCGGCTCCCCCGGCGGGCGTCCCCCCACCTGGCTAGCGCCGCTGAGATTCGTGGCGCTGACCAGCACGTTCTGTCCGATGATGGCCTTGTGGGGAGCCCGCCGACCCCAAAATCGGGAGTGGAAATATATTGTGGGCTGCCTGTGGCTGGTGCTGGCCCTCCCCGCCGCGTGGGGATTCCTGTGGCAGGCGGGCCGCTTTCGCCTGGAAGGGATCTGGGCGTTTTTTTTGCTCGGCCTGATCGGCCTGGGGGCCTGCAACCACCTGCTCACCCGCTACTGGCCCTCCAGCCTCGCCTACGCCGCCGCACAACTCGTGCTGGTCGCCCCCTACCTCCCCGGGCCGGGGGGCAGCCTGCCCAGCGGGCAAGGGGCCGGAACCGGCCTGCTGGCGTTGATGGGGCAACTCGGCCTGGCGGCGGCCCTGGCCCTGGCCCACGGGGTCGCCGCTCGCCACCGCCGCCCGCCGCCACACGACCCAAACCCGCTCAACCGACTCTGGTTCGCCTTCCGCGACACGTTCGGCGCCGTGTGGGCCCTCCGGGTCGCTCAGCGGACCAACGCGGCGGCGACCATGTACAATTGGAAGATCGAGCTGCGTTGGGACGGCTTTTACATCACCCACCCTCCCGCGGGGCCCTCGCCGCTGGAGAACGGGGATTTGCCTGCAGAGACGGCCCGAGCGGTCGAACGCCATCTGCGTAGCCTGCTACGCCGGTTCGTCTCGACCGATTGGATCAACCAGCAGCTGGCCCAGCGGTGAGGAGCACGGAACAGAGAAGACAAAACCGCCCCGGGTCCACCGCTCGGATCGGCTGCCTGTCCGCCCTGACAGCACACACGGGACCCCCGGCTTACCGACGACGGCTCCTAAAAACACGTGATGGAAAGACGGTATCGGCAAAATCTGCCGGTAACCGCACTCAGCCTGATCTTCCCCTGGAGACTTACCCCCCATGTTCTATCGCTGGCTGAACCTCCTGCTGAGACCCTTCCCCTGGCTGGTTGTGCTCCTCCTCGTCCTGTTGCTCTGCCTGCGACGAAGGTCGACCGATCATCGCAGGCTGCTCAACGTGCTGACCGCGGTGGCCGTGCTGCTGTACCTTTTCTGCACCCCCGCCGTCTCTTATCTGGCCAAGGCCACCCTGGAGTGGCAGTATCCGCCGCTGAAAAATCGGCCGGCCGATGCGCAGGCGATTGTGGTGCTGAGCGCCGGGCTTGTTCCCCCCGACGAGACGCGGCCGCGGGCCCGTTTGAACTATGCCAGCGTGATCCGCTGTTTCCGTGGGGCCGAGCTCTACCATGACGGTCCTCCCTGCAAGGTTCTCTTGGCCGGCGGGAAGGTCGATCCCCAGCGGGAGGGGCCCGACCTCGCCGAGGCCATGCGGGATTTCATGGTCCAACTGGGTGTCGATCCGCGAGATATACTGCTGGAAACCAAATCCCGAAATACCCACGAAAATGCGGTGTATGCCACGCAAATGCTTCAGCAGCAACACTTACAGCCACCGATCCTCCTGGTGACCGATGCCACGCATCTGAAACGCAGCGTGCTGTGTTTCGCCGCCCAAGGCCTGACCGTCGTGCCGGCGGGCTGCCGGTACCGAGCGACCGAGTTTTCCTGGTCGCTGTTTTCGTTCCTGCCCGATGCCGATGCGGCGCAAGGGAACCAGGAGGCGTTTCACGAATGGCTGGGCCTGGTGTGGTACCGCTGGCAAGGCCGGATTTAGGGTGATGGGGTCGGGGGGTAATGGGGTGATGGGGTAGGGGGGTGAGGGGGTGATGGGGCCTTCAGACGGCCAGCTTTGGCGACCTTGAGCGGGGGTGTGCCCAGCTTGCATTTTTGGCCAGCCCCCTATGCTCGGTTAAAATACCCTGGGCCCGCCCCACCACCAATCACACCCCATCACCCCCTCACCCCCTCACCCCATCACCCCATCACTCCGTCACTCCGTCACTCCATCACCCCCTCACCAACCATGGACCAGCCGGCCCAGCCTGATCCGCAGCCGCAGGTCGACCTGAGCGGTCGCCAACTGGGGGACTACCGGTTGCTGCGACGGTTGGGCAAAGGGGCCATGGCCGAGGTTTACCTGGCCGAACAAAAATCGCTCGGCCGTCAGGTCGCCTTCAAGGTGCTCAAGGCCGAACTGGCCCGCGACTCAACGTACGTGCGGCGGTTTGAAATGGAGGCCCGGGCCGCGGCCGCCCTGGTGCACGGCAACATCGTCCAGATTTACGAAGTTGGGCATCTGGCCGGGGTGCGCTTTATCGCTCAAGAGTACGTCCCCGGCCAAAACCTGGCTCAGCTCCTGGCCCGCTCAGGTAACCTGGAGGTGCCTGTGGCGGTGGGGATCATGCGGCAGGTGGCCGTGGCGCTGGCGAAGGCGGCTGAGCAGGGGATTGTGCACCGGGACATCAAGCCCGAGAACCTGATGCTGTCCGGCAGCGGCGAAGTTAAGGTTGCCGACTTCGGGCTGGCCCGCCTCACGCAGAGCCCTGAGCAGCCGCAATTGACGCAGGTGGGGATGACCATGGGATCGCCTTTGTACATGAGCCCCGAACAGTTGGAAGGCAAACCGCTCGACCCGCGTTCCGACATCTATTCCTTTGGTGTGACCTGTTACCAGATGCTGGCTGGCCGCCCACCATTTTGCGGGGACACGGCCTTGAACGTGGCTGTGCAACATTTGCAGAACACGCCCGAACCGCTAGAGAACATCCGCGGCGATCTCCCCCCAGGCCTGTGCCGAATCGTCCACAAGATGCTCAGCAAAGACCCGCAGGCTCGGTATGCCCACGGTGGCGAAGTCTTGCGCGATCTGCGGGCGCTGGACATTCCGGGAGCCGAGGGGGATGGGGCGGACCAGTTCGCAGCCTGCCCCAGCTCGGAATGGGTGGCCCTGCACACCGCCCGCTCGGCGGCGACCCAGCAGTTGTCTGCGGTCATGGCCCGTCAATCGGACGAGGTCGCAGATCGCCGATCCTCCCGCCAGTGGCTGGCCGTCGCCGCGGCCATCGGCCTGTTGTTGGGTGTCTTTTGGGGTTGGCCACGGGGTCGCGCGTCGTTGTTGCCCAACCCGGCCGACCCGCCCCTCGCCGCGGAACTCGCCCAAGAAATCCCCGACCAGGGAGATGGCCGACGGCAGTACGAATACGCGATGCTGCTGGACAGCGAAGCGGGCTGGCAAAGCGTGTTGGATTACTATCCCGCCGATACGCATCACGTCCAACTGGCGCAGAGACAACTGGCCGAACTGTACCTGATCCAGGACCGCCTCTTCGAAGCTTTACAAGTGTTCGACGGCTTCACCCGGCGGGGAGACGCCGAACCGGAACTGGTGGCCTACGGTCTGGCCGGCAAGTATATCGTCTATACCCTGGAGGGGCTTCCCGAGCGGGCCCAAGAGGCCTTGCTGCAGCTGTGGCCCCTCCGCGAGCGGCTGGCTGGCTACGATCGCCAGATGACATTCCGCGTCGCCCAGCTGGTCCGCCGCACTGAGCGACGGGAGAGCCAGGAAAAACGTCGCGAACTGGACGCCTTGCTCCAGCGCCACCTCCCCCGCCCAGAGACCCCGTGAGTCGTCGAGCGGATTTGCCGCTACCGCGCCACGCCTCCGGTACCCTCTCCCCCGTGCTCCCGGCCTGCCGGGAGGATGAGGGAGAGGGGACAGAAACACCGCCGGGCGTCAGGATACGGTTTGCGAGATGCGGGTTGCGGGATGCGGGTTACGGGTTACGGGTTACGGGTTGCGCGATGCGAGCTCCGTGATGGCAAACCGCCAGCGGCAGAGGGCCGGAGTCTGGCTCCTTTTTCGGCCACCGACATTTGGCCCCCGCGCAAACCCACTCCCGAAAAAGGTGCCTGACTCCCTGGCGGCGGTGACTGCCTGGGAAGTGAGCGTTCCCGGCGGGCCGGGACTAGCCGCCGGTCTGTGTTGGTGACGGTGATTCCAGGGCCACCGGCGGCTAGCGCCTCGCCGCTCACCCGGTAAAGCCGATCTGCCCTCATCCCTAGCCCCTAACCCTAACCCCTTCTCCGCAGAGGGCCTGAGTCTGCGGTTCACCGCCGATAGGTCCCCATCAACTGACACTCGGCCAGAATGTGGCCCTGCATCGCCTCCAGCAACTCCTCTTTACTCAGCCCCGGCGCCAAATCCAGCTGGTCGTCCAGCGCGTACAGCTTGAAGTAGTACCGATGCGGCTTGCCCGGAGGTGGGGCCGGCCCCCGATACCCGATTCGCTGCCCGCCAGGCCACGAGTTGGCACCCTGCAGCCCCCCAGCCGGCTCTTCCAGACGCTCGACCGGGGCGATCCCTTCCGGCAGCGAATCCAGCCCGCCCGGCAACTGGTAGATCACCCAGTGGACCCACGGTTTTGGCGTGGGGGCGTCCGGGTCGTCGCAGATCAAGGCCAGCGTCCGGGTGCCTTCCGGCAGGCCCGTCCACCGCAAAGGGGGCGAACGATCGGCGCCGTCTCCCGTATGGACCCGGGGAATGGGTTGTCCGTCGTCGAAAGCAGGACTGGTGATCGTCATCGCTGTGGGCATGGGAGGATCTCCAGAAGCGGACGGGCTGTGGGTCTGACAACCGGCAGGCACGGCGACCAGCCAGCAGGTCGCCAGCCCGAGGGACCACGAGCCGAGCGTGGAGCGCAGCCATGGCCCGTCGCAGGGAAGAGATGCGAAAAGGCACATGGGCGATCCTCACCAGGGTGACGGTCCTCATCCGCCCGCCGGTCGGCCGTCGGTGCCGCCAGCATCACGGACAGCACCTGGGCCGCGCCGCTCGGCCTTCCCACTCGACCACCGCACCTGCGGGCAGGCAGCCCTTCCCAGCGGGCCGTCCTGTCCTGCAGCCTACCACAAGCGGGCCCCCAGGGATATCGGCAGGCCGTCACTGACGGGCGGCTGGCAACCCGCGGGTCGCTCGCCCCCCCGCTCAGGACGTCACCCCTTGCGGGGCATCCGCTTCCGATCCCTCCTCCTGCAGTTCGCCCTCAGCTTCGACCCTGACCAGCTTGGCAATCCGCTTGGCAAAGTAATACATCCGCTTCAGGTACTCGATCACCTCGGATTCCAGCCGAAAGGCGGCCAGCCGGTTCGGTTCGTCGGCGGCCAGCCGCCGGGTCAAATGCAGTTCCGCCGCGTCCGCCAGCCGGTTGACCTCCTCCTTGGCTGCGGTGACTTCGTGAGCAATCTGGAGGTCGTTGTCGACCAACGCGCGGAGGGCTTGTTCCACGGACCAACAGACCTTGTGATGGAACGCATCCAGCACATCCTCGGTTGCGCGGCTGACGTGCAAGCCCAGTTTCAAACGGGTGCGGCCTGTTTCCACCAGGTTGGTTTCGATCATATCCCCGATGCTCTCGATGTAATTAGCCGCCGCCAGGTAGTCCTGCAACTGCGCCGACTGATGGTCGCTTAAATTTTCCTGGGAGAGGCGTCCCAAGTACGTGACGATGGCCCCGTGCAGCTGATCGATATGGTTATCGGTCTCCTCCAAATTCCGCAGCTCAACGGCACTCCCATGAATGACCGTTTGCAGGGCGCCGCGTGCCATGTGGATGGCGATGGTGCCCAGCCTGCCGAGTTCCCTGCGGACAACGTCCATGGCCAGCGAGGGTGTTTGCAGGAGGAGTTCGTTGAGGTACTTGGGTCGCGCCGCCTCGGCCGCCGGCTCCACGCGGCTGGGGATCAGCCGGGACACCAGCCAGGCGAGGGGCGTGGCCAAGCCGACCAGCAGGAGGGTATTGCTGACATTGAATACCGTATGAGCGTTGGCGATCTGCCGCGGCGTCTCGGCCGCTCGGCGGGCCATGCCCTGCAGGTTGTCTGAGGAGGGCGAGATCCAAGTGACCAGTTCTGCCAGCTGGGGAATGAAGGCATACCACATCGCCACACCGGCCACGTTGAAGATCACATGGACGGCCGAGGCCCGCACCGCTTCCCGCGGTTTGCCGATGGCCGCCAGCAAAGCCGTGACGCAGGTGCCGATATTGGCCCCAAAAATCATGGCAATCCCCGCCTCCAGCGTGATGTTTCCTTTGAGAGCCAGCGCGATCACCAGACCGGTGGTCGCCGACGAGCTTTGGACCACAGCGGTGAATGCCGCGGCAAAGAGGATGCCGTACAGCGGGTACTCCATTTGCGCCATCAGCTTTTGAAAGGGGGGGAAATCGCGGAGCGGAGCGGTGCCCTCGCCCATCAATTGCATCCCAAAAAAAATCAGCCCCAGTCCCATGATCACGTGACCGTAGTGCTGGGCCCTTTCATTTTTGAGGAAAAACAAGAGCCCGAAGCCGACCGCGACCAGCAGCAGGGCGTACTGGGTGACTTTAAAGGCGACAATCTGAGCCGTGATGGTCGTGCCGATATTGGCACCCATGATCACCCCAATCGATTGCTGCAACGACATCAGCCCGGCCGACATGAATCCCACCACCAGGACAGTCGTTACCGAGGAAGACTGAATGATCGCCGTCACCACGGCCCCGGCAAACACGCCGGTAAAACGATTATTGGTCAGCCGGGCCAGCAGGTTGCGCATGCCGTCGCCAGCCACCAGCTTCAGGGCGTCGGACATCTGGTCCATGCCAAACAGGAACAGCGCCAGGCCGCCCAACAAGCCCATCAAGATGACGCTGATCGATAGCGTCTCGGTAACTTCGGCAAGCAACATCTGTTTTCCCTCAGCGGGTGCCTACCAATTCTTGACAGTTTTCTGACAATTGCAATGTGAGATGCCTTGCGTGGCCGACGGGTCCGACCAGTGACGGCTGGCCGCGAGGCGGCGAAAGTCATTCCTCCAGCTGCCGGAGGGCCGCCTCGATCATCTGACGCCAGCCGGCGCGGTCGATCAGCTGGCGGGCCTGCGGTGCGGAAAGCCAGCGGCGTTGGCGGCGATCCGCCTCGGGCCACTCGGCCTCACAGGAGGTCACCTCCAACAGCCAGGCGGTAACCTCCAAGGTCGCCCCCTCCTTGTCCAGGGAAAAATTTCCCAGCGGCGTCGGGGCCAGCGTCCCGCGCAGCCCGGCTTCTTCCCAGGCCTCTTTCAAGGCCGCCTCGGTGGCCGTTTCGCCCGGATCGATCTTCCCCTTGGGAAAACTCCAACGACCCTCGCTGGAGGTGATCAGGCAGAACTCCAGCTGGCCCGCCTGGTGCCGGTAAGGCACGGCACACGCTTGTCGATTCCTGGCGGGCTGGTCGCCGCGAAGGGGCATGGTTAGGATCTCCCGGCCCGCGGGTTCCCACAGTGGCGCGGCAGCCGACGATGACCAGCACCCTCTGCGGACAAGGGCGGTGCCATCCGGAGAGGGGATCCGGCCGACCGGCCGGCGCGACACGCCGCTGGCAACGGCCTCCGCGGCTGGGGCCGCGGCCCCGCCCCAAAAGCAGGGGCCGCTCTGCCCCGCACAGGCGGGTCCACGGTTTTTGCCAGTCTGCTGGCCGCCGCAGCCACCTGCCCCTCGGGCGGTCGGTTAGCGGCGGCCGTCGGCGGCCGTTTTGGTCGAGCCATCTTCGGGGGGCGCTCCGTTGCCAGCGGAACGATGAGGAATAAAGGTTGTCCGTTGCAGCCGGGTGGCTTGTTGTTCCGCGGCACAGGCCAGCTGGTAAAGATGCCGCTGATGCCGATGGTTGCTTTCACCACGGGCCGGCTGCCATTTTTCATATCCTCCGCTGGCCAGCAGCCTTCGTCCCTTGACGTTGTCGGCCGCATAAGAAGCGAGGATTTCGATCAGGCGATCGCGGCTGGACGGATCTTCGATGGGAATCAACAGTTCGATCCGTCGGTCCAGATTCCGCGGCATCCAGTCGGCGCTGGAGATAAACACCAGCCGCTCGCCCCCATGCAAGAAATACAGGATCCGGCCATGTTCCAGGTAGCGGTCCAGAATGCTGACCACGCGAATGTTGTCGCTCAACCCCGCCACGCCCGGCTGCAGACAGCAGATCCCCCGCACATTCAAGTCGATCTTCACCCCGGCCTGGGAGGCGGCATACAGAGCGTCGATGACCTGCGGATCGGCCAGGGCGTTCAGCTGAGCCATGATGTGGGCGTCCTGGCCTTCCCGCCGACGAGCAACCTCGCCGTCGATCAATTCCAGGATGCGATCCCGCAGGTTGTGGGGAGCGGCGGATAGTTTGCGGAACTTCTGAGGCTGGGAATACCCGCTGATCGCATTGAAGAAACTGGCCGCGTCCGCCGTCAGGTCCTCGTCACAGGTCAGGTAGCTGATGTCGGTGTACTGGCGAGCGGTGACTTCGTTGTAGTTGCCCGTCGAAAAGTGGACATAACGCTGGATGCCCTGCGGCTCGCGGCGCGTGATCACGCATACCTTGGCGTGGGTCTTCAGCCCGCGGATGCCGTAAATCACCTGGACCCCCTCCTGCTCCAACGCGCGAGCCCATTCGATGTTGCGGGCTTCGTCAAACCGCGCTTTCAGTTCCAGGATCGCCGTGACCTGCTTGCCACTGGCCGCGGCGCGGGCCAGAGCGGCTACGATTGGGCTGCTGCCGCTGGTGCGGTAGAGGATGATCTTCAGCGACAGCACATCCGGGTCGTCGGCCGCTTCGTTGATCAGTCGCACGACCGGTTCGAAACTCTCGTACGGCTGGGAGAGCAGCACATCGGCTCGTTGGATCACCTCGAACATGCTGGTCTTGCCATCGACCAGGGGGGAAGGTTGCGGCGGCCAGGCCTCGTACCGCAGCTGGTCAAAACCGGTCAGATTCACCAGTTTCATGTAGGCGGCCAGGTCCAGCGGCCCGTCCGGGGTGTACAGCTGGTCGTCGCCGATCTCCAGCGCCGACTGCAGGAAACCGCTCAGCGAGGAGCTGGCCCCGCCGGTCAATTCCAGCCGCACGCAGGCACTCTGTTTCCGCTGGTCCAGTACCTGTTCCATGCCGGCCAGCAGATCGGCGGCCATGTCTTCCCGCACGCCCAGATCGGCATTTCGCGTGATCCGGAAGGGTACGACCTCTTCGACCGTCTGGCCCGGAAACAACCGCTCGACATACAGCGTTACCACGTCCTCCAACAGGAGGTAGGCAAAGCCCGCTTCGGTGGGCAGAGGGACGAATCGGTTGGGGAGGCGCCCCAGGGGGATCACGGCCAGCCGGCCCGGGGCCGTGTCGCCAGGCGGGCTGCCGTCCGTGGATGGCGGGTCGGCCTCCCCCGCCAGCTGCACACACAGGCTGAGGGTTTGGTTGGTCAGCAGGGGAAAGTCGTCGTGGCCACTGACCGCCATGGGCGTAAAAATGCCGAACACTTCCTCCGCGAAAATCCGCTCGGCCACCTGCCGCTGCCGCTCATTCAAATCCCCCGGCCGGACCCGGCGAATCCCTGCCTCGGCCAGCTGGGGCTCCAGCTGTTGATGAAAACACGCATCCTGTTCGGCCACCATCTGCTGGACCCGCTGGCGGATGGCGGCCAGCTGCTGCTGGGCCGTCATCCCTGCGGGATCGCGCCGGTCGCTGCCACTCTGCCGCAACGACTGCAACCCGCCCACGCGGACCATGAAAAACTCGTCCAGATTCGAGGCGGTGATGGCCAGGAATTTCAGCCGTTCCAGCGGCGGGACGGACTCGTTGCAGGCCTCGTCCAACACGCGTTCGTTGAAGGCCAGCCAGCTGAGTTCGCGGTTGATGAACTGGGCAGGGTCCATGGTGGGCTTGTTAACTCGCTAACCCGGGGGCTGTTCGCCGCAGGACAATGGGCATCCCGAACACGTCCTGGAACAGTGCGGACTTCTGCTGCAGAGCCAGCTGTTCCAGAGCCAGATCGTCTGCACTTTCTGCGGTAATGACAAACTGGTTTTTTTCGCGGACGCAAACAATGTCCTGGATCCGCTGGTGATTCGAACGGTCCAGGGCATCCGCCACCCGCAAGAGGGCCGCCAGCTTGGCGACGATAATCCGGTCCTGCCAGTTCAACGAGGCGTACCCCTCATGGATCGGCCGCGGTAAAGCTCGACGGTGATAGCGGGCGACCAGCGCGATCAGCAACAAGTCCTTCTGGCTGATGCCAAACAGCTCGCTGTGCTGGATCAAGTACATCGAGTGCTTGTGGTGGCTTTGCGGATTGACGGCATGGCCGATGTCGTGCAGCAAGGCCGCCAGGTACAGCAGTAGTTCAAAACGGGGACCCAGCTGGTGTTCGTCCTGCAACGCATGAAACAGCCGCTGGCAGAGGTGGGCGACCAGCCGCCCGTGCGGCTCGTGGGCCTGGAACCTTCTGGCCAAGTCCAGCGCCGAGCGGATGATTTGGTGTTTGAATTCTTCGGACCAGGCGTCGGGACCGGCCATCTGCTGCAGCAACCCGTCCCGCAAGCTGATGCCGCTGACCAACAGCCGCTCCAGCTGCAGAGCTCGAGCGACGTGGGTGTAGGTCAGCAAGGCCGGGCCCAGCGTCTCGGCGTCGGGGAAAGTTAAACGGTACTCGCGCACCAGCTCGTCCACCGACAAGCTCAAAATCCTGTCCGTTAAGGCCGAAAGACGGTCGACCGGGATCTCAGCCAGGGCGGAAGGGTCCCAGTGGGGATGCAATTGCGATGCGGCAAAGCGGATGTCGCCCCCCAAGGCGATCAACTGCAAGGTGCCCTCAGGTGAGACCTGAGCGCGGATCTGCTCGACCGTCTTACCGATATGGTGCTCCATAATGTTGCGAAAGGTGGTCGCCGACGCGTCGTACGATTCCAGCGTCTTCCGTAACCGCAGCGATCCCATGCTGAACGTGCGGGCGTAAGCCACATCGCGTTTTTGCAACAATAGCACCACGGTGGTACCACTGCCGACCTCAATCACCAGAGACTGAGCAGCCCCCAGCCGATCGTCGGCTGCCAGCAACGGCTGGATGCCCAGGTACGTGGTCCGCGTGACCTCCGAGTAGTCTAGAGGATCGATCTGAAAACCTGTGGCCACGTACACGCGACTGACGAACGAAAGACGGTTGCTTGCCTCCCGAACGGCACTGGTCGCCACCACGCGGACCTGGTCCGGTTCGGTGATCTGGTATTCGGCCAGAATCTGTTGGTAACTCTTCAGCACACCCACGCATTGTTCCACCGTGGCCGGCGCGATGGCGCCCTGGCTGAAACTGTCCTTGCCCAAAGCCACCGCCTGGGAAAGCGTGTCCAGCTTGCGGACCTGACCGGCCTGGTCGATCTGGCCGATCGCCATGCGGATCGAATTGGCACCAATGTCGATGACCGCCACCGTCTTCTGAGCGGCGGGAGAGGGGGTGGCGGTGGCCGTTGTCGTGGAAGGATCGCGATCTGCTGACATGGGCTTGATCGGAATTGCCGACGCCAAGGGAACCGGGTTGCGCCAGGAGGTATTCCGGTCGCAGCCGCATCCCCTCGCTGTGGTCGTGACGGCCGACGAAGGAAGGTCCGCGGGAGGCACCCCCCAACGAGGCAGCCCGTGGAAAAAACCTGGCAGACAGGACCACAGGAAATCCGCGGGCTCTACAGCCGGCCAGGTCATCCCCGCTCTGGCTCTGCCGCCTCACGCGACCGTAGTACCAGCCGTCCTTATAACCGACCAGACGCCGAAAACCAAGCACGGCATGGCAAGCTCGGAAATCCAGCATGACCTGTGGGACGGCTCAGCACCAGATCGCCGCCTGAGCGGGGCCTTCAGCTCTGTCCGCCAAGAATCGCTTCCAGTTGGTCCAGCAACTCGTGCTGGCCCCACTTGATCTTCCGTCGTGCTGCGTCCAGCGAAAAGAACTCGACCCGGTCCACTTCCGGGAACTGCATCTGCCGACCCGACTGGGGGGGCCATTCCATCGTGAACAGGTTGCTGTGCAAGGCCGCAGGATCCACGTCCCCCTCACACGCCCAGGCGTGGACGATTTTGCCCCCCTTCTGCTGGATGGGTTGCAAAGGAATGAAGTTTTCGCCCGGCGCAAAGCCCGTTTCTTCCTGGAACTCCCGCTTGGCCGTGATCAACAGGTCACCGTCGTCCGGATCCGGTTCTCCCTTGGGGATCGTCCAGGCACCGTCGTCCTTGTGGTGGAAAAACGGTCCTCCGGGATGAGCCAGCAGGACCTGGGGCCCGCCCTCCCCCCAGCGATACATCAGCAGGCCGGCCGCGATTCTGGGCATGATGGGTGCCTCGGCTTCACCAGGTTGGCCAGCCAGCCGGCCGCCAGCGGCCCTCCGCCGGGCCAGCTGAGGTGGTGCTGGGCGGAGGGGTACGAACGAGCCGCGTCAGCCTCCATGGGAGCGTCCTTTTGCCTGCGGCCATCGAGCAAGGGCCGGTTGCCCCGCAAGTGCGGCGCGGCAGGAGCGGGTTCGTGCGGCGGGAGATTCTCTGCTGGCGGATCATTGCCTCACCCTCATGTCATCCCGAGCCAGGCCAGGGTCATGCCTGCCCAGAGGATGGCGAGCAGAGCGAACATGCTCAGGCATCCCGCACCGGCGGGGGCGGACATCCCGTGCCGGCTGCCGATCGCCTCGACCGCCTCCTTGGCCGCTTTCAACCCGCTACTCGTACGTTCGCGATACAGCTTGATGGCCGCGATCTTTTGCCCTCGGCCCAGCAGCGACACGATCTCCATTTCCAGGACCGCATCGGCCTTCTGCGGGAGAACGGGAGGGGTGTCCTCAGCGATCCTTTCCACCGCCGCCTTGGCGTCCGCCAGCCCCGCGCCGGTCATCTCCCGATACCGTTTGATCGCTTCGATCTTGCGATCCTCGGCCAGCAGATTCAGGATCTCCTGCCACAGGCGTGCCTCGAGGTCGTTCATCGTCTTGCTGTTCCTTTGCCCGATTCGCGGACCTGCCGCCGCCAGCCTGCTAGAAGGGGCGCGGACGGAAGGGCCGGCTCAGCGTCGACCGCCCGCGGCCAGCCGGCCACGGCCCCACCGTGGCTGACACCCTCGGCTGCGACCGATGGTCGTACCGCTGCCGCATCTTCCGCCCGGTTCGCCTGGCTGGCAAGGGGCTGCGACCAACCCGGCCGACGCGCTGACCCGCAGCCAGGGGTGCGGGCCGATCGCCCAGATGTTCCCACCCCCCGCCCGCGCGATCCCCGGCCGCCGCGGGTGGACGGCCCCGCGGAAAAAAGTCGGCCCTGCGAGGGTTCCCACGTCTGCCGCCACTACGTCGGCCCGATGCCTCACGTGGGGCGCTGCCCACGGCAGTCGCCCTCTCGTATCTTGCGTGCCCCCTGCGGCATGCCGTATGTTGAAACCCCACAGTTCGCTCGGCGAACCTCAGCCACCGCGCCTGCCCCCTTCGTCTAGTGGCCTAGGACATTGGATTCTCAGTCCAAAGACAGGGGTTCGACTCCCCTAGGGGGTGCTGGTTCAAAAAGCCCCGTAACCGCGTAAATTCACGCGGTGCGGGGCTTTTTCGTTACGCTCGGCCCACCCCCCGGGGTTGCCCCTCGGGGTGAATTTAACGATCCCCTCCGCACAACAAGGTACCGTCCCCCGGGGGAAAGGCGGGGCCCAACTGGTTCGCAACAGGGGGCCGGCGCGGTCACAGCCTATGGCTGGCTGGGTTCGAGCGGCTGGGGCGAATGAGCCGCAGGGCGCGAAGCCGGTTCGGGGCCGCCCGGCCCGTCCGGTGGGTCCAGCCCGCTGTCGTAGGTCCCACACAAACGATCCCAGACATTGAAGAACGAACCGAAGTTGACGCGCATGTTCGTGTGGTGAGCGTCATGGCTGGTCACCGTGCTGAAGATGGAGCACACCCGGCTGTGCAAATACCACTTGGGGGCGAACTCATAGCCGCAGTGCCCGGCAGTGTTGATAAACGTGTCAATCGCCAGGAAAGCCAACAGCGCCAGCGGGTGCAACGGCAGGAACACGACCATCAAGCCAATCCCCACAAACTGGATCACCGCCTCCGCCGGCTGAAACGCAAACAGGGCCCACGGGGTCGGCGTGACCGACTTGTGGTGGCCGGCATGGGCATACTTGAACAGGATCGCAAGATGCATCGCCCGGTGCGACCAGTAAAACCAGGTGTCATGAATCACCAGGCACAAAAACACGCTCAAAATGCCGT
>CAYFZZ010000023.1:0-11186 GCA_964347545.1 uncultured Planctomycetaceae bacterium | reverse complement strand
TGGGGATGGCCGGGGCCCTGGTGGGCGGGGGCGTGTTCCAGGTGTTCAACATCAACCTGGGCTTGGCCAGGCTGGAATTCTCCATCGAGGACCTGCTGGCCGCCTTCATCGGCTCGGTGTTCCTCCTGGTCGTGATCGGCGGGGTGCGGGCCAAGAAAAAAAAGCTGTTCTGGATCTGCACGGCGCTCGCCTTCGCGCTGGTCGTCGTGGCGCTGCTGCAGTGGTCCCGCTGAACGCGCCCGGCCGCCGCCGCATATCGTGCCGCTGTCAGGACCAGCAGCGGCAGCGGGGGTGATGCTGTGGTTGCTGGCGCGGGGCGCCGCCCGGTGGGGGACCGGACGGGAACCTGTTGGCCAACCGCAGGTTGCGCTCGGCACTTTCCGCTCCTTCAGTCGCTCCCCGCCGCCGGGTCGGGTTGGTCTGCCGCGATTTTCCCCGCGGTGGTTTGGCTTTGTCCCCAAATAACGCTTGGGCGGGAATCACGAATCTTCCGATAGGGGCAATAGGGCATCCGTCGGCGCGCGCCAATTCTGACGCCGCCTCGGCCCTCGTTCACGCTCTGGCCAGCGGCCCAGACCCGGTCGGCTGGCGGACCCCGCACGGAGGCAGTGATGGATCTGGTCAAGCAAGGCGGCTCGCCGGAGCGCCGCCTGGAAGGAACGTCTGTCGATGACGCCCGCCCCTCCTGTTCCCCGGGCCGGGCCCGCCACGGCCGTAGCCGGCTGGCGCTCTGCCTGGCTGCGGTCGGATTGCTGACCTCCGGCTGTGCCGGCGGCATGACCCAGTGGCTGCACAACGGCTTTAAAGTCGGCCCCGACTACGCGCGGCCGGCGGCCGAAGTGGCGGACGGCTGGATCGATTCGGCGGACCGGCGGCTGATTGGCGAGCCTCCCCAGCTGCACGCCTGGTGGACCGTCTTCCAGGACCCGGTCCTGGACAATCTGGTCCAGATGGCTTATCGGCAGAACCTGCCGTTGCGGGTGGCGGCCTTGCGGGTCATGGAAGCGCGGGCCGAGTACGGGATCGCTCGTGGGAACCTCTTTCCCCAGCAGCAGCAGTTGTTTGGCGACTATGGGCATCAGCAGATCAGCCGCAACGCGGCGCTGGCTCCCCCTTTCGGACCGCGGTCGTTCGACTTTTTGGACGTCGGCTTTGATGCGGCCTGGGAATTGGACATCTGGGGCCGCTTCCGTCGAGCGATTGAATCGGCCGAGGCCAATCTGGATGCAAACATCGAAGGCTATGACGACATTCTGGTGACGCTGATCGGTGACGTGGCGGCGACCTATGTGCAGATTCGCACGATCGACCAGCAGCTGGCCTACACCAACGAGAACGTCGAAATTCAAAAAGGTTCGCTGCAGCTGGCCGAAGTCCGTTTCCGCAACGGGGCCACGACGGAACTGGACGTCCAGCAGGCCCGGACCAACCTGGCCAATACCCGTTCTTTCGTCCCCGCCCTGGAAGCCGCTCGGCGGCAGGCCGAAAACCGCCTCTGCATCCTGCTGGGCATCCCGCCCCAGGATCTGCAGAACCTGCTGGACGGGGTGCAACCCATTCCCACGGCTCCGGCCGAGGTGGCGGTGGGCATTCCCGCCGACCTGCTGCGTCAGCGGCCGGACGTGCGCGAAGCGGAACGGCAGGCGGCCGCGGCCAGTGCCCGGATTGGTGTGGCCTACGCGGACCTGTTTCCCGCCTTTACGATCCTGGGCAGCATCCAGGTGGAAGCGCAGAACCTGAGCAGCCTGTTCAGCGGTGGCAGCCTGGCGGGTGCCGTGGTGGCCCCGGGTGTGCGGTGGAACATCCTGAACTACGGACGCCTGCGGAACAACATTCGCGTGCAGGATGCCCGCTTCCAGCAGGCGATTGTCAACTATCAGGAGACCGTGTTGCGGGCGAACCAGGAAGTGGAGGATGCCCTGGTCGGATTCCTCAAGGCCCAGGAACGATATCAAGACGACCGCGACGCCGTCGACGCCGCTCGACGCTCGGTCGACCTGGCCCTGACGCAATACCGCGACGGGGCGGTCGACTTCAACCGGGTATTTACGTTGCAGAGCATCCTGGCCACGCAGGAGAACCAGCTGGCGGCGACCCAGGGCGAGATCGCGGTCAGCCTGATCGGGATCTACAAGGCCCTGGGTGGCGGTTGGCAGATTCGCACGCAGGGGCCCGCCGGTCCGCTGCCGCAAAGGGAAGCAATTCCTGCTCAACCGGAACCGGGCGATCTGCAGGTCCCGCCGCCGGTCCCCCAGCAGCCGGTGGCCGACGAGGAGAATGTATCGCGGATCGAGCCGTGGGGCGCCGCCGCCAGCCCCACGGTGCCGGTGGCCTGGTGGCCGTCGCTGGACCGGCCCCGGCCGCTGCCGGAGGTTCAGCCATGAGCGGGTTTGGTGGTGGTCCGGATCGGGTCGGCGGACCAGGGGTGGTGCCGGCCGACGCAAGCCTGGAAAGGAAGGGGAGAGCCCGGATGATGAAACGCTGCTTGGCCTTGGCCTTCATGTTGTGCCTGGGGGGAACCCAGACGTCGTGGGGTTGGGGTCTGGGCGATTGGGGCCTGGGGAAGCTGACCGGCCCGCCGTCGGCTTACGACTTCCAGTGTGGCCCGCGGTGCCAGACCCCCTGTTGTCCGGACGACTACTGTCCCAAGCCGGCGCCGGACGTCCCGTGTCTGCAGTCCTGCACCACCTGCGACGACTACTGTCCCAAGTGTCCGCCCCAGATTCCGTGTGTGCCGCGGGGTTGCCAGTGTGACGACTACGACTGCAAAGACCTGCCCACGGTTTCCTGTCCTCCGGGCGGGTTGTTCACCTGCCCACCGCGTGTTGGCGTTGCCGACCAGCCGTGTGGGTGTGGGTGTTGTCCGACGTGCGACGGGTCCTGACCGTTGTCCCTGTCGGGGGCGGCCACCTGTGGGCGGCTGGCAACCGGTAGGGGTCAGGCATCCTGGAGGGCCGCAGGCCTGGTAAAGTCTGTCGTTTTCGCCAGTTAGGGGTGCGGGACCACAGCGAAAAAGTCCTTGCTTGTGACGTTCAATCTGTTAGCATGGACGGCTGTCGCCTGGGGCCGATGGCCGCGGGCGTTCTGCTGTAGGAGGCGCGGCGAGGCACCCAAGGAGGAATGAGGCCTGACGACATCGATTCGCAACTTGACGGCGTGAAATGCAGGACCCAGCGATGAACCAGCGAAGCCCCACGTCTTTTCCGCTCGCCGAAATGCGACGCATTGTGCACGACCTGTTCCAGCCCGACCCGCGGTTTTATTGGACCGATTTTCTGATCACGCTGACGATTGCTTACGTCAGTGCGGGCATCTACTTTCTGTCGCCCTTGTTCTCGCCCCAGCAGATCGGGGGCCTGGTCGTGGCCGGTTTCGCTCTGCATCGCCTGGCCAATTACATTCACGAAGTTGCTCATCTGCACGCCAAGCGTTCCCTCCGCTCTTTCCAAATTACCTGGGACATCCTGGTGGGCATTCCAACGCTGATGCCGTCGTATTTCTTTCACACGCACATGTCGCATCACAACACGAATCACTTCGGGACATCCAGCGACTGTGAGTACGTTCCCTTGGGTCGCGGGCCGTTGCGGAATATCGGCTGGTTCCTGTGCCAGGTCTTTTTGCAGCCGTTGTTTGTGCTGTTTCGGCATACGCTGGTCACGCCGATCTCGTTTCTTCATCCCCGGTTACGGCAATGGGTGCTGGGGCATTTATCCTCCTTTGTGTTTGTCTGGCCCTGTCCGCGGCAGATCCCTGCCGACGCACCGCGGGCCGCCTGGGCGGCGATGGACGTGGCGTGCTGGCTGAGGGCCAGTGCGATTTTTGTGCTGGTGGCCCTCGACGTGAATCCCTGGTATCGCATCCCCCAGCTGTACTTGCTGGCCATCTTTGCGCTCAGCCTCCATTACGTCCGTTCGCTGACCGCGCATCGGTACCTCAGCGACGGTCACAAGATGCCCTTCGACGCTCAACTGATGGATTCCATTGACATTACCGGTCACCGTGTGCTGACGGAATTATTTTATCCTGTCGGCTTGCGGTACCACGCTCTGCATCACTTGTTCCCTGCGATGCCGTATCACAACCTGGGGATTGCCAACCGCCGCTTGTTGGCGGAACTGCCGCCGGATTCGCCTTACCGGCAGTTGGTCTATCCCGGTTTCTGGTCGGTCATCTGGCAGCTGTTCCGGGATGCGCGGGAATCGACGCAGCCGGCCCGTGGTCAGGTGCTCGCGGAGGCGGACCTCGACGGTCACCGCGCCTCGCCAGTGCGACCCCCGGCTTCAGGCACTCCTTGGCTGAACTATGATCGAGTCGAGCCGTCGGCGGAGCTGAGCGGCGAATGGCGAGGGAGTGACTGGAACCGGGAGATGCCGTCATCGTGAATCGGGACCACGTGATTGCTCATTCCAATCCCCCGCTGACGCACCTCGTGGACCGCTTCCGCTACTGGGCTCAACACCAGCCGTCGGCGGTGGCGTTCTATTTTGTGGACGAACGTGATCGGGAGTCGCAGGTCACTTACGCCCAGCTCGATCGCCAGGCGCGGGCCATCGCGGCTCATCTGACCTCGCTGGACTTGCAGGGCGAGCGAGCTCTGTTGCTGTACCCCCCCGGGCTGGAATTTGTGGCGGCCTTTTTCGGCTGCCTCTACGCCGGGACCGTCGCCGTGCCCGCTTATCCCCCCCGCCGGAATCGGAACATGGCGCGGGTGGAGAGCATTTATGATGATGCGCAGGCGGCAATTGCGCTGAGCGTGCAGGAGGTCATCCAGCGTTCCCAGGGGATCGTGGCCGAAGCGGGACAATTGCAGAAATGCCGCTGGCTGGCCACCGACCGGATTCCCGACGAGGAAGAAATGGCCGCGGCCTGGCGGATGCCGGCCATTCAAAGCGACCACCTGGCCGTGCTGCAATACACCTCCGGTTCCACCGGATCCCCCAAGGGGGTCATGCTGACCCACAGCAACCTGATCCATAACTGCGTCTCGATCACCAGCGGATTTCAAACCAGCCGGGATGAAGTCGGTTTGACCTGGCTGCCCACCTATCACGACATGGGGCTGGTCGGCGGCGTGCTGAAACCGGCTTTCCTGGGTCGCCCCAACGTCTTCATGTCCCCCATGGCGTTCCTGCAAAAGCCGATCCGCTGGCTGAGAGGCATCACGCGATATCGAGTCACGATCAGCGGCGGCCCCAACTTTGCCTACGCCTTGTGCAATGAGAAGATTACCGAGCAGCAGTGTGAGGGGTTGGATCTGAGCACCTGGGGGGTGGCGTTTAACGGGGCCGAGCCGGTGCGGGCCGAGACGCTGGAGACGTTCGCCCGCAAGTTCGCCCCCTACGGGTTTCGGGCCGAAGCCCATTATCCCTGCTATGGGATGGCCGAAACGACCCTGATTGTGACGGGAGGGTTTAAGGGCGAGCGTCCGGTGGTGAAGTCGTTTGACGCCCGGCTGCTGGAAGCGCACCGGGCCGTGCCGACCAAGGACCAGGAGGAAGAGGGGAAGCGGCTGGTCGGCTGTGGCCACACCCTGTTTGATACACAAATCGCGATTGTGGACCCCGACACCGGACACCGCCTGCCCGAGGACCACGTGGGGGAAATCTGGATCTCCAGCCCCAGCGTGGCTCAAGGATATTGGAACAATCCGCAAGAGACAGAAAAGATCTTTCGCGCTCATGTCAGCCACCATGGGGGCACCAACTATCTGCGGACGGGCGATCTGGGGTTTTTCCACGGAGGCGAACTGTTCGTCACCGGGCGGCTGAAAGACGTGATCATCGTGCGGGGCCGCAACCTCTATCCGCACGATATCGAGGCGACCGTCGAAGGAGCTCACGATGTGCTGCGCCGCGGCGGCGGGGTCGCCTTTGCCATCGAAGAAGGAGGGGAAGAACGGCTAGTGGTGGCTCATGAAATCGAGCGTGAACATCGGAAGGCCAACCTGCAGGAAGTGATCGAGGCGATCCGCCAGGCCATCGTCGAACAACACGAAGTCCCCGCTTTTTCCATCCTTCTGCTGAAAACCGGCAGCCTGGCGAAAACCTCCAGCGGCAAAGTTCAGCGGCGTTCCAGTCGCGACGCATTTCTGAAGGGCGAACTGCAGGCCATCGCTGCCTGGACCGCGGACGAGGATCAAGCCCAGCACGGTGCTCGCGGGGCGGCGCCTGCGGCGGGGGCCCGTCCCCCATCGGCCAAGTCCGCCCAAGCCATCCGCGGCTGGCTGGTCGCTCGGATCGCTCAACAACTGGGCGTCTCCCCCGATCGCGTCGACGTCCACGAAGCCTTCGCCCGCTTCGGGCTCGATTCCGTGGCCCTGGTCGGCATCTCCGGCGAGCTGGAAGATTGGCTGGAAAGCGAAGTGTCCCCCACGCTGCTCTACGGCTACCCCACCATCGCCGCCCTGGCGGACCACCTGGCCGTGGCGGAAGGGGCCGCGACCACCACCGCCGAGGGCCAAAGGTCGCAGGGCCCGGCCGAGCCGATTGCGATTGTCGGTATGAGTTGCCGTTTCCCCGGGGCGAACCATCCGGACGAATTCTGGGAGTTGCTGTGCCAAGGTGTCGATGCCCTGGGCGATGTGCCGGCCGACCGCTGGGACGTGGATCGCTACTTCGATCCCAATCCAGAAACCCAGGGCAAGATGTACACTCGCCGCGGCGGTTTCCTGCCGCACGTCGACCGTTTCGATCCGCAGTTCTTCGAACTGTCCCCCCGCGAGGCGGAAACGCTGGACCCCCAACAGCGACTGCTGCTGGAGGTCAGCTGGGAGGCGCTGGAACACGCCGGCCAGTCACCCCAGCGGCTGGCCGGGACCGACGCCGGGATCTTCGTGGGGATCACCAACTGCGATTACGGCAGGCTGCAGGACCGGGCCCTGGGTGTGGAGGGGATCGACGCCCATTCCAGCACCGGGACCTTGAACAGCGTGGCGGCTGGCCGGGTGGCCTATTTCCTGGGGCTGCACGGTCCCACCCTGGCCGTCGACACCGCCTGCAGCTCGTCCCTGGTCGCTGTGCACCTGGCGGCAGAGAGCTTGCGGAAGGGCGAGTGTCGCGCGGCCCTGGCGGGGGGGGTCAACTTGATCCTGGATCCCGCCGCCAGCGTGGCCCTCTCGGCCGCCCGGGCCCTCTCCCCCAGCGGTGCCTGCCACACCTTCGACGAGGCGGCGGACGGTTACGTGCGGGGCGAAGGTTGCGGCATGGTCGTGCTGAAACGCCTCGACGATGCCCTCGCCGACGGCGACCGGATCCTGGCCCTCCTCCGCGGCTCGGCCGTCAACCACGACGGCCGCAGCAACGGGCTGACGGCCCCCCACGGACCTTCCCAAGTGGCCCTGATCCAAAAGGCGCTGCAGCACAGCGGCATCCGGCCGGACCAGGTCGGGTACCTCGAGGCTCACGGGACCGGCACGACGCTGGGCGACCCCATCGAAGTGGAGGCTCTGGCCGAGGTGTTTGATGCCGAGCGAGCCGAGGGGGAGGGTCCGCCGCTGGCCATCGGATCGGTCAAGACCAACATCGGACACCTCGAGGCGGCGGCCGGCATCGCCAGCTTGCTGAAGGTCGTCCTGGCCCTGCAACACGGCGAGATTCCGCCGCACCTCCATCTGCACAAGCCGAACCCGTTCATCCCCTGGCAGCAGCTGAGGCTGGTCGTTCCCACTCGGCAGACCCCGCTGCCCAAAGTCCAGGGGCGGCGGATCGCGGGTGTCAGCTCGTTCGGGTTCAGCGGCACCAACGCGCACGTGGTGGTGGAAGAGGCGCCCGAACCGGCACGGGGCGAGGTCCGGCCGGACCGGCCACAACATCTGCTGGTCTTGTCAGCCAAGAATGAAGAGGCCCTGCAGGACCTGGCCCACAGCTACGACCAGTATCTTTCCGGCACGGCCGAGCCGTTGGGCGACATCTGCTTTACCGCTGCGGCGGGCCGAGCGCATTTTGGGCACCGCCTGGCGGTGCGGGCCAGCGACCGGGAAGAGTGCCGACAACAGCTGGCCCGGGCCCCAGCCCATCGCGTGCGAACTCCGCCAGACTGCCCCCGAGTGGCGTTGCTGTTTACCGGCCAGGGATCGCAAACCCTGGGGATGGGACGGTCGCTGTACGAGACCCAGCCCACCTTCCGGGCGGCCCTGGACCGCTGCGACCAGCTGCTGAGCGACCAGCTGCCCCAATCACAATCCCTGCTGTCGGTGTTGTACGATCCCGCGGCCAGCGAGGCGCGCCTGCAGCAGACAGCGTTTGCCCAGCCGGCCATCTTTGCCTTGGAATTCGCCCTGTTTCAGCTGTGGAAGTCGTGGGGCCTGGAACCGGCTGCGGTGATGGGGCACAGCGTGGGTGAATTTGCCGCGGCCTGCGCCGCCGGCGTGTTTTCGCTGGAAGACGGGTTGAAGCTGATCGCCGCCCGCGGCCGGCTGATGCAGAGTCTGCCAAAGGGGGGCTGCATGTTCGCGGTGGCGGCCGACCAGCGGCAGGTGGAGGCGGCGTTGAGCGGGGGGAAGGACGAGGTGGCCATCGCGGCGATTAACGGACCCCAGCAGACCGTGATTTCGGGAGCGGCCGAGGCGGTGGGGTGGGTGGTCCGGCAACTGGAGGCCGCCGGGGTGACGGCCCAGCCCCTGGAAGTTTCCCACGCCTTTCACTCGACCTTGATGGAACCCATCCTGGAAGACTTCGCTGGCGTTTGCCAGGAAGTCACCTTCCACATGCCCCGCTGTCCGATCGTGACCAACGTCCACGGCCGGCTGGACAACGGCCAGATGGCCCGGGCGGACTACTGGCAGGCTCAGATTCGCCAACCCGTCCGCTTTGCCGACGGGATCCAGGCCCTGGCCGACATGGGGGTGGACACGTTCCTGGAAATCGGGCCCAAACCGGTGCTGACCTTCCTGGGACGGTTGTGCCTGGGCGACGGTGACGGCCAGGACGCTCGACGGTGGCTCTCCTCGCTAAGGCCCGGTGTGGACGACTGGACGCAGATCTTGTCCACCCTCGCCGACCTCTACCTCCACGGGGCGGAGGTCGATTGGGAAGGGTTCGACCGCGATTACCCCCGCCGCAAGTTGGCTTTGCCCACCTATCCCTTCCAGCGACAGCGGTACTGGTTTACCGCCGCGGGCGCGGGGGAAGAAAGTCGAGCGGCGGGTCGGAAGGATCCGCGGACGGGTGCGGCGGCCGGATCCCAGACAGCCACCGCGGCCGAGATGGCAGACGCGTTTTATGAGATTCGGTGGCAACCGAAGTCGTTGTTCAGCCAGCCGACCGTTCGCCGTGCCGCCGATTACCTGGCGGATCCCGCGGGGGTGGCGGCCAGCGTGGGGGCGGAGGTCGAGCGGGTGGAGCGGCAGTTGCAGCTGGACCGCTATCGCACGCTGGAAGACGAGATGGAACGGTTGAGCGTCGCTTATGTCCGGGCGGCCTTCGCAGATTTGGGGTGGAATTTACGCCCGGGCGAGCAAGTCACGGCGGCGGCCCTCTTCGCTGGACTGGGCGTCGTCCCCGCTCAACAAGCGTTGTGCGGTCGGATGTGCCAGCTGCTGGTCGGGAAAGGGTTGGAGGACGGCCCCGAGGGGCAGTGGACGGTCGCCGGTCCCCTGCCGCCAGCCCAGGACCCCGCTGGACTGGAAGACGATCTTCGCGAGCGGTATCCCGAGTGCGATGCAGAACTTGACCTGCTGCAGCAGTGCGGCCGGAAACTGGCGGACGTGTTGCGGGGCGCTGCCGATCCGTTGCAGGTCCTGTTTCCCGAGGGTTCGGCGACACTGGTCGAGCGGCTGTATGCCGATTCTCCTTTTGCTCGCAGTTTGAACGCGCTGGTCGAAGAATGCATCACCCGCACGGTGGCAGGCAGACCCGAGGGGCGTCCCTTGCGGATCCTGGAGATCGGGGGGGGCACCGGCGGCACGACCGCTCGCATCCTCCCCCGCCTGCCGGCCGCCCACACCGAATATCTGTTTACCGACGTCTCCGAAATCTTTACGCAAGAGGCTCGTCGCAAATTCCGCGAGTTTCCCTTCGTGCGGTACGGCACGTTGGACATCGAGCTGGATCCGCAGTCGCAGGGTTTTGCCGCGGAACAGTTTGATGTGGTCCTGGCGGCAAACGTCCTGCACGCCACGCGGGACCTGCGGCAGGCGATCGGTCACGTGCGGCAGTTGCTGGCCCCCCAGGGGATGCTGATCCTCCTGGAAGGTACGCGACCCCAGGGGTGGCTGGACTTGATCTTTGGGTTGACCGACGGGTGGTGGCGATTTGTGGATACGGATCTGCGGCCCCGGCATCCGTTGATTTCGCCGCCGCAGTGGACCCGCGTTTTGCACGGCGCCGGTTTCGAGTCCGCCCTGGCGATGCCGGGTCAGATCCAGCGCGACGGTCACGCCGTCGATGCGCCCCAGTCGGTTATCCTGGCCCGGCGCGAGGCAGCCAGCCAGCTCAGCCCCGCGGAAGAAGTCGTGGGCTTGCCATCCGCCAGCGAAGATTGCTGGTTGATCCTGGCCGACCGGCAAGGCGTCGGCGAAGCCCTGGCAGGTTTGTTGGACACGCGCGGCGTGCCTCACGTGCTGGTCTCTCACGGCACGCAGTACCAACAACTGGACGACCAGCGGTTTGTGATCCAGCCAGCCGACGGGGAGGACCTCCAGCGGGTGTGGCAAGCTCTGCGGGCCGACGGACAGAGGGTGGGGAGGATTGTGCATTGTTGGAGCCTCGATGCCCCGGCGGCGGCGGATTTACGCTTGCCATCCTTGGAAGAGGCCGAACGTTGGGGCTGCCGGAGTGCCCTCCGTACGGTGCAGTCCCTGGGACGAGCCGGCTGGGGGGAAAACGCCCGGCTGTGGCTGGTCACCCAAGGTGCCCAGCCCGTGATCGCGGGACAGCCGCTGCCCGGCCTGGCTCAATCGCCCTTGTGGGGGCTGGGCCGCGTCATCTCCGAAGAACTGCCGGCCGTGTGGGGCGGGCTGCTGGACCTGGATCCTGCCATGTCGCCCCGGGAAGGTGCCCTGCGGGTGTTCGGCGAAATCGTCAGTGGCGACGACGAGGATCAGGTGGCCTACCGCGGGGATCAGCGGTATGCCGCCCGGCTGGTGCCCCGGGGACCCACCGCGGTGCGGCCGGACCAATTGCGGTGCCGCAGCGATGCCACTTACCTGGTCAGCGGAGGACTGGGGGACCTGGGGTTGCGGATTG
>CAYFZZ010000022.1:0-9485 GCA_964347545.1 uncultured Planctomycetaceae bacterium | reverse complement strand
TGGCCGCAACCAAAAATAGAACGGGCACTCTTGCCCGTCATGCGGGGCGGCTGTTGGCGGCCGAGGCCTTCCCCCACAGTCAGGCCTGGCGGGCGATGACGCTGAGCAAAAAGTGGCGGGCGGCGGCGGCGATTCCCGGTTGCTGGCTCTCGCGGGGTCCGGCCACGTTCAGGACCCCGACGCGGTGCTGTTTCAGCCAGCCGGCCACCTCCGTCACGGCGGCATCCGGTTCCTGCGCGGCCTGGTCCAGGTCGATGACCAGCAGGGGCTGGTCGTGGGCCGCGGCGATGTTGCGGGTCAGGAGGGTGCCGCCGCGGAGCGGTCCGCGGCAAAGGATCAAGGTCCCGTCCGCCGCGGTCACATTCCGCTCGGTCCGTACCTGGTACTCGGCCGACTCCGTCGCTTTCAGCCGGTACTTTCGCGAGATGACCCCGTCTTCGGCCCGCCGTCCCCGGGGGCACCAGCCGCCGTGGGGGATGTTGGCCGTGATGGCCGCGTCCAGGCTGCCGCGGTCGACGCCGGTCTGTCCGCCCGAGATGATCTTCTGCAGCCGGAACTTTTGACGAGGCATGCCTGCAGTGTATCGCTGCGGCTAGCATCGTCCAGGGTCAGCCGCCGACGGGGCGGGGGGCCACTGCCCTTACCGCCGCGGGGGCCCCGGTTCGGGCTGCTGGGTCAACCGTTCCGGTTGGGACGCCGGCCGCCGCCCAGGTCGGCCTGGCATGACCAGTTTCGTTCCCGGGGGCACGTAATTGAAGTCTTCGGTCAGCTGCTGGGCGTTCAGCTGGTAGATCTCGACCCACCGCGCCGGATCCCCCAGTTCGTACCGAGCAATATCAAACAGCGTGTCTCCTTCCTGCACGACGTAAATCCGCCCGTCCGTCGTGGGCCGCGAGCTGACCCCAAACGTCGTCGCTCGGCGGCGCTCCTTGGGACACAAGTCCGGATACAGCTCCACCAGCTCGGCCTTGGAAGGTGCCAACACCTCGTCGCCCACCGCCAGCTGTTCGGCCACCGGGTACCGCTGCCGGTTGTACTGCATCAAGGCCTTGAAGTAGTTGCCGGACCCGTACAGTTTTTCGGCGATCGTCCAGAAGTTATCGTTGGGCATCACGCGATAAGTGCCCTCGGGTGCCCGTTGCAGGTAGTCGCCCACCTCCTGGCTGACCTGAGCCAGTTGGCCGCCGGGTGCTGGTGGGGCTTGGGCCGGCGACGGCCAGGCGGATTCGCGGTAATCCTGGGGCGGGTCGTAAGCGGCCTGGTCGCTGGGACGGTCGTGGTGGTCTGCCAATTCGTCCTGCGGCGCCAGCGGTTCGGCATACCGCGCTGGGGGGCCGTGGTCGGTGACCGGCAGGGGGGCTTGGCGAGCGGAAAAGGTGGGGGCCCGCGGATCTTCTCCCGGCGGGGCGTCCTGGTCCAGCGGGGAGGAGGGGGTGGCGATGGGGGCGTCGGAAGTTTCCAGTTCTTCCAGCGGCAGTTGGGCAGGGGGGGGTGCGGTTTGAGCGGGCAGGGCCAATGCTCGCTCGTCACCCGCTCCCCCATCGGCGACCTGGTCAGAGGTGGTTTCCGGTCGTTGAGCGGCCACCTGCGGCGGGGCACTTGGGGAGGAGGTTTCCGTGGGCATGAAGGCATACCGGTCGGTAGGCGGTTCGGCGGCGGCCGCCGCCTTGGCTTGTTGGTAATACGAACGGTCGGACGGCTGCGACGCGAACTCGTCCTCCGGGACCGCGAAGGGGTCGACGGCCGGGGCCTGTTGGTGGTGAGCCGGAGCGACCTGGACCGGTTCCACCGGCGTGGCCGCGACGGCGGCCGGTTCCTCGGCCACCGCCACGTCCCTGTCGCTGTCCGCCGGTTGCCAGAACCGATGCACGAGGCCGGCGGCGAAGACCACCAGCAGGGTCAGGATCACCACCAGCCCGATCTTGATTTCTCGGGGAAGGAACGATTTGTGTCCGGCCATCATGGGCCTCCTGGGTTAGTTAACGCGTGGGATTGTTGTGGGGCGGTCGCGGCTGTGGCGGGCAAGGACCTGTCTGGCCGGCGACGGCCGACCAGGCTTCCGCCATCTTCCTGATGCCTGCCTGATTGCTCATGACTCCCGCGGTCCCCCGCCACCGGTCCGTGCCGCGGCCCGCAGTTTGGCACTGCGAGCTCGGGGGTTTCGAGCGACTTCTGCGGTGGTCGGGCGGACGGGTTTTTTCGTCAACACCTCGTAACGCGGATCGCTGCGAAACGTTCGTTTCACGATCCGGTCTTCCAGCGAATGAAAGCTGATGGCCACCACCCGACCGCCCGGCTGGAGGCAGTCGGGAAACTGTTCCAGACCGAGCTGCAGGTGTTGCAGTTCCTCGTTGACGGCGATCCGCAGGGCCTGGAAGGTCCGCGTGGCCGGGTCGATGCCGCGGTGCCCTCGCGCTGGGGGCACGCAGCGGCGGACCAGCTGGGCGACCTCGTGGGCGGTCTTCAGCGACTGCTGCCGCCGCTGTTGGACCACCTGCCGCGCGATCCGCCGGCTGTAGCGTTCTTCGCCAAACTCGTAAATCAAATCTGCCAATTCCTTTTCCGGGATGTTGTCCAGCAGTTGCCAGGCCGGTTGGCCGCAGGCGGGATCGAACCGCAGGTCCAGCGGGCCGTGGCTGTCAAAACTAAAACCTCGCTGGGGGTCCTCCAGCTGGTCGCTGGAGAGCCCCAGGTCCAGCAGGATCCCATTCACCTGGGGGATCTGCACCTCCTGCAACACCTCTGGCAATTCGCGGTAACTTGCCTGCACCAATTTGATGGGCAATCCCTTCAGATTTTGTTCCGCTCGGGCGACGGCTGCCGGATCGCGGTCGAGGGCCACGACCAGTCCCTGGCTGCCCACGGCTTGGGCGAGGGCCCGAGTGTGTCCGCCGCCGCCGACGGTGCCATCCACCACCACCTGTCCCGTTTGGACAGCCAGCCACTCGATCACCTCGTCGCACATGACGGGAATATGACGTGGCTGGACCATCCCGCTGGTCACCCTGGTGCGGCCCGCCGGCCGGTCGCGTCTGGCGTGGGCGCGACGGGGCGGCGGGCGTTTCCGTTTGACTTACCGCCCGCCGGCTCCAGCCGCTTGCCACCCAAGCGTTGCCGATCGGCCACCGGGG
Organism: uncultured Planctomycetaceae bacterium; assembly: GCA_964347545.1. Classification (GTDB taxonomy): domain Bacteria; phylum Planctomycetota; class Planctomycetia; order Pirellulales; family UBA7805; genus CS4-C045. Next base: position 6,354 of record CAYFZZ010000022.1, on the reverse strand, counting down.
GGACCCGCATCGCCGGACGGGATCGGGGCGGGATGATAGGCGTCGGCGCCGAGCGTGTCAAGCAAAACGCGCTGGCTGCCAGCAGTGCTGGGCCAGCAACGGGGGCGGTGGCCGGCCGTCCTGGCGGACTCCTTTTCGCGGCCCTAGCGAAAATAAGCCACGGCGTTGGCGAACACGGCCAGGCCGTCCCCCACCGGGCCGGCGGCCCCGCGGGTCCAGTGGGGGTGTTGGGTAGGATCGATGTGCCGTTCGGGATGGGGCATCAGGCCCAGCACTCGGCCGCTGGGATCCGCCACTCCGGCCACATTCCGGGGGGAACCGTTGGGGTTGAATGGGTAGGGCAGATCGCCCGACGGCGTCTGGTCGGGGTGGCCGTAGCGCAGCACCAGCTGGCCGGCTTGGTCGAGGGCGTCCAGTTGAGCCGTGTCGCGGGCGACGAATTTCCCTTCGGCATGGGCCACGGGCAGGTACATCTGCTGGATCCCAGCCAGGAAGACCGATTGGTCGCTGGCGACGTGGAGGTGGACCCAGCGATCTTCGAATTTGCCCGAATCGTTCCAGGTCAGGGTGGCGGGCGCTCGCGGGTCGTCCGCCGGTCCGGAGGGGGTGGCGTCCAGCAGCACACCCGCTTTGATCAGGACTTGGAACCCGTTGCAGATGCCCAGGATCAATTTGCCCGCTCCGCGAAAATCTTGCAGGTATCCGGCCAGGTGGTTTCGGATTTGGTTGCCCAGGATCCGGCCGGCCGCGACATCGTCTCCATAGCTGAAACCGCCCGGGATGCACAGGACCTGGTAGTCGTGCAACATGCCGCTCTGTTCCAGCACGCGGTTGATGTGCACCCGCTGGGCGTGTCCGCCCGCCTGTTCGAAGGCGTACGCCGTCTCGACGTCGCAGTTCGTACCCGGAGCTCGCAGGATCAAGATGCGGGGGGTGGCCATCGGTTTAATTCTCTGTCGCGCCCGAGGCTTTTACGGCGCTTCACTTTTGGTAATACCTTAACGGATTGCAGCACCTGGAAGGGTGCTGGCGCAGGTTTTGAACAGAAGGCAACAGAGCAAACCGAGCTCTGTTAGCTCTGCGGCCTCCTGTTCAGAAACCCATTACCGCAACACCTCGTCCCTGCAATCGGCTAAAGTATCACAACTGGGGTCTTCAATCCCACGCCAGGGGTTTCTGCCAGGCCTCCTTCAGGCTGGCCAGATCGGTATCGATCCAGCTGCCGATCTGCAGGCGCGGAATCTGGGTCACTTCCCCGACGCGGGCGGCGGGGATCCCCGCCAGTCGATCCTCGAAGGCGGCGGCCTGGGCCGTTTCCACTTCGCACAAGAAACGCGTATTCGATTCGCTGAACAGGACCACCTCCGGTCGGTCCGCCAGCGGACCGGCCCCGCAGGGCACTCGGGCCAGATCGATGGTCGCTCCCCAGCCGCCGGCAAAAGCCATCTCGGCGGCGGCAACGGCCAGCCCTCCTTCGCTCAGGTCGTGGCAGGCCCGGACCAGGCCGCTGTCGATGGCCGCGTGCAGAGCGGCGAAGGTCTGCCGCGCTCGTTCCACGTCGACGCGGGGCACCTGGCCTCCCTCCATTCCCCGGACCAGGGCCAGGTGCGATCCGCCCAGTTCGTCCTGGGTCAGGCCGACCAGGTAGAGCGCGTGGCCGGGTGCTTTGAGGTCCATCGTCACGCACCGGCTGACGTCGGCGACCTGTCCCAAGGCGCTGATCAGCAGCGAGGGGGGGATGGCGATCGTCTGGGATTGCCCGTCATCGTCCTGGTAACGGAATTCGTTGTTCAGGCTGTCCTTGCCGCTGATGAAGGGGACCCCCAGGCCGACGGCCAGGTCATAGCAGGCCATGGCGGCTCGGACCAGCGAGCCCAGGGTTTCCGCTTGTTCGCAGTCGCCCCAGCAGAAATTGTCCAGGATCGCGATGCGGGCCGGATCGGCGCCGACGGCCACGCAATTGCGGATCGCCTCGTCGATGGCGCTGGCCGCCATGTGGTAGGTATCCAGTCGTCCGTAATGGGGATTCATCCCGCAGGCCACGACCAGTCCGCGGCGGGAGTCCAGCCGCGGCCGCACGACCGCCGCGTCGCTGGGCCCGTCGTTCGCCACGCCAACCAGCGGCTTCACGACGCTGCCCCCTTGCACTTCGTGATCGTACTGGCGGATGACCCATTCCTTGCTGGCCACGTTCCCCGCGCCCAGGATCTTCCGCAGGTCGTCCTCCCAGCGGCCGGGTGCGAAGGGGGGCAGCGGGGTGGGCTGGGCGGGCGTGTAGCGGGCCTGCCGCACGACCGGGGGCCGGCCGTCGTGCAGGAACGGCATGGGCAGATCGGCCACCTCCTGGCCATGGTAGCTCAGTTGCAGCCGCCCCGTGGGGACGAAGCGGCCGATGACGGTCGCTTCGACGTTTTCCGAGGTGGAGAGGGCGGCGAGGGCCTCCCAGTGCCTGGCCGGCACCGCCAGCACCATTCGCTCCTGAGCCTCGGAGATCCAGATTTCGGTATAGGACAGCCCCTCGTACTTGGTGGGCACTTTTTCCAGATCGACTTGGGCCCCGATCGCTTCGCCCATCTCGCCCACCGCGCTGGACAGCCCGCCGGCCCCGCAGTCGGTGATGGCGTGGTAGAGGCCTTGATCGCGAGCGGCGAGGACGACGTCCACCACCATTTTTTCCGTGATGGCATTGCCGATCTGCACGGCCCCGCCCGACAGCGATTCGCTTTGATCGGTCAATTCGGCCGAGCTGAAGGTGGCGCCGTGGATGCCGTCCCGGCCGGTGCGGCCACCGATGACGACGATCAAGTCGTCCGGGAGGGGTTTTTTCTGCGATTTGTCCCGAGGGAGGATGCCCACGTTGCCGCAGTAGACCAGCGGGTTGCCGAGGTAGCGCGGATCAAAATAGATCGCTCCGTTGATCGTCGGGATCCCCATCCGGTTTCCGTAGTCGCGGACCCCGGCGACGACACCCTTCATGACGCGGCGAGGGTGCAGGACGCCGGGGGGCAGCTGGTCGGGCGGGGTATCGGGAGGGGCGAAACAGAAGACGTCGGTGTTACAGACCGGTTTGGCGCCCAGCCCGGTGCCCAGCGGATCGCGGATCACTCCGCCGATACCCGTGTTCGCGCCCCCGTAGGGCTCCAGGGCCGAAGGGTGGTTATGGGTTTCGACCTTGAAGACCACATTGTCCTGTTCGTCAAACCGGACGATGCCGGCGTTATCCTCGAAGACGCTGACGCACCAGTCGTGCGAGCCCAGTTGTTGGCGGATGTGGGTGGTGGCCGCAAAGATGGTCTCTTTCAGCATGTTCTCGAACTGCCGCTGGCCCTCGGCCCCCCCCGCCCCGATCGCTCCGCGATAGTGGATGCGGCCCGCCAGGGTCTTGTGGCTGCAATGCTCGCTCCACGTCTGAGCCAGCGTTTCCAGTTCCACGTCGGTGGGCTCGCGACCCAGCTCGCGGTAGAACGCCTGGATGGTCTGCATTTCGGCCAGTTGCAGGTACAGCTGCCCCGTGCGGCTCAGCTGTGCCAGGCCCTCCTCGTCCAGCTGGCGAATGGCCACATGGTTCAACTGAAAATCGTACGGCGCGCCGATTTCGAGGTGATCGAAGTCCAGCGGCCCCACAATCACCCGCTCGATCGCATCATTCGCCAGAATCTTGCTGCTGATCACCGCCAGCTGTTCTGGCGGCAGAGCGGACAGCCAGTATTTTCGCAAGGTGCGGACTTCGTCGACCGCCAGATCGAGGTCGGCCACGGCCGCTTTGGCGCTGTGAGCCACGGGGTCCATTACCCCCGGCTTGGGCAGCACGTGCACCAGGCAGTCGCGTTGGGGCGGGGGTTGGGTCAGCGCCGGATCGCCGACCTGCGCAACCACCGTGCTCTGCACCACATCGTCGGCCAACAGCTCGCGTGCCACCCGTTCGACTTCGGCCCGTCCCAGCCGGCCCTGGATCAGGTAGCCGTCTGCGGCCGAGACCTGCAGGTCGGCGATGCCCAGGTCAGCCGCCTCGGCCGCAATCGATGCGGCGACCCGATCGGGCGTCCCTTCGCGGGGGTGAATGTCGATTTCCCACAACATGACGTTCGTGACGGTGTGAAGATCCTGGTCCTTCAGGACGAGCGTCCGGCGGCCGCATCGCGTTTCCGTTTCGCGTCGCGGAGGATTTTCCGCAAGCGGCGATAATCTTCCTGGTCGATGGCCTGGCGCACCGAGCTCAATAATGTCTCAAACCGCGATAGCGACTTCAAGACATGGGCCGGATTGCTGCGAAAAATCTGCTCCCACAACTCGACATCCCCCGCCGCGATCCGCGTCGTATCCAGCCAACCAGATGCGACGCAGGCCAAATCCGCGGGGGGGGTGGCGGCGGCCAAGGTGGCGGCGACCAGATGCGGCAGGTGGCTGACCGTGGCAATCCGGCGATCGTGTTCGCCGGGCGACATCTGCACCACCTGGGCATCCAGCGACTCCCAAAAGCGGCGCAGCCTGGCGCGATCGGCGGGACGAGTCTGCCGGGTGGGGGTGACGATGACGGTCCGCCCGACCAGCAGGTCCGCTTGGGCATGTTCCGGACCCTGCTGCTCGCCACCCGCCATGGGGTGGCTGCCCAGGTAGCGGACCCCGCGGGGCAGGCCGCGGGCCAAGGCGGCCACAATCTGCTGCTTGGTGCTGCCGGCGTCCGTGACCAGGGCTGCTGCCGGACAGGACCGGGCCACCTGGCGGACGATGTCGACAATCGTCTCGACCGGGGTACAGACCACGATCAAGTCGGCGTCGGCCACGCCTCCGGCCAGGTCGGTGGTCGCCGCGGTAATCGCCCCTCGCCGCCTGGCGATCTGCAACGAGCTCTCCCGCCTACCGATCCCGATGACCCGTTCGGCCAGCCGGCGGCGGCGGACGGCCAGTCCGATCGAGCCGCCGATCAAACCGACGCCGACAATGGCGATCGTCCCGAGTTTTGGCGAGCTCGCCATCGCAGTGGCCACCGGGTTGCCGTGGGGGGAAAGAGAGGAAAGAGGCGCGTCCGATCGGAAGAGGTGGCATTGTAGCAGAGCGGTGGGGGGCTGTCGGGGGCGCCCCCCGGCGGTCACCCCGATGCGGCCCGCCGCGGGGACTTCCCCGCTGGACTGTCCGGTACGATAGAATCAGGACCCTCGGACCGACAGGGACGGTCCACCCAATTTTCGTCGCGAAAGGCCGCAGGCGGGGTCGGGCGGCATGCCCTCGGGGCAGCCGGATGTGGCTCGCCCCGCGCCGCCGGTCGACCCACTGCAGGGGACAAACTCATGCCGCGCATCGGTACCCGACCGCTGGCCGCCCTCTGCCGCCGCGTGGCCCTCGCCCTGGAGGCGGGGATCGACGAACGGAGGATCTGGCAGCGCGAGGCGGAACGAGCGCGGGGGCGGATGCGGGTTGCGGTGAGCCAGATCCAGGGGGCGGTCGAGCGGGGGGAGAGCAGCGGGGAGGGGGTGGGCCAGGCGGGCGCGTACTTCCCGCCGTTGTTTCACCAGCTGGTGCAGCTGGGCGACCAGACAGGAAAATCGCCCACCGTCTTTCGCCGGCTGGCGGACCATTACGAACACCGCCTGCAACTCCGCCGTACCTTCCTGGCCGGCATCACCTGGCCGCTGGTCCAGTTGACCGCCGCGATCGTCATGGTGGGATTCCTGATCTGGATCCTGGGGGTGATCGGCCGGAACATGGGGGACGCCCCCTACGATATCCTGGGGCTGGGGCTGCGGGGCAACCGGGGCCTGTTGATCTACGTGTCGCTGATCGCGGTCGTCGGCGGTCTGGGGGTGGCCGCTTACTACCTGTTGCGCAGCGGGATGGCCTGGGTGGGGCCGGTCCAGCGGGTGGTGCTGAGGCTGCCGGTGATCGGCTCCTGCCTGCGGACCCTGGCTCTGGCCCGCCTGGCCTGGACGCTGGGCCTGACCCTCGAGGCCGGGATGGACCTGCGGCGGGCGCTGCCGCTGGCGTTGCAGAGCACCCACCAGGTGGGCTTCACCCAGCACATCCCGGAGGTGGCGGCCAGCGTGGGCCGCGGGGAAGAGGCTGTGGTGGCCCTGGCCAGGACCGACGCGTTTCCGCCCGACTTTCTGGACACGGTCCAAGTGGGGGAAGAGAGCGGTCGGCTGGAAGAAGCGATGCTGAGACTGGCCGACCAGTACCAGGAGCGGGCTCGGGACGCCCTGGCGACGCTGACCAAGCTGGCCGGTTTCGCCGTGTGGGCCGTGGTGGCCCTGATGATCGTGGCCATCATCGTCAACATCGTGGCCTCGTACGCCAATTTCCTGCAAGGTCTGGCCGGCTGAGCGGGCGGGGGGTGGGGGAGTGAAGAGTGAAGAGTGA
>CAYFZZ010000021.1:0-4005 GCA_964347545.1 uncultured Planctomycetaceae bacterium | reverse complement strand
GCAGCTGGCGTTCAGCTACCCTTACGACCTGATCGGGGCCACCCGTGACCGGACCCCGTGCGGCTACGATCGGTTGCATTACCGAGCCTGCCTGGGCAGGGGCGAAAAGGTATTCGCGGCGGCCCGAGCGGCTTTGCGGACCTGGCGACAGTTTCCGTCAAAATTTGCCCAAATCTATCCCCCCCACACTCCGCTCCAATCCGGCTCGACCGTCGTGCTGCTGCTGCGGGCCTGCGGGCTGTGGAAACTGGCATCGTGCCGCATCGTTTATGTAGTGGACGATTGTCCGGGAGACGAGTCGGACGGCCTCTCCCAATTTGGATTTGCGTACGGCACGCTGCCGGGACACGTCGAAGAGGGCGAAGAGCAGTTTGTCGTGCAGTGGAATCGGCACGACAATACCGTGTGGTACGACCTGAAATCCTTCTCCCGGCCGGCGACATGGCTGGTATGGCTGGGGATGCCGGTGGCGCGTTACTTCCAGAATCGTTTCGCGGTCCAGTCCGCCCGCGCCATGCAAAGGGCGGTGCATGACCAGCCGGGTCGCGCGGATGCCAAGCGGTCCGCCTCAACCGCGGGTCAAGAACATGCCGCCTGATCTTCCCGGGATGAGCATGCGGTCCGACGAAGGTCAAAACCCGGTCCTCTGTGTCCACGCCAAACCGCTGACCAGCTCGGCCTGGACCGGCACGCTCGCCTACCTCGTCTCGATTCTGGTCATCCAGCCGGAACTGGTCGTCACCGTATTTCTGCTGGCGCCCTTCCTGGTCGTGCCGCTGGGAATGCAAATCGTACGACGACAAACGGATGGCACGATGCCGGCTGGCCTGCTGAGCGTGGTGGGCCGATGTCAGCTGGCGGCGGCGGTCTGCTTGGCGGCGGCCGTCGGCCTGCCGGTCGGCGGGTGGTCCCTGACCCTGGCCTTGCCGTGGATGGCGGTGACCTGGCTGATCGCCGTCAGCGGCCTGGTGCATTTCCTGCGACGTCCCCGGAAATTGGCGGATGCGGATCAATTGGGTTTTGACGTGGGCATGGTCTTTCTGGCGATCGGTGGCATCTGGGCGGTGTGGCACCGGGGGGGCTGGTGGCCGGGCGATTTCCCCCCCGTGATCGCTCAACTGACGGCAGTTCATTTTCACTACGCCGGTTTCGCTCTGCCGATCATCGCCGGACAAGTGTCGGCGGCCACTCCGCTGAGCGCCGCTCGTCTGGTGGTTCCTGCCCTGGCGGTCAGCACCTTGCTGCTGGCGGTGGGGATCACGTTTTCCCCTGCGGTTGAGCTGTGTTCGGCCTGGCTGCTGATCGTCACCGCCGTGCTGGTCGGACTCCTGCAAATACGATTTGCGCTCAGCCAGTCGCGCCCGGCCGTGCTCATGTTGCTGTCGATCAGTAGCCTGGCGTTGATCAGCGGCATGGGGCTGGCGGCGATTTATGCGGTGGGGGAATACGTGGGCGGGGTTCAGGATCAAGCCGCCTACAGCGGCGGGGGATGGATCGACGTCCCGCTGATGATCCGCTTGCACGGCGTCACGCTGGCCTTCGGCTTTGTGTTAACCGCCATGGGGGGCCTGGCCATCCGGAATGGTCGAACCCGTGCGGGTCCGACCGGCCCCCGACCGTAGCCCTGGTCGGTCCGGTCGCCGAGGCTCACCCGGTGTCTGGGACTTTGGATCGAGGACGATGTCAGTCGTCTTCCAGGGCGTCCACACGGCGGCGGTAGTATTTCCAGCCGGGCAGGAAGAAGACGGCCGCCGAGACGATGCCAAATAACGAGATGCCCAGATCGGTGCCGTAAGCCTGCAGGACGGCCATGATCGCGGCGGTGGCGAACAGGGCGGCGGCGTGGATGTAGAATTCGCCCGACAGAATTCCGGCCTTGACCGTAAACACAATCCCGTTGATCAGGCCCAGCACGGGCGAGAGGGTCAACACGGGCAGCCGCAGAATCCATTCGATGGCGAACAGCCCCACGCTGGCGATCACGCTGCCCCCCCACACGTGCGCCACCTGCCGTTCCACAAACATCACCGGCCCGGCCCGGCGGCGGATGGCCCAGAAGATGGGGGCCCACACCGCCAGCCCACCCCCCCACAAGAGGAGATAGGGTTGAGGTCGCGCGAAGCCCTGGCGGTGCATGTAATTGGTCAGCAGGCAGAGCGCCAGGAGGACCACGGCGTGCCACATCCACAACAGCCCCCAGTTTTCCAGGACCGAGACGTGATGGGTTTCGCGGAACCAGCGCGCGATGACGGCGGCAAAGTTGCCGCTGCGAGCGCTGACCGGCTCGCCCCGCAGATACGCCTCCAGGTCCTCGGCCAAGGCCGCCGCGGTGGGGTAACGCAATTCGGGGGGCTTTTGCAGGCAGCGCAAAGCGATCATTTCCAGGTCGCGGTCGGCCCGCGGGTTTAACAACCGCGGCGGCAACGGGTCCTGTTCCAGGACCAGCATCACCGTGTCCAGCGGCGTGGCCGCTTGAAACGGCGGCCGGCCGGTCAGGCACTGGTACAGCACGGCCCCCAGGCTGTACACGTCGCTGGCCGGCGACACCTCACCCCGGTTCCCCCCCGCCTGCTCGGGCGCCAGGTAACTGGGCGTCCCCAGGATCGCCCCGCTGCGGGTCAAACCCGGGTCGGCCGTGACCTGTTTGGCCAGGCCGAAGTCGGTCACCAGCGGCTGCCCGTCGCTGTCCAGCAGAATGTTGGAGGGCTTGATGTCCCGATGCAAGATGCCGCGGAGGTGAGCGGCTTGGAGGGCGCGGGCCACGCCGGCCACGATCGTGGCCGCCTCGCGGGTAGGGAGCGGGCCCTGGGCCATCCGCACCGCCAGGTTCTCGCCCTCCACATACCGCATGCTGAAATACGCCTGCCCCTGATGCTGGCCCACCTCGTAGATCGGTACGATATTGCGGTGGCTCAGCCCCCCGGCCGCTTCCGCCTCGCGGCGAAAACGAGAAAGATCGTCCGCCGATGCCAGCTCGCCCTGGAGGATCATCTTTAACGCGACCGTACGATCAAGGCTGCATTGCCAGGCCTTGTACACGACCCCCATCCCCCCCCGCCCGATCTCTTCCCACAGCTGGTAGTCGCCAAACTGACAAGGCAGTTCGCGGTTCGCCGGCAGGAACCCCTCGCTGGACAACGTCACGCTGGACCAGTGGTCCCCACAGGCATCCGCCACCTCGGCGGCGGCCCACAGCTGCCTCAGCTCGTCCGCCACCGCCGGCTCCCGATCCGCCTCGATGTCAATGTCGACCGGCTGGCCGCGGTGTCGAGCGTCCAGGAGCCGCTGGAGGGTTTCGGCCAATCGCTGTTCGTGGTCACTAAGATTCATCGCTCGCCAAAATCTTCCGCAGCCGCCGCACAGCGCGGAGGTAACGCATGCTGGCCGCCGGTGGGGAAAGGTCCAACGCGGCGGCCACCTCGCTGTTGGACAGCTTTTCAAAATGACGCATGATCACCACCTCCCGGTCCTTCTCGTCCAGCTGGTCCAAGGCGGACTGAAACAACACCTGCAGCTCGTTCCACTCCGCCGCCGACGCCGGAGTCCGCTGGTCGTCACATAGAGCCGCGGCCAGGTTCAAGGTGGTTCGGTCCAGCCGCGGGCCCGCCACCAGCCGCTGTTCCCGATCCACGCTCCGCCGGGCGGCCACGCGATGACGGCGATGAGCGTCGATGAGGCGATCCTGAGCCATCTGGCGCAGCCACAAATGGAAAGGCATCGCCGGATCCCGCAGATACTCCGCCATGCGGCGACTGGCGTCGACCAACACCTCCTGCACAATGTCGCTGGCGTCCACCCGCGGTCGCAGCTGCCGGTCCATCCGCAGGCTGATCATCCGCCGCACCGCCTCGCGGTGCCGCTGCAAGAGCCGATTGACCGCCTGGCCGTCCCCCTCCTGGGCGGCAGCAATCAGACGCTGAGTCTGGTCCGGTTCAGGCCACATCTTGCCAGTATCCTGCGGGCGAGGGGTGAGGGGCTAGGGGTGAGGGGTGATGGGGTGATGGG
>CAYFZZ010000020.1:0-3972 GCA_964347545.1 uncultured Planctomycetaceae bacterium | reverse complement strand
CGTTGTAGAAGCCCAGCGCCGGGTATTCCGCCATACAGCGCCACAAGGCCGTGAAGTCGTCCAGCGTCAGACGTTGTTGCTGGTCTTCGTACTGACGGGTGACGATCAGCAGATGGTGGTCCAGCACGTTGAACTTGTTCAGCAGGCAGACGTGAGTCTGGGAGGGCTGGGCCACAAACATCGCTGGGTCGTACGGCAGAAAGGGGTTCGCCCCGGCCCCGCGGTTGTCGGCTGCTGGCGGCGGGGTTTTTTTTGCGAGCTGGGCGACGACGCGGACCAGGAAGGTGATGTCGGCATCGGGGAGGGTTTCGAATTGGGTGGGGATGGGCTGCAAATCGCCGCTTTGCAAAGCCGCCGCGGTGGTCTGCTGAACCTTTTCCCACAGCGTTCCCGGCGGAAAGACTGCCATGCCTTGCTAACCTATGCGTTGTCTGCCGCCGCCGGCCGCGGCGCGTCGGGATGCGTGTAATCCTTAAAGTTTACGACCCTCAAGTTTACAACCCGCCGGGGGCGATCCCGAGAGGGGTCTCGGGGGGGTCGTGGGCCGCGGTTGTCCCACTTTTATCCGCAGGGGGGCTCATCTCCTCCCGCGGTGAGATTCGATAACAGAACAGAGGGGTCGCGTGCGTGCGACCTGTCTTGGTACCCGCCGCGGATTCCTTCGGGAGGCGCTTCCATGCCACGTTTTTGCTGGGCCCTGGCCGTCGTCATCGTCTGGGGCGGCTCGTCTCCTGCCCTGGCCAGGCACTCACCCGCTGAGCTGGCGGCCGCTCAGTCGTTTACCGTGGAGGGGATCGGCTTCCGCGACGAAGTCTCACGAGCTCGCCAGACGTTTACCGACAAGTTTCCCGCGGCGGCCGGTGGCCAGCGAGAAATCGACGACCGGGGTAACCAAAGTTACCAGGCCACGTTGTCCGACAAGCGGATCCTCCGCGCTCGTTATTTCGACGGCGTGCTGTACGAACTCGAACTGGTGGCGCCGCGGCTGCAGAGTTCTTACCAGACGCTGTCGCGCAAGTTTGGCCAGCCCGACGCGGCCGGCAGCTACGGCCGCTCGTTCCAGTGGAGGCTGGGCAAGATCCACGTTTCCTTGCAGGTGGGTCGCAAACAAGAGGTGGTCGTGTACCGCGACACCGACGCTCGCGCCACGCCGGCCGGGATCCGCAGCGGGAACCGGTAGCGGCGGCGGTGTCAGCGAGGGTGTGGGGCCGCGGTGGCCCACTTCGCTGGGCCAACCGGCCTACTTCTCCTCCGCTTCGCTCTCGGCGGCTGCCTCGCTCTCGTCGGCCGCTTCCTCTTGGTCCGGTGGGGACGGGGCCGCCTGGGATGGTTCCGGCTGGGACGGGTCCGGCTCGGCCGGGGCTGGCTCGCCCGCCGGTTCTTGCGGTGCCGCCCCCGCCCCCGCCCCCTGACCGCTCTGCTGCAACAGCTCGCTGATCTCACCTGGCCCCTCAGCGGGCGGCGTGGGGAGGTTTAAATGGCTGAGCACCTCGTCGGTGATGTCCACTTCGGGATTGATGTAAGCGAACAGGTTCCTTTGGAGGACCAGCACCATATCCAGGCCGCGGGCCTCGGCCACCTTGCGAATCGGCTCGGCGGTCTGCTGGTTGTAGAGGTTGTTCAGGAACTGGTCGGTTTCCTGCATGACCTGCTGAGCTTCGATGGTGTTGTCGCGCCGCGCCGCCAGCCACTCGGCCTGCATCTTTTGCAGCTCCTGCTTCTGCTCGTCGCTCAACTTCTCCGTGTCCCCACCGAACTCGGCAATCTTCTTCTGCATCGCGTCGTTGCGTTCCTGTTCCAGTTTCACGCGTTTCTGATTCAACTCGCGCAGCTTGGCGTTCCTTTGATTCTGGAGTCCGGTGAGGTTGTAGATTTTTCCCACGTCGATCGTGCCGATCCGAGTCTGGGGGGAGGTGGAGGCGGGCGCCGCGGGCCCGGCGTCGGCGGCGGGCAGTTGCGTCTGGGGAGCGCCACAGCCGGCCAGCAGGACCAGGGGGGATGTGGCCAAGAGTAGCAGGAAGGAGGTCAGGCGGTGCATGAGAGGTGCCTTTCGTGAGGGAATGCCTCCGCTGGTGCGTGGGCCGGCAGCGGGGCTGGGCGAGACTGGCGGAACGCGTCCAGTGTAGTCGGCCGCTGCCGCCTCGCCTAGTTGCTCGGCAGTGCGAGGCGGTGGTGGACGGGATGGTGGACGGGGTGGTGGCGGGGTGGTGGACCAGCGGTCAGGGCTCGCGCGTCGGTGCGGACCCGACCGGCGTGGGCGGGGCACAACCGTTGGCGAGCATGACGATCGCTGCCGCCGGTTGTTACAATCCGGTTACCCCGGCACGGCCGGGCGAGCGGTAGAATGAAAGGGCAAGCAGGGCAGGGGGGGCTTGCCGGGCGGGTGCCGGTGACAGGGGAGATGAGGCAATGGGCCGGGTGGTGCTGACGATCGAAGACGACGAGGCCATCCGTCGCGGCATCCGGGATGCTCTCGCTTTTGCCGGTTACGACGTGTTGGAAGCCGCGGACGGCGACCGCGGCCTCGAGATGGCCGTCCACCGCGAGTACGACCTGCTGCTGCTGGACCTGGTGCTGCCGGGAAACAGCGGGCTGGAGATCCTCGCTCAGCTACGCACCGTCCGACCCACTCAGCCGGTGATCATCCTCACGGCCCTGGGCCAGGAGGCGGACCGTGTCGCCGGTTTGAAGATGGGCGCCGACGACTATGTGGTCAAGCCGTTCAGCGTGAAGGAACTGTTGGCTCGGGTGGAAGCGGTGTTGCGGCGTTCTGCAGAGCGGCCCAGCGATCTGCAGGAGATATCCCTGCCTGGTGGCCGAGCCGATCTGGCTCGGCAGGAAATCTGTTTCGACGATGGCCACACCTGCGAACTTTCGGCGCGGGAGATCGATCTGCTGCGCTACCTGGCCCAGAATGCGGGCCGGGCGATCTCGCGGGACGAGTTACTGGCGAACGTGTGGTTGATCAACCCCCACAACGTGTCTACCCGCACCATCGACATGCACGTCGCTCGACTACGCGAAAAGCTGCGCGACGATCCGCATGATCCGGCGGTGATCAAGACGGTCCGCGGCAAGGGATACGTGTTCGGGCCGTCAGGGAACGGGTCATGAGTCGGCCCTGGCAAGTCTGGTCGCTGTTTGCGCTCTGCCTGCTGCTGGTGGTGTGCGGGCTGAGCTGGCTGACGGTCAAGGCGGTCGAGCTGGACCGGCGCCAGCGTCTGCTGGCCGTGCGGGCCGACTTCGAAGGGGACGTCCGCCTGGCGTTACGGCGGATGGACCTCGAGCTGGCGGAAATCCTGGCGCGGGAAACCAGCTGGCCGCCCTTGGCCTACCGCTCTTTTTATCTGGTCGATACGGATGATCTGGTCGGCACGGCCGCGGACGTCGATCCGTTTGGCCCGCCCTTCGCGGACGGAGGGCCGTCGGCAGGATCGTCCGACCCGGGCAAGTCGGTCGGCAAGCCTGCCCCTGCCTTTCCCGCCCGTCAGCGGGTGGCCTCACCCCTGCTGGTCCCCCGCAGCGACTTCGTCCAGCTCTATTTTCAGCTTGACGCCGCCAACCGAGCCTCCTCCCCCAACTGTCCCCCGCCGGACCAGCAAGAGGCGGCTCGGCGTCAGGGGATGACGCCGGAACTGGGCGAGTGGTATCGGGCTCGGCTTAGCGAACTTCAGCAGCTATGTGACAACCACTCCCTTGCCGAGCTGGTCCCGCCGATCCCCGCGCCCGCCGCGCTGGCCGCGACGCCGGCGGTGGCCGCCGCGGGACGGGACCAGGATCGTGCCCCGCCCCAGGCAGACCAGGTGGCCAACTCCCCTCGCCCGGCGGCGGTAACGCCGCAGGTCCCCGCCGCCGCCCCGCAGCTGGCCCAGCAGTCTGCCCAGGGTCCTCCCACCCAGTACGACCAACGCATCTCGCCCCGCGAACAACAGCAGCGGGGCAGCCGGGAATACCAGACGCGGAAGCGGCAGT
>CAYFZZ010000019.1:0-19475 GCA_964347545.1 uncultured Planctomycetaceae bacterium | reverse complement strand
GACGAGTCTTTGCCACCGATAGAATTGAGTCGTTCTTTCTGTTGCTCCACCAAGAGCGTTGCCCCAGCGGACATGCCGTCGCCTGCACCAATTTGAGAGAGTGCATAACCGGTGATCATAAAACCGCCAACCAGCAATCCGATCCCATTGAGGGTGTCGGAGACGGCAACCGTTCGCAAACCTCCAAACAAAGCGTAGATCGAGCCGATGATGCCGACCATCCAGACGATCAGCCAGAGTGCGAATATTTCTCGATTCATGGCGAAACGTTTCGGCAGATCTCCCAACAGCGACTCGACGTCCATGATGCCGATCATGCCTCTGGCGCCTGTGTACAGAATGATCGGTAGCAGGATCCCGACATACGCCACCAGGAAGATCAGGTTGGTAATGACTTGCGTCTGATGATCAAAGCGAATCTCCAGGTACTCTGGCACGGTCGCCACGCCGCTCTTGAGAAAGCGTGGCAGAAAGAACCAGGCCATGAAAACCAGCGCCACGACGGCGACCACTTCCCAGACCATCACGCACAGGCCATCGGTAAATGCCGACCCGTTGAGCCCCACCATTTGCTCGGTGGAAAGATTGGTCAGCAGCAACGATCCCGCGATCAAGGGAAACGTCAGGGATCGTCCCGCCAGAAAGTATCCTTTACTGGTGTCGTGGTCGTCCTTACGCGTGATCCACCACGTCACCAGGCCGACCAAGGATGTGAAAAACAAAAACGAGAAGATTGCGATCTTATCCATAATGACTGCCTGCGGTTTGATCAGTCTAAGATTTTATCACAAACGCTCCGCGCGCCGGACGGCTGGCGAAAGCGTGTGGCCTGATGCCTGTCTTGGCTTCATATCGCGTCAACAAAGCGTCGCAGATTGGCTCGACGTTGGCCGTGCGGGTCAGGCTAACGGTACAACCGCCAAACCCGCCGCCCGTCATCCGCGATCCGTACACTCCTCCCTCGACGCCCAGTTCCGCTGCCAGTTCGACCAGGAGATCAAGTTCTAGACAGCTGACCTCAAAGTCGTCCCGCAGCGAAGCGTGACTTTCGTACATCAACTGGCCGGCGGCGGTCCAGTCTCGGGCGGCAATGGCGGCCGCAGCCTGTGTCGTGCGCGCGATTTCCGAAATGACGTGGCGGGCTCGGCGATAGCAGTGTTCCTCCAGCTGGCTGCGGTGGGCGGTCAGCTGCTCCAGCGTGGCTTCCCGTAACGATGCCACTCCCAGAGCCGCAGCCGCCGTGTGGCACTGTTCCCGCCGCTCGGCATAGGCGCCGTCATCCAGCTGGTGGCTGACATTGCTGTTGGTGATCAACACGGTCACGTCGTCAGAAGCCAGCGGCACGTATTTCATTTCCTGGCTGCGACAATCCAGCAACATCAAAGCGTCTTCTCGGCCGAAAACGCTGCTAAACTGATCCATGATGCCGCAAGGCACCCCCGCATACTCGTGCTCGGCCTGCTGGCACAACAGCGCTTTCTGGTTCGCAGGCAGTTGCTGGCCGGTGATGGCTTCCAGCAGCGTGGCGGTGGCCACTTCCAGCGCCGCGCTGCTGGACAGCCCGCCGCCGACCGGCACGGTCGAGAGCACGGTCGCGTTAAAAGATGGGGGAACGACGGCCTGAGCGGCGAAGCCGGCCACCACTCCTTGGACATAATTGGACCAGGATGCCGACGCAGGGGGCCGGGATTTTTGCTCGAGCCCGAACTCGGAAAATTCGTCGAACTCCGCGCTGTAAAAACGAGCCCTCGGCGGTGCCCCGGGAGCTTGATCGCAGGCCGCGGCGGCCATCACCACATAGCGGTCGATGGCCATCGGCAACACGAAACCGTCGTTGTAGTCGGTATGTTCCCCAATCAGGTTGACGCGTCCCGGGGCGGCGACCAGCCAGGAGGGCTGCTGGCTGTACTGCTCCTGGAAAACCGCCGCCACGCGGTGGGCAAGCTGGGCCAGCGGCGGGGCCGGCCGGCCTGTCGCGGCGGCCGGCCCAGCGGTATCCGAGGAGGGAGTATCGACCATGGCAACCTGAGCGAATTGAATCGGCGATCAGCCGCCCAAGACCGGGCGTTGACGAACGGTCCAAGTGTAACAAGCGATTGCCGCGGTTCGCAATGAGCGCCAGGGTCGATTTTCGGGTGCTTTTCCACCACAACCGGCGACAGCCGGCCAGACCGGCCAGCGATCCCACTCGGGGCAAACGATACCGCCGCGGCCAAGAGGTCGGCCGGGGTGTAAATGCCAGGAGGCGAGGCCGGCGCCGCCCTTTAGATTGACGGGGAATCCTGCGGTGCTTCCCGGGACGCCATCGTTTCCCGCTCGCGCCGAGCTCGGCGGACCTCCACATAGCAATACGTGCCAAAGGTGCCCAGGATCGTAAACGGCATGCTCATCATGAACAGAATGCTCCAGAAGTAACCCCGCGCCACCCGCTGGCCTTCCAGATCATTTTCGGCGATCGCGTCTTTACAGCCAGGGCAGGCCTCGACCAGCGTGGCCAGCAACGAAAGGGCGATCAGGGCCAGCAGCAAGATGACTAGTTTTTTGTAAAACATCGTGTGTTCCACTGCCAACGAGATATCCGAGGGACACCCGTCGTCCGTTGGCTTAGCAAGCGGTACACGCCCCCCGCGGGTCATGGTTTTGATGGTGCGCGACGTCCACTGGTTGTGGGTACAGCTGGTACAACAATAAATAGATTAACACGCCCGTGATGGAGACGTAAAGCCAGATGGGAAAGGTCCAGCGGGCCCACCGCCGATGAGCCGCTCGGCGGTCGGCCAGCCCCAGCCAAATCGTGATCACGGCCAGGACGGGCACGGCCATGGCCAGCACGATGTGCGTGATCAAGATGGTGTAATACACCAGGCGGACCGGGCCTTGGCCGCGAAAGGGTGTCGCCGCCGCGCCGACCGGCCAGACGTGGTAGGCCAGGTAGGAGAGCAGGAACAGGATCGAGGCGGCAAAGGCCGCGATCATCACCCGCTTGTGAGCCTGCTGGCGTCCACGCTTGATCAACACCCAGCCGCTGACCAGCAACAGGGTGGCGGCCAGGTTCAGGCTGGCGTTGATCAGCGGAAAGTTGACGGCAGAAAGGTCCACGGGGCAAATTTCCGGTTTAAGGTTTCCAGGGGCGCAGGGGGGCACAGGGGTCAGGCCCACCCCCGGCACGACCGCCGGGTGGGGGGGCTCAGGATGCCTTCGCCGGCGCCGGTGAAGTCGCCTCCTGACCGCTGACCAGCTGAGCCGCCAGTTCGCTCATCTGTTGGATCGCCGCCCCGTCCTTGTAGCCGAAGTGGCCACGGACCTTCCCCGTTTTATCCAGTAACACCAGGCGTCGCGTGTGCGTTTTGTAGCCCGTTGTCACCCCCACGTCGGTCCCGAACCGCGTCACGTCGGCCATCTTTCCGTTGAGGAACAACCAGCGGTCGGCGTCCGCCTCGAACAGCTGGGCGTATTCGTTCAGTCGCTGGGGCGTGTCCACGGCGGGATCGACACTGATGCTGACGAACCGCACCCCCTCGAAGGCCGGCTGGCGTTGCAGGGCGGCGATGGCCTCGTTCAACTGGCGACATTCGTGGGGACAGCTGGAGAAGAAGAGGCTGGCCACCCAGACCTGCCCCTCCAGTTCGGCAAAAGAAAATGGCTGACCGTTCTGGCGGGTCATTTGAAAAGCGGCCAGATTCAACGGCTGGTCTCCCCCCACCACGGGCTGTTCCGCCGCCGCCGTGACGGGCGCCCCCACCGGCCGCGCTTGAGGCTGCCGGGTAATTTTTACCAGGGTCAGCAGGGTAAAACCGGCCAGGACCGCCAACAGGACGGTAATCCACACCTTGACTGCGACACTCATGAAAGCAGATCTCCTTTTGTCGTGCGTAAAGCCGATCTCCAGGCAAAGCAGAAACAGATGCCCGTGAAGGCCACGGTCACCACCAGGCAAACCGTAAAAGAAGGCAAGGCATTAACCGCCGCGGCCTGGTCGGACAGCTGCCAGTACAGCAGGCGACGCAGGCCGGCCACCGCATAGGTGAAGGGATTGGCCAGCATGACCCACCCCAGCCAGTTGTCGCCGGCCGGAAAAAACGCGCCGGACAACAGCCACATGGGAAACAACAGGACGCTCATAATGGCATGGTAGCCTTGCGACGAGTCCAAACGCCAGGCAAAGAAAAATCCCAAGGCGGTCAGGCCGCTGGCGACCAGCAACATAAAGGCTGTGACCGCGACCAGTTGCGGCACGGAGAAGGGCAAGTCGATGGTCAGGCCCAGCAGAAGGAACAGAACGCCTTGTCCCACGGCGATCAGGCTGCCACCCAGGACCTTGCCCAGGACCATGGCCCAGCGGGGAAGGGGGGCGACCAGGACCGATTGCAAAAAACCCTCCCGACGGTCCTCGATGATGGAAATCGTGGTGAAGATCGCGGTAAACAGTAGGATCAGGGCCAGCGTGCCGGGGAAGTAGTACTGGAAATAGCTGACCTGGTCCCCCCCGGCGGGCTGGATGCGGAACGACGAGCCAAACCCGAAGCCGAACAGGATCCAGAACAGGATCGGCTGGCCCAAGGCCCCGATCACCCGATTCCGCTGCCGGAAAAACCGCACCAGTTCGCGGAGGCAGAGGCTGGCGATCCCCAGCCAAGGGCTGGTCGCCGGAGCGGTCCGTCGGGGCAGGGGGGCAGCGGGGGTCGTCGACAAGGTGAGGATCTCGTGGGGGGGCGAGGCTTTGAGGCCAGCGGTGGGAAAGGGGTTGGGATGTGGGGAACGGATGGATGGGCCTTCTCCGCGGGCCGGTCAGGGTACCGGTCACCGCTGGGGGAGGCGGGGGTTATTTCTTCTGGCTCTTCCAGGAATTTGGTCGGTATCTGCCCGTCACGCCATAGCCGTCCCGGCGTTTGCCGATCGCCACGAGAAGAACCGCAGAATATCGAATGCCGAATGTCGAACGCCCAAGTCGTTTCGGCGGATCACGGTCCCGGGTAGGCGAACCGCTGTCCCTGTCGCGATCGTCCCAGGAAAACGCTCCTTTAACATTCTGCGGTTGGCAATTCGACATTCTGCGGTTCACTCTGGCGCGACGGTCCGCCGCCGCTCTTGGCAGGCGATGGCCGCTGCCGAGCGACGAACCAGCCACGAAATTTCCGAAAGCACCTCTTTTCTGGCCAGCCTTCGGCGGTGGGGCTGGTCCCGCTGGGCAGGCGGCCGGGAAAAACGTTCTGGCCACCTGGCTAACGGTCATGCGATTTCATCTCCTGCCGAAAGCGGTGTCCGGTGCGGTCGATAAACACGTCTTCCAGGCTGGGCCGAGCGAAGGTGACCGAATCGATCCGGCCCGGGAAGGCCTCGACCAGGCGGGCAATCCACTGGTGGCCATCGGGCTGTTCCAGCCGCACCCGTCCATCGATCACCGCGGTCTGGCACTGGAAGCGGTCGCGGATCTGGTTAGCCAGCCCGGCGGCGTCGGGGGTGGTGATCGTAATCGCGTCTCCGCCCACGCTGGCCCGCAGGGCGTCCGGGGTATCCAGGGCGACCAGGGCCCCTTCGTGCAGGATCGCCACCCGCTGGGCCTTTTCCGCTTCGTCCAGCAAGTGGGTCGTCAAGACCACGGTCACCCCCTCTTCGCGTCGGAGCGTCTCCAGGATCGCCCACAGGTCATTCCTCGCCCCGGGGTCCAGCCCCGTGCTGGGTTCGTCCAGCAGCAACAGGCGAGGCTGGTGCAACATCCCCTTGGCCAGTTCCACGCGGCGGCGGAGGCCGCCTGAGAGGTGTTCGGCCATCTCGCCGCGGCGAGCGGCCAGGCCGAGGCGGTCCAGCAGTTGATCCTGGCGAGGGGCTGCGGCGCGGGCCGAGAGGCCGTACAGATGGCCTTGATGGCGGAGGTTTTCGGCGACGGTCAGCTTGTTGTCCAGGCTGGGGGCTTGGAACACGACGCCGATCAGCCGGCGAATTGCCAGCACTTCTCGCCTCGCATCCAGGCCGAAGACGGTCAGCTGACCTTGCTGGAGCGGGACCAACGTGGAGAGCAGCCGGAACAGCGTGGTCTTCCCGCCGCCGTTGGGCCCCACAAAGGCGAAGATCTCGCCAGCGCGAATCGAAAACTCCAGCTCGTCCAGCGCTCGCCGTGGTCCGTAATGGTAGGTCAGCCCAGAGACCGCGATGGCGTTTTCGGCATTCATGACGAGCGTCCTCTGTCGGCCACCGGGGCGGGGTCAGTCTTTCCCAAACTGGCGCGACACCCGTCTGCGAGCGATTCGATGATGTGCCGGCCGCGGACGGCTAATGGCCTTCGTCGTGAGGGGCGGCATGCGGGGCGGAAGGGGCATCGGTCGAGGGGGCCTCTTCGACGGCCATGTAGCGCAGCCGTTCCTCCGAGGCCCGCCGCATCCGCAGCCCCACGTCGGGAACCAGCATCAGGACCAGGAAGATCGACATGAACGTCGCGGGGACGGTCAACACGTATTTCCAGTTGGCTTCGTATTTCAAATGCATAAAGAACAGGATGACCAGCATCGCCTTGGTGCAGGAAATGGCGATCATGAACGCCCAGGCGACATGGTGGCTGAAGGGCCAGTAGGTGGAGTAGGTAAAGAACGAGGCAGCCGTCAGGACGCACAGCGCCACGAAGACGGCCAAATAGGTGCCAATGCTGCCGTGCTGTTCGTGCACGACTTGTGCGTGAGTACCGGTTTGCGGCGTTGAGTGCGCCATCGGCGGGAATCCTCGTTAAAACAGATACAACAGCGGAAACAGAAAAATCCACACAATATCGACAAAGTGCCAGTAGAGCCCGATGTTTTCAATATGCGGCGCTCGGCTGGCGTCCAGCCGCATGGCCAGCATGATCGCAAACGCGATCAGCCCCACCAGCACGTGCAGGGCGTGAAAGCCGGTCAGCAGAAAGTAGGTGCTGGCCCACATGTTACCGCCCGGGATGACCATCGGCAATTTCAGCCAGTGATATTTTTCGTTCAAACCGTGGTCGGCCCCGGCCAGCACCTGGGCCAGGGCGGGGTCGTCGGCCTTGGCGGACGGCCCCGGGCCTGCGGCGGTTCCGTGCCCGTGTCCCCCCGGAGCGATGATTTGGGCCAGGCGGGTGAGGGCCAGCGTCCCCTGCGGATTTTCGTCCGACTGAGCCGCGGCGCGTTCGACCTGGGTCGCGTAGCCCAACAGGGTCGTGGCCACTTCCAGCTGCTTGTCCTCGGCCGCAGTCCGCGCGTCTTTGAGCGTGAGGGCCCCGGTGATTTCGGCCAGCCGCTGCCGCACGGCCGAAGCAAAGTTCAGGGTCGGTCGTTCGTAAATCAAGCTGTGCGGCTTCTGCGGGTAAATCCCGTGCGCGAATTTGGCGTTGTACTCGTAGGCCTTGACCAGCAGGAAGACGCTGCCCAAGGCCAGCGTGACCAGCATGCACAGTTTTGCCAGCCCCCCGCGGTTGGCTCGGGCCGCCTCCAGGGCCAGCACGATCGTGACGCTGGAGAGAATCAACACGAACGTGTTGGCAGCCCCCACCGGTTCGCTCAGGTGCACATCCGCAGGAGTCGGCCAGACGGGCGCCCCGAAACGCAACACAATGTAGGTACCGATCAAGCCGGCAAAGAACATGATCTCGGTCGACAGAAACAGCCACATGATCGTCTTGCCGTTTGGCATCGGCAAGGCCGGCTGGTACTGCAACTGGACATGAGCGTGGTGTGCTTCTGCCATACGTGCCTCGTTCGCGGTCGGCTTACAACCAGGGGAAGACAAAAGGGGTCAACAGCAGCAGCCCGAACTGGGCGGGTAAATAAATCAGGGAGTACCGCAGGAGGCGTCGAGCGGACAGGTCGTCGGGCCGCCACAGGAACCGGGCCGCGGTCGCCAATTGCCCCAGCGCCAGGAGGAGGGCCAGCACGAAATACAGCGGGCCCGCCTTCATCAGCACCGAGGGGTAAAGGCTGACGGGAATCAACAACGCCGCGGCCGCCACCGCCTGGACGCCCGCCAGACGCCCCGTCGGTTCCACCACCGTCAACATCCGGGCTCCCGCCGCCGCATACTGCCGGCGGTACAGCCAGGCAATCGCCATGAAATGGGGGAATTGCCAGAGGAAGACGATGCCGAACAAGGTGAGGGCCAGCAGGGAGGCCTCGCGGGTGGCCATCTCGGGCTGGACGGCCGTCCAGCCCATCAGCACCGGGCCGGCCCCGGCCACGGCGCCGACCAACGTGTTGGCCGTGGTCCGCGTTTTCAGCGGGGTGTAAATGCAGACGTACAGCGTCCAGGTCAGCAGTCCCAGGCAGGCGGTCAGCCCGTTGACGGCCAGGCCCAGGTAGAGGCTGCCGACGATCACGGTCGCCGTGGCGAAGACCAGGACTTCGCGGTCGTTGAGGCGCCCCGCCGGGAGGGGCCGACCCGCCGTCCGCGGCATCCGCTGGTCCGCCTCCCGCTCTAGCCACTGGTTCCAGGCGCTGGCACTGGCGGCGACCAGGGCCGTGCCCACCAGGGTGTGCACCAACAGCCAGCCGTCGGCCGGCAGTCCCGAGGAAGCGATGCAGGCGGCCACGGCGACCGTCATCAGCTCCAGGGCCGCAATCCTCGGTTTGCTCAGCTCCAGCAGCGCCAAACCGCGCAGCACCCAGCTGGTGGGACGGACCTCGCAAAGGGCAGCCGACGTGCTCATCCCACACCTCCCAGCACCGTACCGGTCGCGGCCGGCCGCGGCACCCCCGCGGGGGCAGTCAGCCGCCAGGCCCGCAGCGTCAGCTGGACGGCCAGCCCCAGCAGCAACGAGCCGAGGGCGACGTGTCCGGTGACGATCAACGATTGGGCCGCACTGCCGGCCGTATTGGTCCAGCCGGCCACCAGCGGGCTGTCCCTCAAGATGAAGGCCGGCCAGGAATATTTCAGGACCCAGGTGGCTCCGCCCAGGACCAGTTGAGCGAGGACGCCCAGACCCAGGCCGAGGGCGGGGCGGGCCAGCCGCGGGTCTTCAGTCCCTAGGACCCGCCACAGGAGGAGGGCCGCATAGGTGGTGATCAAGCCGGCCAGCAGCAAGTGGAAGAAGACAGCCACTTGAAAACCGGCCGGCGTGGCGGTGGCGGGGACGTGGCGGAGGTGAGCGCCGATGACCAGCTGGAGGAAGATCAACCCGGTCAAGGCCAGGGCCGCCAGGGGGATGCCCGCCCGCGTGGGCCGCGGCAGGGTCCCCGCCGGCTGGTGCCACAGCCGGGATGTGACCACGGCCAGGGCCACCGTCGTGGCAAAGAAGAGCGGTCCGGTACAGCCGTGGATGCGGGCCACCAGGACCGAATCGGCCCGGACCCGCAGTCCGCCCAGCAGTCCTTGCCCGATCACGAGGGCCACGGCGATCGCGCCCAGCCAGACGACGGCGGGTCGTGACTCGCATTTCCACAGCGCGGCGGCCAGGGCCAGGGTGATCAATCCGACCAGGGCCCCCAGCAACCGATGCCCGTGCTCGATAAACTTGTCTCCCGCGGCGGAAAACCAGGGGTAGAGCAACATGGAATGGCCGTCGGAGGTGGGCCAGTCGCGAAACGCCATCCCGGCCCCTTCGGTGGTCACCAGGGCCCCGGCGGCCAGCAGCACGAAGGTGGCGCAGACCAGCAGGACCGCCAGGCGGTGGGGAAGGGCAGAGCGGCGTGGGGAGGGTACGGCTGGCATGAGAACGGATGTTGGGGGGGGTTCCTGGTGGGGACGACTGGTGCCGGGCCACCTCGCCATCCCCGCGGGAAAAACCCGCTCGACCCGGACCGGGCGGCTTACGCTTCGCCTCGTTTCTCCGGCGGAGGCTGGGTCTGGAGGTAAAAATCGGTTTCCACTTCCGGGGAACTGTATTCGTAGGGGCCGCGGTACACGACCGGTTGAAAATCAAAGTTGCCGTGGCCCGGCGGGCTGGGAGCGGTCCATTCCAGGCCGTTGGCCCCCCACGGGTTGCGTCCCACCGGCTGGCCAAACCAGATGCTCCAGATGAAGTTGAACACGAAGATCACCTGAGCTGCGACCATACCGAAGGCGCACATGGTGATGAAGGCGTTCATCGGCTGCAGATTGCTGAACGTTTCGTAGTGATAGGGATCCGCCAGCCGGCGGGGGAATCCGACGACTCCCAGGATGTGCATGGGAAAGAAGGTGCCGTTGAGGAAAATAAAGGTCAGCAGGAAATGGAGTTTCCCCAGGCCTTCGTTCATCATGCGGCCGAACATTTTGGGGTACCAGAAATAGATCGCCCCAAAGACCCCCATGGCGGTTCCGGAGAACAGCACGTAGTGGAAGTGAGCCACGATGAAGTAGGTGTCGTGGATGAAGATGTCGACCGGGGTGGCGGCCATGAAGATGCCGGAGAGGCCGCCGATGATGAACATGGCCACGAAGGAAAGGGCAAACAGCATCGCGGTGGTGAACTGGACTTTGCCCCCCCAGACGGTGCCCAGCCAGTTAAAGGTTTTGATGGCGCTGGGCAGAGCGATCATGATTGTGGCCACCATGAAGGTCATTCCCAGGTAGGGATTCATCCCGGAGACAAACATGTGGTGGCCCCACACGATGAAGCCCAGCACGGCGATGCCACCGATGGAGTAGACCATCGGCTTGTACCCGAAGATCGGCTTACGGGCAAAACAGCTGATGATGTCGCTTACCATGCCCATGGCGGGCAGGATCATGATGTAGACGGCCGGGTGGGAGTAGAACCAGAAGAGGTGCTGCCACAGCAACGGCTGGCCGCCGCCGGTGGCGGCCACCATGTTGTTAGCGGTGGCCCCATCGGGCAGGAAGAAACCGGTACCTACCATGCGGTCGGCCAGCTGCATGAAGCCAGCGGCGGTCAGCACGGGGAGGGCAAAGGCCTGCAGGATGGCGGTGATGAACATGGCCCAGATCGTCAGCGGCAGGCGGAACATCGTCATTCCGGGAGCCCGCATCTGGATGATCGTGGTCAGGTAGTTGACCGATCCCATCATGGAGGAGACCCCCACGAAGGTGACCCCGATCAGCCACAGTGTCTGGCCCATCCCGCTGCCGGGCGCGGCCTCGGTCAACACGGACAGGGGGGGATAGGAGGTCCAGCCCGCCTGGGCCGCTCCGCCCTCCACAAAAAAAGCCATGCTCATCACGATAAACGCCGGCCACATGAACCAGTAGCTCAACATGTTCAGCGTCGGGAAGGCCATGTCGTCGGCACCGATCATTAGCGGGATCAGGAAATTCCCGAACGCCCCGGCCAGGATGGGGATGATCACGAAAAAGATCATGATCGTGGCGTGCATGGTAAACATCATCGTATAGAACTCGGGGGAAATCTGTCCGGCCGAATCGGCGAACAGCAGATTCCCCACCAGCGGCATGGGCCGCCAGGGCCAGGCGACCTGCCAGCGGATGCCCAGCGCCAGCAGGCCTCCGATGAAAAACCAGATCAGCGTGGAAAACAAAAACTGCAGGCCGATGATCTTGTGGTCGCGCGAAAAGATATACTTGCCAAAGAATCCGCCGATTCCCAGGCTGGCACCGGGCTTGTGATGACCCGCATGCTCGTGAAAACCTTCAACCGTCGTACTCATCCGAGTCCTCGCTAACGTGGGTCTCGTTTTGTGCCTTTCGTAACTCCTGCCGCCACTGGTCGAAGTCCTCGCGGGACTCCACCGTCAGCCGGCCCTTCATCTTGTAATGACCCCAGCCACACAGTTCGGCACACACCAGATCAAACCGGCCGGGGGCGGTGGCGCGGAACCAGAGCGGGATCTTCATACCCGGCACGGCGTCCTGTTTGACCCGCAAGTTGGGCAGAAAAAAGCTGTGCAGCACATCCTCGCTCTTCAGCTGCACCAGAATGTCCTCGTCCAGGGGAATGTGCATGTCATTGACGGTGTACAGGTCATCGGCCGTGTCGAACTGGCCGTCCGCGCCGGGATAGCGCAGTCGCCATTCGAATTGTCGAGCGGTGACTTCCACCTGCAGGCCGGGGTCGTCCGGTTGGCGGATCCGAGTTTCGGCCCAGGCATTCAGCTGGTAGATGGCGATGAACAGCAGCGTGGCGGCCGGGAGGATCGTCCAGATCACCTCCAGGTTATGACTGCCGTGGGTGAACTTGGCGGGGTCGGCGTTGGTCTGGGCGTCGTAACGCCAGATGAACCAGGCCAGGGTCACCTCGGTGGCAATAAACACGATGCCGGTTAGCCACAAGATGGTCATGAACAGGCCGTCGATCACGTGACCGTAAGCGGACACGTCCTGGGGAAACCAGTGGTTCAGCAGCGGCCGGTTATCGGCGTCCAGGGCGAAGAGAAAAAGCGCGGTTCCCAACACCGGCACCGACAAGAACAGGAGGGCCCAAAATTTTCCCACGTCAAAAATCTCCCGCCGCGCGGCCTGCCGCCGCGCGGTGCGTTCAGCGCAACGTAATGTCGTAACCTTCCACCGGTCGCGGCGGTTGGCTCAACGGCTCGTACGGCAGCGACAACACGTAGTTGACCAGGTCCCAGATCTGCTGGCGGCGGACGCTGCCACCTGCGGCGTCGTCGGCCACGTCGTCCCCCCCAATTCCCGCCTCGGCACCTTGAGCCGGCATGGGGGTCCCGTTAATCCCCGAGAAAATACGGCGATAGATATCGATCGGACGGCGGCCGCCCCGATAGACACCTTGCCGCAGGTTTCGCGGGAGAATGTTGCGGACGGGCAGCGCGCCGAGGGCCAGCATCTGGGCCGCGTGCGCCGATTCGATCTGCATGTTCGCATCGGGCTGGTAAAGGCTCTTCGTCCAGTCGTCAAAGTTGGTCATTTCCCCGTCGCCCAGAGCCCCGTCGCCATGGCAGCTGGCGCACTTGGTCTCCGCCGAATAAAACAGCTTCCGTCCCCGCTCGATCGAGGCCGCCAGGGCCTCCGCCTGGCCGCTGTCCGCTTCCGTCAGCATTGGCACCTCTGGCGTCACCGGCTGGACCACCTGGCGGGGCGCGGCATCCCACTTGTAGAGAATCGAGGCCACGATGTTTTCATACGGCGGCTCTTCCACGGGCAAGCCCTCTTCGTCCCGCTCCAACGGCACCCCGCCGGCAATCTCGGCGATCCCCCCCTCGGGCATCTCCCCCTCGTCCGCGACGTATTCCACCAGGCGAATCTCCGTCTCGCCCCGCAGACTGAGATACTTCACGTATTCCACCAACGCGTCGATTTCGTTGTCGGGCAGCAGCACGAAGGAGGGCATGGACGTGCCGGGAATCCCCTCCTTGAGAATCCGTCTGAGGTCGTCGTGGGTGGGCCGAGCGTCGCCGAAGGTGGATTTGAACTTGAATTTTCCCGGCCGGTAATCGCGAGGATACGGATTAAGGAAGGGAGCCGTTGGTCCGTTGCCGTCCCCCGTCAGGCCGTGGCAGTGGGAACAATGCAGGCGGTACAGACCGTGCTGCTGACCCCCACTGTCACTGAAGGCGGGGCCGGCGGCCAGCTGCAGTTTCTGGATATCGAACCCAAAGGCGACCAGGGGCGCTTGGGCTTCGGCGGCGATCGGCTGGCCCGCGAAGATGTCGGGGGCGTCGGGATCGCCGAAGAGGCCGAGCAGCACGTCGGAGATTTCCTGCCTCAGCTCGGGCGAAATCGGTTCCTCCTCGCTCTCCCGCAACCGCATCTCGGTCAGGTTGGCGCGGAAATACGACTCCGGGGTCCCGCAGCCCGCCAACGCAACCAGGGCCAGGCTGGGCACCAGCAGGTGCCAGATTAACCGAAAATTTGCCAGGTGAGACATGAGGTAGTTAAGGGTCTGGGGTCATCCGCCGCAGCGGTGACGCTTTCCAGGCCGGCTGGCGCCGGCCGATTTGGTTGGGAGGTGGTCGTTACTGCAAGGCGGCGGCCGGGATGACCAGCGTCAGCTCGCGTGTTTCCCCATCGGTTAAACGGTTATCGCCTGTAAATTCCAGCTTGCCCCGTTTCCAACTCGCTTTGCCCTGGACCGAGATCTCGCCAAATTTCTTGCCGACCTTCTCGTGCCAGGCCTGCAGCTGCACATCCACGCCGGCGGGCAGGTTGGCAATTTCGAACTTGCCCTGGCGATCGGTCACGGACGCATAGGAATTGTCCAGGGGCAGCACGTACGCTTTCATCCAGGGGTGGATCGAGCAGCTGACGGGGGCGGGTTCCTTTTCGGACTTGCCGGGCAGGTAAACGGTGCTCCCCCCCGGCGGGATACTCTCGTTGATCGACTTGGCCCGCTTGGCATCGATCTTGGTATTGTGAGCGACCGGGTCGCTGTTGAGGATCTTCAGCTTTTGCGTGGCCTGCAAAAGCGCCACGTGCGAGAGGAAGATGCATTTCTTCTGATCGAAAATCACTTCGTCGGTTTTCCCGCCGGCGGCCGTGGGGTGCACGTTCTGGCCCGACAGGTCCAGGGCGAAGAGGGCGACGTTGGCCAGCCCGCCACTGGAGTCGACCAGTAACTGTTCGCTGAGCACCTGACTGCCGCCCGGCGCACAGACCTCGACATCCTTGGAAACCTGCAGGGGCATCGGCGGGGGAACACTGCCGGTGACCGTCACGGTCCCCCTCAGCGTGGCCCAACCAGTCCGCTCAGCGACCGGCCCGCCACCCTGCTTGGCCGGGCCATCGCTGGTCTGGGCCAGCGTCTGTCGCAGCTGGCGCGCGTTTTCGCGGCTGGGAGCGGCCCCGCGCAGCTGCGGCTGGTCACAGCCGGCCTGCAAGAGGGCCAACGCCGCGGCCAGGGGTGCCGCCCAGATTTTCAGCCGTGCATCAACGTGGGTCATGACGGTCGGTCCGCATTACTGTAACGAGGCAGGATTGACCAACAGATCGCCCAGATCGTTCACTCCGGGCGACAACGTTTTCTCGAAACGGCCCCTTTTCCAGGACAGCTTTTTGCCACCCGACTTGACGTCGTCCACGTAGCCCGCTGCTTCCTGCCAGACCTGGAATTCCAGCTCCGTTCCCGCCGGCAGGTTCTCGATTTGAAACTTGCCGTCCGCGCCCGAGACCGCCGTGTACGGATTGTCCCGAATCACCAGGTAACCTTTCATCCAAGGGTGGATCGCACAGCTGATCGGCACCGGCAACCGCTCGGCTTTCTGAAACACGACCTCATGCGTCCCCCCGGGCGGCAGGTTCACGTTGAATTGCGGGTTGGCACTGGTCAGGGCCTGGCTGTTGTGGGCCACCGAGTCGGAATTCTTCAGCTGCAGCGTCTGTCCCGTGCGGATCGCTTCGACGTGAGGCGTGAAGCGACAATCTTTGTTGTCGAATACAATCTGGTCCCCTGCCGTTTGCGCGAAGTCGGGATGGACCTTGACATTTTTCGTGCGGACCCAGACGACGACCGAGGCCAATCCACCGTCCGGCCCCACCGCGACACTTTCGGCTTTCAAGTCAAACTTTCCGCAGACGTCCGCGTCCTTGGTGACGTTGATCTTGGTGGCCGCCGGTGGGGCCCCGTCGCAGACAAAGCGGCCGCTGAGCGTGGCCCATTCCTCGGCCAGGCAAGTCGAACAGGCCAGATACGCCAGCGGGACCGCCAACCAGGCCAAAGGCCGGGGACTGCGGGGGCGAAGATCAAGCAGGGGGAAGGTCATCGGTTGTCTCCTCATGCGAAAAATCAATCGTCTCTCGGTCACAAAGCTCAAAAGGCCCCCCGATCGGGGCCACCTACGGGGTGTCCGACCCCTCGCCGGTCTCCTCGCCCGCGCCGGTCGCTCCGCCCGCGGGAGCTTCCGCGCCCTCGGGGCCTTCCCCGCCCGCGGGGCCTTCCCCGCCCTCGGGGCCCTCCCCGCCCTCGGGCGTGGTCGACACCGCAGGGCTCTCTTCCCCGGCCTGGGTGTCGGACCCGAGTTCAATTTCGGGTTCCTTCAGTTCGCCGGTGGCTTCCTGGATCTCAGGCGGGGTGGGCGGGGGCTCGCTGCTGCAGCCCCCCACGGTCACCAGCAGGGCGGTGACCGCCAGCATACTATAGGCAAGGCGGGTGGCGAAAAACATGAGAAAAACCTCCTTTGTCAAAGCTCTTTTTGCGGGGATGTCACGCCCCCAGGGGGCGGCGATCAGGGGCTGGCCGCGGCGGTGGACTCGGCGGCCTGTTCTGCGGCGGGTGGGGGACGTTCGGCCAGCTGGCGGATGGAAGTCCGCGATTCCAGGTATTCGGCAAAGTTGGCCAGCAGGTCGACCACGGCCTGCAACTGCTGGGTGGCCGTGCCGTGCACGACTTGCACCGTCTTGGGGTTCCCCTGGGCGTCTTTTTCCGGTTGGCCTTCCGGGTTCAGGACGGTCAGCAGAAATCCCTGGTCGTAGGGGATCAGCTCCTGCATCTTCGTGTACGGCAGGATAAAGCTGGGTTTGGCGATCCAGTTTTTCAGGTATTCCGGTTGCAGCCGCCGGTAGACCGCCCCCAGGTTGGGGCCGGCGGCTCGAGCGGCCTGGTCGGTCTGCAGGTTGCCCAGCGAGTGGCATTGCACGCAGCCGGCCTTGTTCAGCACCAATTGGAGGGCGTCATCCAGGCGGCCCGCGGGGGGGAGGCCCAGTTGAGCGAGGTGTTGCTGGTACTGCTGATCGGCTGCCTCCAATTCGGCCACGGTCTGCCCCGGTTGGAACTGGTCCGGATAGTTGGCATGCGCCTTGGCCGCGAAATAC
The DNA here is from genome assembly GCA_964347545.1 of uncultured Planctomycetaceae bacterium. GTDB lineage: Bacteria > Planctomycetota > Planctomycetia > Pirellulales > UBA7805 > CS4-C045. The sequence goes on along the minus strand of CAYFZZ010000019.1, from coordinate 2,873 downwards.
TGCACCAGCTGGCTGGCGTCGCTGCGGGACATGTTGAACTTGGGCATCCGCAACAGGACCCCCGGGCGGATGGGGTGCGGCTGGAGGAGGAATTCGGTCAGCCAGGCCTCCTGGGTCTTGCGGCCCTGGCCGATCAAGGGGGGTGGGACCCAGGCCCAGGCGTCGGCCCCCGCGGCGCCGGGTTCCGTCTGGCGGACCAGATCCAGAGCGATGGGCAGCAGCAGCCGGGCGTATTCCCCGCCCCGGGCGGGGATGTGCCGAGTGATCGTCTCCTGGGAAAGGGTCGGCAGGGGATCCTTAGGCAGCAGGGTGTGGCCGTCCAGCAGGGTTGGTTCCCAGAGTTCGACGTTGTAGCCCAGCAGGTCTGGTTCCCGTTCGAATTCGTCGCGGTATTCCTCCAGCGGGATGAATTCTTCATCTTCGGCCAGCCAGCCTAAGATTTCCGGGTGTCCATCGCGGTCGGTCCGCGGCATGCCGACCAGTTCCGAGTGCAGCCGGCCCCGCGCGTCGGGCGTCTTGGAGACCTCGATGGCTTGGTTGGAAAAATGGGGCCGCAGGAAGGGATAAATCTTGGACTCGGACGGGGTGTCGATTTCGCCGGGGCGGAAGGCGATCTTCCACCGGTCCAGCTCCAAAATGTGACAGCCGGCGCAGTTGAATTTGGCCAGCACCGCTTCGCCTTCCACAATCGCCCGCCGACGGGGATTGGGGTCATAGATGTACTGGGGCGCCGGCGGTTCGGCGACCAGCCCCAGCACGAAGGTCATGATCGCCTGGATGTCGCGGTGGCGGGCCTCCTTTTCCGCCGCGTGAATCGTGGCGGGGTCGGCGTCTTCCTGTTGCGCGGCGGCGTAGGCCGCTTCGGCCCCCCAGGGGAAGAGGGGCATCCGCAAGCGATCGTGGTACGGCTTGTTGGCGGGGTCGGCCTTTTTGTAATCGTACGAGCGGGGTTCGTTCAGCTTCTGCCACAGGAACCCTTCCCGCTGGTGGTGTTGCAGCGAGGCCACGAAGAATCCCTCGGTGGGGTCCTTGATATCCAGCGGGTCCAGCTCGTGCGCATCGTGGTCAGCTGCCGCCGGGGGACTCGCCTCCCCGGCGTGGTGGTCGGCGGTTTCCCCGGCCTTGCCGTGATGGTCGTGACCATGATCGCCGTGCCCGCCCCCGTATTTGGTGGCCACGTAGTGCGTAATGTGCTCGAAGGCCAGCTTGGAGGTCTCCTTTCGCCCCCAGTCGGCCATGGTCGTGCCAATCGGTTTTTCCCCTTCGAAACCGGGGATGTCGTGACAGCCCGCACAGCCAGCTCGGCTGATCGTGCGGCGGCCCACGTACGTCAACAGCTTGGCTTCCGAGATGTCGCCCGCCAATTCGATTTCCGCCCCTTTCAGCGTCGCGGCCCGCTGGGCAGGAATCCCCTCCTCCAGGTACTGCTCGGCCTGACTGGTCGGGAAGACGGTCTTCAGCAGCGTGAATGCCAATTCGTCCAGCGTCTTCCGCTGGTCCTCCGTCAGCGGCGGCAGTTCGTCGGACGAGCCTTGCCACTGGGGACCCAAGAGGTACGCCGCGATATCGGCCGCCGGATCGGTCATCCGCGGGCGACCGCTGCCGTCGTCGCGGGCCAGCGGCTTGCCGTCCGAGCCCCGCAGGGGTTCCGGGTTCAGGTACGTGACGGGCATCACCGTGCGGCGGTGATAGCGGTCGGGGGCCAGCAACCAGCTGCGCAGCCACTGTTTGCTGGACCGGTCGGCCGACTGCATCTGCAGTTTGGCGGCCAGATCGGTCAGGTTGGGTCCGTGGTTGGCCTCGCCTTGGGGAGTCCCTTGGTGCTGGTGACAAGCCAGGCAGCCGCGGGTTTCAAACAGGACCTCCCCCCGAGCTGCGTCGGGCGGTTCGCTGACTTCCGCCGCGGGCGGGGCGTAGGCGAAAGGCTGGCTGCGAGCCGTCAGGTAATGCGTGATGGCGCGGATCTCCAGCGGTTCGTACCGCTGGGCCAGGGCCAGAGCGTCGGGGCTGGATTGCAAATGGTCGTGCAGACCGTAGAACCGGGGCATCTTGCTGGTGGGACGGACCTCCTGGGGGTTGGTAATCCAGCGGTTCAGGCTGGCCGGGCCCAGCTTGCTGGCGACGTACCGCAAGCTGGGACCGACGCGGCGGAGCGTGCCGGGGTGCTCGGAGTCCTTCCATAGGTCGGCCAGTTTGTGGGCGGCCGGGGAGAGCACGGGGGGTTCTTTCAGCAGTTCGGCCAGTCTGTGTGAGGCGGAAAGGGCCTGGGGAGATGCGGCCTTGAGGTCCGCCTCCAGCCAGTCGACCAGTTCCGTCCGGGCTGTCGTATTGTCCGGGGAATTCTGGACCGTCCCAGCCAGCGCTCGGACCCCGTCCGGCAGACCGGGATCGGCCAGCAGCTTGGAGATGGCCGAGCTGCGGTTGGCGTCCTCCCGCACGGCTTGGTACAGCCTGCGGCGGTCGCCGGCATTTTCGGGATGCCACGCCAGCTGATCTGCCATCCGGCGGATGTCGGCGCGTTGGGCAGACTGCTGCTGGGGCACGTCGCCGGACGGCTGAGTGTCGATCAAGTAGGCCAGCTGTTGAGCGGCCGCGGCGTAGGGGGGCTCGTTCCGCAAATCGGGACCGATCCGTTCCTGGCCGTCGTAACCGTTGATCTCGTGGCAGCCGTAACAGCCGTATTGGGTCACGAGGTCCGAGCCGTGCACCAGGGTCGGCGCGGGCGGTTCCGGAAAACGCTCGCTGGGCAACAACTGCTCGATCTCGTGATGACATTTCAAACAGCTGCTCTCCACAAACCGCTCGGGCCGCATGGGAAAGATCCAGTGGTGGTTATCGAACCAGCCGTGTTTCCGAGCCCACTCGGCCGCTTG
>CAYFZZ010000018.1:0-4687 GCA_964347545.1 uncultured Planctomycetaceae bacterium | reverse complement strand
GGACCTGGGAGGCGCCTGGGGAGGGCTGTTTCCCGCCTTTTCTGACCAGGCCACGCAACGCCGCTTTGCCGCGGCTGCGAATTGGGAATCGACCCGCCGCCGCCAGCGCCGTCAGGAGGAAGCCCAAGAGGCGGGCTGGTGGTTGGGGGCCCAACTGGCCATCCAGGTGGTTCCCGGCCCCGGCGAAAGTGTGCTGGATGTCCTGGCCGGGGAGGCGACGGCCATCTACCGCCAAGGCCGGCAGTTGTGCCACTCGGCCTGGCATCATCCTTTGCCTCGGCGAGCCAGCCTGGTGGTGGCCGCGATCGAAGGTGCGGACGCGTGCCAGACGTGGGTCAATTTCGGTCGAGCTCTGGCGGCCGCCCTGAACGCCGTGGAAGATGGCGGGGCGATTGCCATCTGCTGCGAGCTGGCCGAAGAACCAGGTGCTGCCCTGCGTGAAGTGGCTCGGCTGGAGAGCCGCGACGTGGCGTATCAAGCGGTCCGCCGCCAGCGCTCGCCCGATGCCGCCACGGCTGCCCTGTTACTGCGAGCCCTGGAACAGAACCAGGTGTATCTGCTGAGCCGCCTGCCGCGGGACCTTGTCGAAGACCTGGGGATCGCGCCGGTCGACGACGCGGAACAGCTGAGCCATCTTGCTGGTCATCACCCCAGTTGCACGGTGATCGCCAACGCGCAGTACACGATGGCCGCTGTCGGCGGAGATGACCTGGAAGAAGAGGAACCAGCGGCGGCATCAACCTCCCGCGTCGGCCGAGAGGATCAATAGGACTTCCTTGCCCGTCAGCGGCGTCTGCGGATCGGTGACAAACCGCGTGCCGTCCAGGTTCGCCGTACAGCTCGCCTGCAACCGCCCCTGGCGGAGGCAGTCCTCTGCCAGTCCGGGAAACTTCTGTTCCAGTTCTCGGAGGACGTCCCCCAACCGAGCTCCTTCGGCGGTGGTCGCGGCCACGCCGGCCCGCTGGCGGGGGATGCCAAAAAACTCGACGCGGATCGTCATCGCTTCTCTCCTCAACCCCTCCGCTCATCCCAGCACGATGGCCGCCAAGGCACACGTCAGGTAGACGGTCAACAAGACCCACCAGCCCACGTTCAGGATCGCGTGTTTCCGTTTGCACAGCGAGAGGACCACCAGGCTGACGAAGGTCAGCCCGCCCAGCGCCAGGGCGTAGAGGTCCAGACGCACCAGACGGAACACGGCCCACAAGCTGGCGGCGAAGGTCATGATCAGGAGGAGGTCGCGGACCGAGAAGCGGACCGCTTCCGGGGCGTGGGACATGGCCTCCAGCGCCTGATCGATCCGCCGTTTTTCCTCGATCCGGGCCCGGACCGCCTGCCGCCGGGCATCCGGCACCGCCGATGACGCTGCGGCCTGCAGCTGGTAATCGTCTTCGCCTGCGGCGGGGGCGGGGCCTGCGGCATCGGCTGGCCCGGGTCGCGGGTCGGGGGGAACCGGTGTCATGGTGCAGCTGGTCAGGGGGACGCGCCGGTGACATTTCCTGTCGGGTGATCGTCTTTTTTATGATAGCCGGTTTCCCGGGCCACGTCGGCCCGGTGCCCCTTGCCTGGTCCACCGCGGTCGGTGCCGCCGATGGATTTCGGCCGGCGAGGGACCTGTCGCTGACCCGGCGGTGCGGCGGGACGATCGAGGTTCTCACTTTTCCGACCTCCGCCCGCCCGGCTAAGATAGAGTGGTTCTGCAGGGAATTTTGTGGGGATCACCCGGGGCCGTGAAAGAGAAGCCCCCCAGCAGTTTTTCAGCCACGCCTGCGAAGGGGAATTTCACCACGAAGGACACGAAGAGCACGAAGGTCAGAATTGACAATCGTTCTCAGCGCGGGCGAGGTTGTACGATCCAAGGGCATTGCAGGCGGCGGGCGCGGGGGACTTTGATTTCCCTGCCGACATCACCGCCCGCTCGTGTTCCACGTCTGGTTCGATCAGTTGTGGCTCGCAGAGACACAGAGACACGGGGATGAACGAAAACAAGATAGCCGCAGCAATTGCCGATGAAGGATGGCATCCCCGGGACCATGAACGACCAGCTTTGAGTGTTTCTCTGTGTCTCTGTGACTCCGTGAGCAACCGATTTGATGAGCGAACGGACTTTTGAGCTCGCTGACTTGGGCAGAACGACGCAGCCGCTGGCCGCCACCGAACGCAGAACGGGCACGGCGGCCCGTCCTGCGGGGGACGGGCAAGAGTGCCCGTATTACAAGAATGCGCGAAAGAACACCAGAGACCACCCCGTGAAAGAACGACCCGGGCTGGCGCCCCAGACGATTGCCTCTCACCGCTTCGCGGTGGGGGACGTGCAAAGACACCGTCCCGACGAGGGCCACCCACGAAATTCCTGGAAGAGCCAATAGGGTCTGCCCATGCAGCGCATCCTCAGCAAGTTTCGCGGCCCGTGGTATCGCCTGTGGCGCCCTCGTGTCCTGGCGGACATCCCGCAGGAGACGCTGGAGGGTGTGGATCTGGCGGGGCGTCTGCTGACGGCAGCCAACCTGCGGGGGGCTGTGCTGAACCGAGCCAACCTCTCGGGGGCAGAACTGGCCCAAGCCGATCTGTGGGGTGCCAAACTGACATCGGCCAACCTGGAGGAGGCCAGCCTCCGCGAAGCGGACTTGTCGGGCGCCGTGCTGGTCACGGCGAACCTGGTCGGGGCTCATCTGGAGGGGAGCAACTTGTGGGGGGCGAACCTGGCGGGGGTCAAGGCCCAGGGGGTCAATCTCGCCGGGGCCGAACTGAACAGCGCTCGACTCGCACCCGCCGACTTCGCAGATGCCCACTTCAACGGGGCTAACCTCGTCAACACGTATCTCTGGGGCGCGCGGCTGGCCGGGGCTTCCCTGCAAAGTGCCAATCTGCAACAGGCGGACGCCACCGGAGCGGTATTCAGCGGGGCCAACCTGGCTTCGGCCACCCTAAACCGAGCTCAACTCTCCGACGCGGACCTCCAAGGCGCCAACCTCCGCAACGCGCAACTCCGCCAGACCAACCTGCAAGGGGCGCTGTTGGACGAGGCCGACCTGGGCCACGCGAACCTGCGGGAAGCAAACCTGTTGGGCGCCAGCCTACGCAAGGCGGTGCTGGAGCGGGCGAACCTCGAGCTGGCCACGCTGACCGCCGCCGACCTGTCAGGCTGCCACGCCCGCGCCGCGCGGCTCAACCGCTGCGAGCTCGGCGAAACCGACCTGGCCAACGCCGACCTCCAGGACGCTCAACTGGCCAGCGCCGTCCTGGAAGCGGTCCGCGGCTGCCAGGCCAACCTGGAAAATGCCGACCTCTCCCAGGCCGACCTCTCGCGAGCAGATCTCAGCCAGGCGAATCTGAAAAATACCAACCTCTGGGGAGCTCGGCTGGACCAAACCAACCTCCGGGGCGCCAACCTGTTCGGGGCCAGTCTCAGCGAGGACCAGTTGCAGGGCGCGATCTTCGATGACCAGACCGTGCTGCCCAGTGGGATGCAAGCCACCACCGCGGTACCCGTCCCGCCGGTCGAACCGGTCCGTACCTTGCGGGGTCACCGGCATCCCCTCTCCAGCGTGGCGGTCGCGGCCGACGGGCTGTTGCTGATATCGGCCGACCGATCGGGCGAAGTCCTGGTGTGGGACGTCCGCCAGTTGCGGAAAGTCCAGCGCTGCGTGCTGGGATCGGTGGCGCACGGCGTGGCCATTTCTCCGCAGCGGGACACGGCTTTGATCGTGGGCGAACACAAGCCGCGGGGGGGCGAATTGCGGTTGTGGGACCTGCGGGCCGCCCAAGAAATCTATCGCCGCGTCACCGATCAGCCCCTCTGCTGCGTACAATTTTGTGGACGCGATCGGCGGGCCATGGTCGGCGGGGAGGGAGGTGCCAGCGTTTGGGACCTCAGCGACGGCGAACCGATTCAAGAGTTTCCCGCGGCGGATCGCCCGCTGATCCATGTCTGCCCGATGGCCGACGATCGCCAGGCGCTCGTCCTCCGCGACGACGCCCTCCAGATCCTGGATCTCGACACGGGCCAAGAGATACATTGGATCTCGGTGGCGCCGCTGGTCGCCTCCGCCGGCACCCTCACGCCGGACGGACGCCACGTGGTGCTGGGCGGGACCAGCGGCGAATTGGTGGTCTACGATTGGTCCGCGGTGGAGGTGTGGGCGTTGGCCCGCGCCGCCGGACGCGTCCGCTGCCTGGCCGTCTCCCCCGACGGTCAGCAGGTCCTGGTGGGGGACGAATCCCAGGAACTGAAACAGTTTGACCTTGCTGCCGGAGAGCAAATTGGCAGCTACGACTTGTTGGGCAGCACCGTCCACTGCCTGGCCTACATGCCGGACGGCACCGCCGCGGTCGTGGGAACCAGCGACCACGGGCTGAAAATTATGCAACTGTAACTTGTCCATCGAAACTTGCCGCTTGCCGATGGCCAACCAGGCCAGCGGCCCCTAACCCCGAACCCCTAGCCCCTAGCCCCTACCTACCATTTGTTTTGGATTTCGAAATTCGAATTTAGGATTTTCCTCCCCCACAGAGCCGGTCTCCGGCTAGCGGTCGATTGATGATTGTCGAATGTTGATTGTTGATTTTTGAAGTGAAGCCGCACGTTTTGGGTGCCTTCCACTTCGCAAATCAACAATCGCAAATCATCAATCATCAATCTTCTGCCTGTCTCTGTGTGCCCGCCCCCCGCTCCCCCTAACCCCGA
>CAYFZZ010000017.1:0-8233 GCA_964347545.1 uncultured Planctomycetaceae bacterium | reverse complement strand
TGGCTTCATCCTCTGCGATTCCTGAAACCGGTGCCAGAAGAGAAGCGGCGACGATGGCCGTTTTTATGATGCGTTGCAGTGTGCGCCTGGTCAAAATTGTTGTCATCATCATCGTCGGGATCCTGTCGTGTTTCAGTCCTTTCCGGCACGTCCTTCCAGGTCGACCTTGCGGGTGTTCTTCAGCGCCTCACTGGAATCCTCGACCATGACGTGGGGCGCGTGCTGCTGCTTGTCGGTTACGATTTCAAAGCACCAGGCGTACTGGCTCGTGCCGAGCTCGGCCGGCGGGGTGATCTGCAGGCCTGCAGGAGTCATGCTTGCCGATACTTTAGCCTCAGAACCCAGCAGCCTCACCGAGCAGACCGTGTCAGCACTCCATCCCGCGGTGCCCTTGATGGTGAAGGGCGCGGTCGGTCTGGCCAGTTTGATCGCATAGAGTTTCTTGCCCTTGGTGGTGAATGCGAGGTGCTCGTCCTGCTGCTCGCTGACTTTCCAGTAGCGGCTGCCGTAGATGGCGTCGCCGTTGATGGCAAGCCACGCGCCCATCGCCCGCAGGCGCTCGACCTGGGGCTCGGGAATGGTGCCGTCCGCCTTGGGGCCGATGTTGATCAGGAAGTTGCCATTGCGGCTGATGACCTCGATCATTTCATGCATGACCTCCTCGACACTTTTGTAGCGGTCCCCCTCCAGGTAACCGAAGGAAGTGCCAAAGGTGGTGCAGCTCTGCCACTTGGGCCCGATGACCTGCATCTTGAGGTTGTCCTTCTCAAGGCAACCCACCCCATCCGGCCAGTTGCGGTTGCCGCCCTTGTTGTTGACGTAGACGGCCTGCCCGCGGGCGGCGCCCTGGTTCATGAAGTCGGTGATCATCGCTCGCAGCTGGTCGTCGAAGTAGCGGATTTCCGGCTTGGCCGTTCCTTTGCGCACCTGGTTGCCATCGCGGGTGTAGATGGGGAAATCGTCCATCCACAGCATGTCGGGTTGGTATTTCGCCTCGATCTCCTTCCAGCGGGCGACGTAGTCATCGACAAAGGCCTGGCTGTAGCTGAAGTGCGGTCCGTAGAGCATGGCTGCCTCGGGGTCGCGCGCGATCTCCTCGGCGATATCCGGCAGGGGCTCGCTGTGCACGGCAAACTGCGCTTTGGCAAAGAAGCCGGTGTGGCGCTCGCGGTGGTAGGAAGGTGCATACTTAAGACCCTCCTTGCGCAGCGCCTTGCCAAGGTCACCCACGAGGTCTCGCTTGGGTCCCTTGTCGACCGCGTTCCACGGTGTCAGCTCGGAATCCCAGTTGGCCCAGCCGTCATGGTGCTCGGCGGTGAAAACCACATACTTGGCTCCGACCTCCTTGAACAGCTGTGCCCACTGTTCAGGGTCCCAGTTTTCGGCTTTAAACTCCTTGACAATATCCTTGTAGCCAAACTCCGGCGGGTGGGCTCCCCAGCGTTCCTTGACGTAAGGATAATAGTGCCTGGGATCGCGGTAAATGATCTTGGGCACATGCTCGGCGTAACCGCGTCCCCCCCTGCGGTAGCCGATCGCGCTATACGGCCCCCAGTGGATGAAAATGCCGATCTTGCCGTGATCAAACCAGGCGGGCACGGGCATCTTCTGCAGGGACTCCCAGCTGCCGTCGTAGGGCGCAGCGGGCTCGGGGCTCTCCCCGGCCCTGAGTTCCGCGGCAGAAAACAAGGCTGCCAACACAAAGGTCACGCAGACCACGGGCAATGCCCTGGTCATTCCATTTGCGCTTGTCGGCTTTGTTGTCATGAATCTTTCTTTTTCCGTAACACCTTCGCCGATGGTAGCGACCACGTGTCGCGGTGTCAGGTTTTTGAACAGGAGGCCGCAGAGGCAACCGAGCTCAGTTTACTCAGTTTTCTTCGTTAAGTGGCCATCTCAAGGGAAGTTGATATTGGTGAAACACCTTCATATTCGATTGAGGACCGTGCAGCTGCCCCCCTACCAAAACCAAAACTTGCTGCCAAATCCTATCATTCCTGCAGCGGAGGATACCGAGAAAACAGAGCTCGGTTTTCTCAGTTCCCTTCTGTTCAAAACCTGTTGTGGCGCCCTTCCGTGTACTGCACTCCGTTAAAGGGTTACCTTTTTTCTCTTCTTGGCATTGATGTCCCAGGGGTTGGCCGCCCTGGGTTCGTAGAGGGGCCGGGCATCCTTGTCCGGGAGCGTGTCGAGTACTTGCTGGAATTTACGGAGGGCCTTTTTGTGGGCTTCCTCCCCGCTGTTGACCAGGTTGGTTTGCTCCCACGGGTCTTCGGTGAGGTCGTGCAGGCGGATGATTTCCTTCTTGTTGGTGATCCAGACTTTGTAGCGTTTGTCCCGGATGACCCGACTCATGAAGTCCGTTCTCCCGCGCACGCCCTTTTCGTCCAGGCTGGCCCTGCCATGGCCCATCGCCATGATCCACTTGCGTGGGCTGTCTTTTTCTTTCCCCAGAATGAGTGGGGCGATCGAGTGTCCATCGACGACGAGGTCCTCCGGGACGGTTCCGCCACCGAGCTCAACAAAGGTCGGCAGAAGATCAGAGAAATCGGTCAGGGCATCGGTTTCAACACCAGCAGGGACCAGGCCCGGGCCGTTCACGATAAAGGGCGCGCAAACACCGGGTTCAGATTCCTTCCCTTTGGCCCCTGCGACCTTTCGTCCGTTTCGGGTACCGATCACTCCCTGGGGTGGCCCCGCTGTGCCGTTGTCGGTGGTAAAGATGACGATGGTGCGCTCGCGGATGCCAAGATCATCCAGCGCCCCAACAAGCCGCCCGACGATCTTGTCGGTATAGCGAACCATGGCCTTGTGCCGGTCGATCTTGCTTCTTGCGTTCGGCTCATCCGGGGTGGCTACCAACGGGGTATGCGTCAGCGCCATCGGGAAATAGAGGCACATGGGCTTATCTTTATTTTTATGCATGAACTGGATCAAGCGGTCGGCATACAGGTCCGGCCCGAATAAGCCTTCGTACGTTTTGCTGCCCTCGGGTGTGTTGATGTAGGGATCCTGATACCGCTTAACACTCGGCGGATTGCCGGTTTCCGCCCCTGTCCACATCGCCCAGTCATCAAAGCCGTGCTTCTTCATCGCCTGGGGCTCGATGCGGAAGTCGTTGATCTGCCACTTGCCAGCCGCGAAGGTCGCATAACCCAGGTCTTTCATCAGCCGGGCAAAGGTGGTGTTTTGCCTCTGCTTCCAGTCAAAGTAACCAATGCCCCAGCGGGGCACGTCCCAGTGGTTGACGAAGCCGTTACGGAACGGGTACTTACCAGTGAGCAGTGTCGCCCGCGATGGGGTGCATTGCGGCATGGAATAGGCATTGTTGAACTTCATCCCGCCCGCAGCCAGAGCGTCGATATGGGGCGTCTCGATATCTTCAGCGCCGTAACAGCTGATCCATTCCTTGCCCAGGTCATCGAGCATAATGAAGAGGATGTTTGGCCTGGTGGGGTGAGGGCTTTCCTCGGCCCTGAGTTCCACGGCCAGGGAGCCGGTGACCAGACTTATCGCAGCAACTGTGTTTAAAAAATGTTTCATGGTGAAAGTTTTGGCGCTTGTCGTCATTGGCTTACTTGAATTTGATCGTGTATTTCTCTCGGGTGTTGTGCTCACTCTTCGAGTGGGTGTCCTGTCTAACGTGAAGTGTTTGGTCGTCCATAGTCCTTGCCTTGGGCACTTTCACGGCAGGAATGCCGCCACGCTTCCAAGCCCTTCCTCATGCGCGAGACAATCTCCGGATGCTGCTCAGCGAGATCATGCTCCTCCTGCGGATCCTTGACCAGGTCAAACAGCTGGCAGGTCTTCTCTCCGTCGAGACTGACGATCTTGTACCGGTTGCCGATCGCGGCTGTCTGGTTTTCCGTATTATCTTCCACGAACGCCAGGCTCATTCGGCCGGGGTGCTCGAAATACAACGGCTTCGGCCGCTCCTTCATTTCACCCCGCAACAGCGGCATCAGGCTGATCCCATCATACGGACGATCAGGCAGCGTTACGCCGAGCAGGTCGAGGATTGTCGGGAAATAGTCGCTGGTGCTGCACGGAATCGAAACGACGCGCGGTTCCCTGACCCGCTCCGGCCAGATCAACAGGCCTGGCACGCGAACCCCTCCCTCGTAGAGAAAACGCTTGCCGCCGCGCAGGCCGCCGGAACTTCCGTAGGAGTTCTTGACCTTGGTCGGTCCGTTATCAGAGCAGAACCAGAGCATCGTATTGCCTTCACTCCCCAGACGTTTCAGTTCCGCGCGCAGGCGACCCATCTGTTCATCCATCGCGGTGATACAGCCATAGTAATCCGCGTGTTCTTCGTATCCGTCAGTGTAGGGCGGAGCCGACACGACCGGCTGGTGCGGCGAATGGAACCAGATCACGGCGAGGAACGGGGTGTCTTTCTTGATCGCACCTTCCATGAAGGGAATCACCCGGTCGATGATCAGCTTGGAATCATCGCCGGAGATTTCATCGGCCGGAACCGGTTGGTCCGGCCCGGTCCAGTATCGGGTTCCGAGCGCCTCGTAGACCCCGGGGTTGTGATAGGTGTGAACTCCCGACTCGGCGACGAAGCACTCGTCGTAACCGTTCTCCCAGGGCGGTGAATAAGACTCCATCTCACCGGGCCGACCGCGGTGACCGTCCTTGATCTTCGTGGTCAGCGACCCGAGGTGCCATTTGCCGAAATGCCCGGTCCGGTATCCCTGCTCCCTAAGCATCTCGGGCAGCGTGATTTCCTCCGCTTTGATCTTTCCGATATTGGCGAAGCGGATACCGTAGCGGTAGGGGTGACGGCCGGTGAGGAAGCCGCCGCGGGTCGGCGAGCAGACCGGCGTGGTGGCATAAAAGCGGTCGAAGCGAATGCCTTCCCGCGCCATGCGATCCAGGTGCGGTGTGCGCAGCACCGGATGCCCGTTGTAGCCGACGTCTCCCCAACCCTGGTCATCCGACATGCAGAGAATGATGTTGGGTTTCTGCAATCCAGAATCTCGCGCAACGACCGTCTCGGTTAGAATGCTGCTCGCGGCCAGGAGGGCTGAAATAAGCAAGAAGGGCTTCATGATGAGTTTGGATCGGCACTCAGCGTATATGGCCGAGGGTCGCACAGCGGTGGGAATGCGTAACAAGCGAATTTCGCTACGTTTGTTTTCGTATTTGTTGCCGGCTTAAGGGAATTGAACCGCATAAACCTCCCCGACAGAGGTGGTGAAGCGGATCCGGTCCTTGTCGTCGTGTGAGATTTTCACTGCGTTGCCTTGGCTGTCTTCGATACGGGCAGAGCCGATACCGGGGCATGTGATCCGGCACTGCCCGCCACTCCGGGAAAGAATGGAAACCGCAGTGGCTTTGCCGTCCTCCCACTTGGCGGAAACCACGAAGTTCCCACGGGCGACCAGGCCGTCGAACGAGCCCTTGTTCCATGCTCTCGGAAGAGCAGGAATAACCTTGATGACTCCCTCGTGGCTTTGCAGCAGCATTTCGGCGACCCCGGCCATGGTGCCCAGACTTCCGTCGATCTGAAAAGGCGGGTGGAGTGTCCAGAGATTGGGCACGGTGCGTTCGCGAATGAAGCGTTGATAGACCTCGTGGGCCTTGTCGCCCTCGCCAAGCCGAGCACGGCAGTTCATCCGGTGCGCCATCGCCCAGCCGGTGGTTTTGTTACCCCGGAGGTCGAGGGTTTTGCTGGCGGCTTGCATCCAGTCTGCGTGCTGAGCGTTGACGATGGTGCCGGGATAGACTGTGCAGAGATGGGAGATGTGGCGGTGCCGGGGATCACCGATGTCACTGTAGTAATTCTCTTCCCGGTATTCTTTAAGCTGACCATCAGCGCCGATGAGGACGGGGTCGAGCCGAGTGATCTGCTCACGAATGGTTTTCAGAAAGGCATCTTCTTTGCCTGATGCTTTGGCAAGTGCCAAAGTGTCCGCGTAGGTCTCCCAGACAAATCCCTGGTCAAAGGTGCAACCGGCCGTGGTGTAAAATCTGTTGGCGACCAAATGGCCTGGTAATCCTTTGACCTGCTCGGGAGTGGCATATTGTTCCGGAGAGGAGGAGGGCTCAATGAGGAGATAGTCACCATGGGGCACGAGCGCCTTGGAGTAGAATTTACTCAGTGAGAGCATGGCGGGGTAAGCCACGTCATCGAGATACTGCTTGTCCTGGGTGAAGTGGTAGTAATCAGCCAGTAACTTGGCGGTGAACCCTCCCGTGCCTGGGCCGGAGTGTCCTCCTTTCGCCCCCGGGATGTAGTAGGCATTGGCCCCCGTTCCGATCACCCAGCCGTTATCGCTCTGTTTGTCGAATCGTTCCGGATTGTGCCGTTCCACGAAATCGGCGGCGTGCTGCCGGGCGATGGGTAGATAGGCTTTGTAGAACGCGATGTAGGCTTCAAAACACTCGGCAAGGTTCGTGTTCATCACACCCCAGTAGTTCATCTGGATGTTGATATCGTGCCAAAATCCCCCGGTCCACGGCGTGAAATAGTCCTGGCTCCACGCTCCCTGAAGGTTGGCAGGCAGGCTTTTTGCCCGCGAGCTGGCAATCAGCAAGTAGCGCCCGTACTGGAACATGAGTTCCTCAAGCCAGGGGTCGGTATCGCCCTTTTGGTAGTTCTCCAGCAGCCGGTGGGTCGGGTGCTCAGAGGGCCTGGAATTCAGGTTCACCGAGACACGCTCAAAGAGGTTCTGGTAGTCCTCGAGGTGTCGTTTCCTGAGTGCGGCGTAACCCAGCCCTTCTGCAATCTCCATGCGAGCAGTGAGCTGGGCGTGAGGCAACGCCTCCGGGTCGAGTTTTTGGGCTCCTTTGTTAAGGAAGGTCTCGGGCTGGAGGACGTAATTCGTTCCCGTCGCGATCAGGAGTGTGACCGCGTCTGCCCCGCTGACCCCAAGCGTGCCCTTGTCGTTGTTAGAGGAAACCGTGCCGCCCTCGTTGAGCACTTGGATCTGCCCTTCGTAATTACAACTGAAGAGCGGCACACTGCCCTTCAGCGTTAACAGATTTCCCTCCGCGGTGATGGTTCCTGTGCGCTCCTTTCTCTCGAGATAGGGAATCTCTGCCCGCACGGTGAAGGTCAGCTTGCCCTTCTGGTCTGCCGTGAGACGAAGCACGGTGACCTTGTCCGGGTAAGAGCAAAAATACTCTCGCTGGTAGGTGACCCCGCCATGCTCGTAGGAGACGTGGGCGATGGCTTGATTGAGGTTGAGCGAGCGGCGGTAGTTCTGCACCTCCCCCTGATGGAAGTCGAGATAGAGCTCGGCAAAGCCCGTGAGCCCGCCCTTGCCGTACTTGCCCTTATTGTGGAGAGTCTTCTCGGTAATCTGGATCCGCTCGGTGTCTGTCCGCCCGAAGACGCAAACCCCGCCATAGCCATTGCCAAGGGGATAGGACCTGCGTTCCCAATCCTGGTCGTAGGAGTTCGGTCTGGGGCTTTTCTTCGTTTTTTCCCAATGGGTTCTGCCGCGGTTCGGCGCCGGCTCCGTTTCCCACAGCTCATAGGTCCGTGGTGAGGCTTCGACAAATACGGGCAAGACCAGGCAGGCAGCCAGCAAGGGGTATATTTTCATCGCTGTCCTCTTTTTGTCCCTGCTATTCGTGTTTCTGCTGTTGAATATAGGCTTCGACCGCGGCTTTGGCCTCCTTGAGTCCCGCCCCGGTTTCTTCCCGACAGGCCTTGATTGCCGGAATAAGACCGTCCGGTTCCCGTGCCAGCTGCTGGACGTGCTCGGACAATGGCGGAAGTTGCAGCACGTCTGCGCGCCCCCGTCGCCCGCCAACCCAAATGCCGACGAGATAACCCAAGCAGAGTCCCAGGATGACTCCCCCGGAGACCTTTTGCATGGCGGGGGGCAAGAACGAAAGCCCGAAGGCGACCATGATATTAAATCCGGTCAGCAAGCAAATTACGAAGATGAGACCAAGCAGAACCACGGGAAGGTCGCGCCACTTGAATCCTTGCAGCCGGAAGGAGCGTGCTTCCGGGTCGAGCCGAAAAGAGCCGTTTTGATCGTCGTTCATATGGATCCGATCCTTTTTGGCAAACGTCCAAGATCAGCGGGCGGCGGTCAACAGGGTTGGGTTCAGGACCGACCCAAACCGCCGCTCCGTTGCATCGCCTGGTTCGATCTTGCTTGTTCTCACAGAGGCACGGAGACACAGAGAGGAATTCAAAGCTCGCCATGAATAATACGAGTGATCCCCTCCTTCATCAGTGCCTCGCCGAAATTCAATAAGTATCCAA
>CAYFZZ010000016.1:0-7923 GCA_964347545.1 uncultured Planctomycetaceae bacterium | reverse complement strand
TCACTCTTCACTCTTCCCATTTCACTCTTCACTCTTCCCTCCGACGGGGGCGGCTGAGGGGGGCAGAGACTCGGCGGCGGCCGCCGCGGGGCGGGCGGGTTGGAGGGTGTCCAGCAGGTCCTGCACGCGGGCTCGCAGCTGGGCGGTCTGCGCCAGACTGGTGGCTCGGTCCGACGGCCGGTCGATCACCAGCGGCGGGCCAAAGCAAATCACGCCGCGGCGGGTGCCGCGGATCCGGGCCGTGGGCAGGCCCAACACGTCCTCCTCCAGCTTGTCGACCGTCTCGGCCATCCGCTCGACGGTCGGCTGGTCCGTCACGTAGCCGAACCGGTAGCTGTACAGCTGCACGGCGGCGAAGATGTCGTCCAGGGCCGTCTGGTGGCCGTCCTGGGCCGGGATCGCGATCAGTTTCTGCCGCAAGAGTTTGACCCGTTCGGGGACCGGCAGGTCGCGGGGGTCGACGTCCCAGCGGTGTTCCAGCTGGTCCAACAACGTCTCGACCAGCGCGTCCCGCCGCGGGGCCGGGTCCCCTTCGCGGGGCTGACCCAGATACTGTTCCTCCCGCCAGGCCAACGTTTCGACCTGCAACCGTTCCACCCGCCGCTCCAGCGGCAGGTCGTCGGCCGCAGGGATCCCCAGTTTGCGTTCGATCTGCTGGACGACCCCCAACAGCTGGGGCCGCGGGTCCTGGAGGTAGAAATATTTCAACCCGCAGGGGACGCAGGCCACGGGGCGGCCTCCCTGGCGGACGGCGGCCGAGGCGATCATCAAGGTCCCCTCGCGGAAGGGCATCACGTGGTCGTTCAGGTGATAGACCTCGCCTTCGGGGAAGACGACCAGCGGATGGGAGGTGGTGGCCAGGGTGGCGACCGCCTGGCGAAAGGCGCGGAAATCGCGGCCCTCGCGGTTGACGCTAAAACAACCATGCTGGCAATAGGCGACCTGCTGCCAGCGGGGCATCATCTGGAAGACCTGCCAGGCGGTCATGACGTAGGAGGGCCCGGCCAGGCGGGTGAGGGCCTCCAGCAACAGGTAGCAGTCGGCGTGGCCGGCGTGGTTGGGCGTGATCAACACCCCCTGCCCCGCCCCGATAGCCCGCCGGACGTGCTCTAAACCCTCCACGTCGATGTGGCGGATGCGGTGCCCGTGCCGCTGTTGAAAACGCCGCAGCGGCCGCCAGAGGCGGATCCAAAAGGGGTTCGGCCGCGGGGACCACCAGCGGGGCGGGGTCGTGTAAGGGTACCGGTCCATCAGCGGACACGCTGGCGTTACTGGCAGCCAGCCGGTGCGCGCAACGCGCGCGGTGCCGGCTGCCAGAGGCCGAGCGGAAAGGGGGAATGATCCAGATTTTCAAGTTTGCAGATTGCGAAAAACTAAACGGTTTTGCTAAGAGTGTCAATTCTACGCGTCGATATACGTAGAGACGTCTCGTCTTCGCTCCTTATCTGTTACTACGGGAATCTGTCATGAATCGCGCTCTGCTCCGTCTCGCCGTGGCCTTTGGCGCCGCGTTGCTGTTTGCCGCGGCCTTCCGCGGACTTGATGCCGTGCAACCCGAGCGGTATGCCGGCGTGCCTGATGAGGAGGAGGTCCAGCAGGCGGGCTTTGAACGCCACCCGACCGACTATGCGGCAGAGCGGAAGTTGCCTAGTGCCAAGCCGTTGTGGCAGGGGCTGTTTGGGACTCGCAAGGACCCGCGTCCGCGTCAGCGCCGCGTGGTTGCGGAACCTAGCCAGAACAACCGAGCGAGCACCCCGCAGCCGCAGACGGCGGCGGGCGGTTCGTCCAGCGTGCCGCGGCGGATCCGGCGCGAGGCGCCGATCGACGAGCCGCGGGTGGAGGTGGGCCAGCCTCCGCAGGAGATTGCCAACCAGGCGGTAACGCCCGAGGTGGACCGGCGGGCGTCGGTCCAGCCGTTGGATCCGCCGGCGGGTCTGGGGGTCAGCGTGGATCCGACCACCTCTTCCCGCCGCGTGCAGCCGGTGGCCGAAGCGGACCAGCCGCCGCCGGCGCCTTTGGAGGCGATTGCCCCGGAGGAGTTGAGCGGCAGCGAGCATTCGCAGCCGATCGACGGCCAGGGCGATCTGGCGGCGGGCGGCCCCACGCCGATCGCCGCGGACGAGGCCCCCGTGCCGATCCCGGCCCCTGACGCCGCAGGCAGTCCCGCGGCCGTTCCGGCGGCCGAGCGGCCGGACGAACGGTTGTTGGTGTCGCGGCGGAGCGCCGTGTTGGTGGTAGAAACACTCGGTCCGCGGCAGATCGTGATCGGCAAGGAGGCCACCTTCCAGGTCAAGTTGCAGAACCTGGGTGACGTCGCCGCGATGGGTGTCGAAGTCCGCGTGCAGACCCCGGCGGGGGCCGAGATTACCGGTGCCAATCCGTCCCGCGGGTCGACCGGCGGCCATCCGGTCCAGGGTCAGCCGTTGATCTGGAACGTCGTCAGCCTGCCGGCTCGAGGCACCGAGGTCTTGGACCTGCAAATCCTGCCGCGGCAGAGCAACGCTTTTGACCTGTCCGTGGCCTGGACGATGCAGCCGGACGCGTCGCAGACGATGATCGAGGTCCAGGAGCCGCAGTTACAGCTGGCGATCGCCGGGCCGACGGAAGTCTTGTACGGCGACACGCAAGTCTACCAGTTGACGATCGCCAACCCCGGCACGGGGGACGCAGAAAATGTGCAGGTGCAGTTAATGCCGATCGAGGGGGGCGATCAGCCGATGGCGGTCCAGGACGTGGGGACGATCGCCGCGGGTGCCAAGCGCCAGCTGGAACTGGAACTGACCGCTCGCCAGGCCGGCCACATCCACATCGACGCCACGGCGACGGCCGACCTGGGCCTGGAGGCACGGGCCTCGGAAAAGGTGCTGGTCCGCCGCGCCAGCCTGACCGTGGACGTGATTGGACCGGCGGCCAAGTACACCGGCACGATGGCCGAATACAAGTTCCGCGTGGCCAACCCCGGGAACGCCCCGGCCGAACACCTGGAAATCGTCGCTCAACTCCCCCCCGGCTGCGAGTACGTCGAGAGCACCAACGGGGGTCGGCTGGACAAGGAAGCTCACACGTTGAGCTGGACGGTGGACGAACTGGCGCCCGATCGCGAGATGGTCTTCAGTGTGCAGGTCACCCTGCAGCAGCCCGGGTCGAACATGTTGAACGTGACGGCCAAGGCGGACCGCGAGCTGGCCGACAGCGGCGGGGCGACCACGATCGTGGAGACGTTGGCGGACTTGAAGCTGGAGATCAGCGACCCGCGCGGACCGCTGCCGGTCAACGAAGATACCGTATACGAACTGCGGTTGTGGAATCGCGGTTCCAAGGCGGCGCGGGACATCGAGGTGGTGGTCTTTTTCTCGGAGGGGGTCGAGCCCGTTTCGGCCCAGGGGGGAACCCATCGCCTGGCGCCGGGCCAGGTCGTGTTTAACGCCATCCCCAGCCTGGGGGTGGACGACGAGATCAAGTTCAAAATCGTCGCTCGAGCCACCCGTCCGGGGAACCACGTGTTCCGCACGGAAGTCCAGTGCCAGGACGCCGGCACGCGGCTGGCCGCCGAAGAGACGACGCACTTTTACGACAGCCAGATCCTCACCGCTCGGCCCCAGTCCGATTCAGGGACGATCCGTCGTTGAACGGGCCGTCTTTGAAGAGGCCGTCGTGGAAGGGGCCGTCGTGGAAGGGGCCGTCTTGGAAGGGGCGGGGTCGGCGGCGACCGGTTCCAGGGCCAGCGGTTCTTCGCCGGCGGGGTCCGTAATCCGGATCGCCAGCTTGCCGGCCAGCAGATCGTCCAGCGCGCTGCCGATCACCTGGGCGCGCCACCCCACCGTCAAGGCGGGGGGCGGGTCGTGTTGGTGAAAATAGCCCAGCCGGTAAGCGATCAGGTCGCGGACGTCGGTGGGGTTGCCCACGATGCTGGGCGCCAAGTTCGCCGCGTGACAGAGGCTGCCCAGGGCCGAGGCCAGGAACTGGCCCAGGGTGGTGATCTGGGGGGGCAGCTGTCGGCGGCGGAGCTTTTGGGGCAGGTCCCGGTCGGGGACCTGCTGGCCGCGGCGGATGCAGTCGGCCAGCTGGTCGTACGCGCGCCGCAAGTCCGCTCGGTCCATGCCGCGGACGGCGCGGATCCGTTTGGGATCGGTGGTCTGGCGGCGAGCCAGTTCGACCAGCAGGTCGTCGCGCAAGACCCGCCGAGGGGGCATATTCCGACGCTCGGACTCCCCCTCCCGCCATCGCCACAGTTCCCGCACGATGGCCTTGATCCGCGGGGAAAGGTTGGCGATGCCCGATACCCGCTGCCACCGCTCGGCCCCCTGCCCCGCTCGGACCTGCTCCACCCACCGCTGCATCTCTTCGGCCAGCCAGGGGAGGCGTTGCAGTTGGTCCAGCCGCGTGGCCAGCTGGTCGCGCATCGGTTCCAGGTAGGCCACGTCGCTGAGCGCGTATTGCAGCTGCTGTTCCGACAGCGGCCGCCGCCGCCAGTCGGTACGGGTCTCCCCCTTGGGAGGGCTCTGGTTCAACAGTTTCTGGACCAGCGTGCCGTAGCCGGCTGGGTACTCCAAGCCGATCAGACCGGCCGCGATCTGGACATCGAACAGGTCGGCGGGGACGGCGCCGGTCGCGTTGAGGCTGAACACGATCTCTTCCCGCCCCGCGTGGACAATCGTCTGGTGCCGGCCTTCGACCAGGGCTCGCCACAACGGTTCCAGGTCCTGGACCTCGAGGGGATCCACAATCGCCGCTCGACCGTCCACCGCCAGCTGGACCAGGCACAGCTGGGGTCGGTAGGTGTGTTCGGACACAAATTCCGTGTCCAGGGCGACGGTCTGGGCGTCGGCGATGGCCTGGGACAAACGGGCCAGCTGGCGGTCGGTAGTGATCTTCTCGTAATCCAAGATGCGGCAGGCCCGTGGCAATTTCGCGGGAGATATCGGCCGCAGGTCGCGGCGCCGAAGCAGCCGCAACTTTACGCGCCGCCTGCCAGTTCCACAAGGCTTGCCCCGGATCGCTGGACCGCCTGACGGTCGTGCGACGATCTGGTAAGGTGGCGACGCGGTTGGCGGAAGGGGGGAGAGTGAAGAGTGAAGAGTGAAATTTGAAGAGTGAAAAGGGATGCGGGTGGCGGGTTACGGGATGCGGAGGGCGGGATGCGGAGGGCGGGATGCGAGATCCGGGTGGCGTGGTGCGAGCTCCACGATGGCAAACCGTCAGCGGCAGAGGGCCGGAGTCTGGCTCCTTTTTCGGCCGCCTCCGTTTGATCGCTCGCGCAAACCCGCTCCCGAAAAAGGTGCCTGACTCCCTGGGAGCGCGTGGACAAAGGCAGCGGGTGGGATCGGCCATGTGGGCTGTCCATCCTGAGCGGTCCCGGCGCGCCGGGACTAGCCGCCGGTGGCGGCGGAGAGAAGGTCGAAGGTGGAAGGTGGAAGGTGGAGGGTGGAGGGTGGAATGTCGAATGTCGAAGGTCGAAGGTAGAGGGCCGTAGGCGGCAGCGCGGAGGACGCAGGGTCGTGATGACGCAGACCTGGTTAAGACCGAACGGGCGGGTGTTGGTGGGCCAACTGGTGGTGGCTCTGGCCGCACTGGCGGCCGGACTGCTGCTGGCCGGCCAGGCCGAGTCGGGCCGCTGGCCAGGCCCCGGGGCCCTGCTGTTGATCGGCGGGGGCGGGGTGGCGGCGGGGTGGAGCGTGGTGCAACTGCGGCGCCCGCGGATCGGCTATCGCGACGGCCAGTTGATCCTGAACCTGCGGTTGCGGGGTCCGTGCCGAGTGCCGATCGAGGAGGTAGAGTGTTTCTTTCTGGGACGGGCAACGCCGCCTGTGCCGGGGGGCCAGCGGGTGGGGTTGCGACTGGCGACCGTGGTCGTCCGCTTGCGCGAAGCGGCCGGGGGGTGGTCGGCGGGCCGGGTGTGGCCCATGTGGGGCACGTGGCGGGAGGGCTATATTACGATCTACGGTTCGGCGTGCGAGCCGTTGGATCTGGAGCGGGTCAACCAGCTGAACCGCCGACTCAGCGAAGTGCAGGGTACATGTCGGGCACCGGTTTGTTGATCAGCGTGCGGAACGCCGCCGAGGCTCGGCTGGCCCTGGCCGGGGGAGCGGCGGTGGTGGATGTCAAACAGCCCCAACGAGGTTCGCTGGGGGCCCCCGCGCCCCGTGCCCTGGCGGACGTGGCCCGCGTGGTGGCGGGGCGGGCGGCGTTGAGCGTGGCGATGGGCGAGCTGGACCAGCCCTGCCCGCGGGATCAGCTGCTGAACACCCCCGGCCTGGCCTTCGCCAAGGTGGGGCTGGCAGGGACAGTGGGGCTGGCAGGGACAGGGGCCGATTGGCGACACGCGTGGTCCGCCCTGCTGGGCCAGTTCCCCCCCAGCGTGGGACGGGTCGCCGTGGCCTACGCCGATTATCGCTCGGCCGCCGCTCCGGCACCCGACCAGGTGTTGGAGGCCGGCGGCCAGCTGGGCTGCCGAGCGTTTTTGATCGACACTTGGGGCAAAGGCCAAGGCGGGTTGCTGGATTGGCTCAGCGTCGCTCAGCTGGCCCACCTCCTGGCCGGGGCTCGGCAGCAGGGGATGCTGGCCGTCGTGGCCGGGTCGCTGGACACCGACGCCCTGGCGCGGGTCGTGCCGCTGGAGCCCGATTACGTGGCGGTCCGCGGGGCGGCCTGCCGCGGCGGCCGCCAGGGGCCGCTGGAGTTGGCTCAGGTCCGCCAGCTGGCGGCAGCAGTGCAGGGCGTGGCGGCGGCCGGCCCGGGTTCGGCGATCAGGGGGTGAGCACGATTTTGCCGGCCAGCGTGCCCGCTCGGCCAATCGTGTTCTGCTCCTGCAACCGATGGGCCGCGACCGTTTCGGACAGCGGCAACACGCGATCGATGCTGGGGTGCAGTCGATCTTCGGCCAGCCAGCGGTTGATGTCGTCGGCCGCCGCCCGCTGGGTGGCCGCGTCGGCCTGGAACATGACAAAGCCGTGGGCCGAGCAGCCTTTGACGTAGAAGGGTCCGACGGGAAAGGGGGGCCGAGCGTCGCGGCCGGCCATCAAAATCAAGCGGCCGCCGGGGGCCAACAGGTCCACCGCCCGCTCCAGATCCGGTTCTCGTACCGTCTCCCAATACACGTCCCCCCCCTCCGGAGCGGCCTCCCGCACGGCCTGGGCCACGGGGGTAGTCCGGTAATTGATCGCCGTGTCCGCTCCGAGGCTCAGGCAAGCGGCCACCTTGGCGTCGCTGCCGGCGGTGGTGATCACGCGGGCGTTGACGGCCTTGGACATCTGGATCACGGTCGATCCCACTCCGCCCGAGCCGCCGTTGACGAACAGCCGCTGGCCGGGCTGGATCTGGGCGTGGCGGAAGAGGCCCAGGTGGGCGGTGATGCCGACCAGGGCGATGGCGGCGGCCTGTTGGTCCGTCACCCCCTCAGGGGTGGGGTACAGCCAGGCAGGGTCGACCGCGGCGTACTGGGCAAAGGTCCCTTGCCGACCCAGCACGCCCTGGTTGCTGCCCCACACCCGATCGCCGACGCGAAACGCGGTCGTGGCGGCACCCACGGCCACGACCTGGCCGGCCAGGTCACAGCCCACAATGTAAGGCCGCGGCAGCGAAAAAAAGTTCGCTCCGCCCCGAATGTAGACGTCGATCGGGTTGACCGACACGGCCCCCACCCGGACCAGGACTTGGTTGGCCGCACAGAGCGGTTCGGAAAGATCGCCGTAGTGGATCACTTCCGGCGGGCCAGTTTCTTCCAGGTAAGCCGCTTTCATGGGGGGGAGGAGGGAATGGGGAATGGTGAATGGTGAGGGGCCGGGATTGGCACGCGCAACTCGGATCTCGCAACCCGCATCCCGCAACTCGGATCCCGCATCGCGCTGCCAGGGAGTCAGGCACCTTTTTCGGGAGCGGGTTTGCGGGAGGGATCAAACGTAGGCGGCCGAAAAAGGAGCCAGA
>CAYFZZ010000015.1:0-3631 GCA_964347545.1 uncultured Planctomycetaceae bacterium | reverse complement strand
CCTAAAAAGGTGCCAGGCTTCTTTTTTGGGGCTGCGCCCCAAAAAGAAGCCTGGCACCTTTTTGGTTTGGCACCTTTTTGGTTCGGATTGCCGGCGGCGGGGTTACTCCCGCACGCAGGTCAACAGTCCCCCTGCCGGCGACCTGCCGGCGGTGGCGACGGGGCCCGTGTTGGTGTAGACCACGTCCGCGACCACGTATTCGCGACTGCCGCGGTGGGGGCGAGCGCCGGTGGGGTACGTGGCGGCGGCAGGCCGGCGGCGCTGGCCACGCGTCCGTCGAGGGGATGGCCGTACCTGGTAAGGTGACCACGGCACTCGGCGGCCCCGAGACGAACGGGTGCGGAAGGAGGGTCGCGCCGAGCGTCGGCGGCGGCGTTGCGAATGGTAACCCCCGGCCACGGCCGCCACGGGGATGCCCTGACAGCGGGCGACCCACAGCGAGATGAGCTGGCCGCACGTCCGGCCGGCGCCCATCCGCAGGGCGACCACGCCGAGGATGATCGAGATGACCAGCCAATCAAAGCCGTTCAGGTCCTGCAGCGAAATTGAAGCTCCGCCAAACGTCCCCTCCATGCCGCTCAGCGCCTCCCCCTTTTCGCCGCTCATCTCCTCCGCGGCGACACCCGCTAATGCCTCGAAGTCGGCTTGCTCGCCATCGGGATCCACATCGTCCCAGGGCTGGTCGCCGGCCCGCGGGGCCTTGTCCCACCCTTCCCAGCTGGGTCGCTGCTGGGCCTCGGCCGCGGGCCGCGAGATCTTTTCGGCCGTCAGATCGTCGCTGCGCAACAGCGGCACGTCCGCCGCCGCCGGCTCATGCGAGCTGGAGCTGGCCCACAAGGAACCCTTTTCCCAAGACGTGTCTGGGGCTTTCCCGACCTGTCCCGAGGCCGCGGACGATCGTTGGCCGTCCGCGCCGCCGCCGGCCCGAAAATACCGTTCGACCGTCACCTCTCGCCTCAGCGGGTCCTGGGAGGCCGGATCGGGGGCGAGCGGGTCGGGGGACGTCGGATCTTTCGCCGCCATATACCGCCAGGCAGCCAGCTGTTCGCCGGCCGCGCGCAGGTTAAACGCCAGCGCATCGGGACCGCCCAGGACCAGCGCAGGGGGCACCCCCCCTATGCTCGTCACGTCGTCCCCGGCTGGCGCAGGGTCCGCCTGACCGACGACCAGCATCGTGGCCGCCAGCAAACACATCACACTTTTTGGCAGGACGTTCATGCCCATGCTACCTCAACAAGTAATGCGATCCGGACGTGTCACCCCCAGGTTTCATCGACCGAAGATCGCCAACAATTTCTCTGCAAATAGCTCAACTCCCTCACATCCGCGCGCGCCCCACGTCCGCCTTGGCCCCCGCAAACCCTGGCGGAGTTCTGGGCGGTGACGTTCGGCGTCGCTGGGACGTGTTCACAACCACGGCTCACTCTTCACTCGGCCGGCCCGCCGTCGGGTTCCCCGCGGGAACCCCCACCTTCGGCCCGCCACCGGGCACCGCTGTTTCTGCAACGCTGCTGCTTGTCTCCCACCAACGGTTTGTTCAGCTCATGTTTCGTTCAACCACCGCACTCCCCGACGTTCCGCGCGGACCCAGCCCTGCGGGGCACCGCGCGGTCGCGCCGCGCGTGGCCTGGCCCTCCCCACGGAAGGTCCGCCCGAGCGGATTTTTTTTGGACTTTTTGGATTAACTCTCTGGGCACGGAACTCCTCCTGCGGTGCGCCGGTCCTCACCCACTTCACCGCTCGCCGTCGCTCGGCCCTCCCCCGGACCGGTCCTCGTTTCCGCTGATTTCCATTTCTGCTTGGGCGCTCACGCGCCACGGCGGGCGGCGGCCGCCGTGGCGGCGGTCTGGTTCCTGGGGTTTGCGTCCCGGAGGACGGTCCTATCGCCCTATCCAGCGCCACGTCGTCATTTCTCGTTTTTCTTTCCTTCTCGCTCGGCTTCACCATTTGCAGTGCAGCTCGGTGCGGCGGACCCCACCCCGCGCTCCTCGCCGGCACAGTCTCCGTCGCCGCCATTTGCGGATCCGCAACCGTCGGCCACGCACATACATCCGCGACTGTTGCCTTCGCGGGGCCACGCGATGCGAAATCCCCGGGTTGCTGCCAGTCGTCTGGCGCAGAGGCGTCGATGGGTTCATGGGTGGTTCCTTGGTTCGCTACGTTTCACACGGCGCCCTGGTCGGTCACCCCACCGGCCGCTCAGCCCTTCCGTGCGGCCCTTCCGCTCGGCCTTTCGCCGGGGGCAGGGCCCTCGGCCAGGCACCTGTCGCCGCGTGGTTACCAGTTCCAGCGACGAGCTCGGCGGCGGTGGATGCCGGCGTAGTGGGTGGTGCGTTTCCGACGGCGGGCATAGCTGGGCTCGCCCCCTCCCCGCCGGACCGGCGTCACCCGCGGTCGGGGTTCTTGTTGTTCGGTGTCGTTCACATAACGAGTGGTTTCTCGAGGCAAGCTCATGGTTCACTCCTGCTCATGGTTCACTGCTGCTCGAACGGTTCGGATTCCGTCGGGGCCGGCCGGGTACCGCGCTCGGCGGGCCGCTGCCCCGCGGGGTTGGGTTGTTTTTCTGGGTTTCGCGGTTTGGTCCATCACGTCGGCACTGTTACTTGTTTGGTGTTCACTCCTGACCCGACCGCCGGCGGCGGCGATGTCGTCGAGCGAGGGATCGCCAGCCCAGCAGGCTTAGGAGGCCCAGCCCCGCCAGGACGGCGGTGGCCGGTTCGGGGATGATCGAAGGTCCCGGTCCCGGTGGTTCCGGTCCCGGTGGTCCCGACAAGGTGTCTGGCCCGAGGATCTTGAAGAGGGGATTACCGCTGGCGGCTACCGCCTGGTTCGTGTAGTCATTCGGGTTGGCGACGGTCTCTCCGAAATCCGTGTTGTACACATAGCTTTCGTTGCCGCCCTTGCCGTAGAAATCGGTCCACTGCGGCATCCGCGAGGAGTCGAATTCGACATACGCCTGTTCACCCGACAATTCGATCTTGATGCCGTACAGGCTGCCTCCGTCGGGCCAGCCGGGATCACCCGAGCCCCCCATGAAAGTTTTGGGGTACTCTGGATTTTCACCATCCTCGATCGTGAGGTCGCCGCTGAAATTCCAGAGGTCGCTTGTGCTGATGTTCTGCGAAAGCCCGATAATGAAATGGCTGGTGGCCGGGATAACCGGCTCACCCGTCTCGTCGCTGAACACGTACTTGTAGTGCCACGACCCATCGCCGTTGTGCGACACGGTCGCCGTGACCTGGAAACCGTCCAGTTCGGTCGCCCAATCCCCGCCCCCGTGCAGCCCCCCGGGTGGTGAGGCTGTGCTCAGCGTCACCGTGGTCATCGTGCTGGCCTGAGCGAACGGCAATCCCGCCGCCACGATCAGCACACTGGTGAACATGATCAGCCCTAAAGTCCCGCGTTTCATCGATCAATCTCCTTCGTTATCCAGTCCTGACTCTCAGGTGCTTACTCTCAGTTGCCTGCTCTTCGCTTTCGGCGGCTCCCCGTGGCCGCCGGCCCTGGTGTGTCTTCCTGTCTGTGCTTCCTCACGTTCGCTCCACCGCGAAGTGCTCGTTGCCTTCCGATTCGATTTCTGCCCTTCCGGCGCTTATTCGTCTTCGCAACGCTGTTCCGCGGGGGGGCGGCA
>CAYFZZ010000014.1:0-19835 GCA_964347545.1 uncultured Planctomycetaceae bacterium | reverse complement strand
ACTCGTCCAGCGCCGCTTTGGCCGCGTTGATCTTGGGCCAGTCGCTATCGCTTCCCATCAAAATCCCCACTCGAACTTGCCCACTGCTCATAATCGCCTCTTCCTTTCTCGCTGAAGCTTCGCGGATTCAATCATCTTGGTCTGGATCTTCGTCGCCCTCCGACGTGCCAGCCAACTGTTCGGTCAACACCGCTTGCAGGCCGGCGGCAATGGGCCCCATGCCCACCGTGCGGTCCACCGCCGCTTGGCGCAGCCGCTGGCAGTGAAAATCTACCAGAATCGTAACCTGACCGGCGGGGGACGAAAACCGGATGGCATGTTCCCACTGGGGCTGGCAGCCGGCCGGATCTGCCCCCCAGTCGAAGCTGGGGTCCAGGGTCAGGGCGTGGCGGGCGTTGAGAAAGCCGGGCGCGCCGCTGACCTCTTGAGTGGCCAAAATCGCGTAATTCTGGGAGTCGACTTGTAAGAAATCTCCCGCATCCCCCCCGAAGGACCCCCCCGGCTTGCCCACCCGCTCGATCCGCAGCGCCTCCACCCGTTCGGCCCGCGCAATCAACCCCGCCGCGGCAGGTCCCCAGAATTCCAAGGCCCGGCGGGTCTGCCCATGCCGCCACCAGAGGCCGAAGGTGGCAGCCCCCAGGGCCAGGCCCAGGATGACGAGGATTACCAGTTGACCGCGACTCATGCCTGCCACCCCGCCAAACGCCTGGCACCACCACACCCGGTCGAGCCGCGGGTACCGCAGCGGCGACCGGCGACCGGCGGACGTCTCCTCCTGCCTCCGCACGGCACTCGCTTATTCGGCCTCACCCGATATACTGTACTCTTTCCTCGTTTCCCTGGCACGGGGCTCCCTGAGATGGGGCTCCCTGAGATGGGGCTCCCTGACACGGGGCGGAACGAGCCGTTTTTTCTCTGGTGGTTCGAGGCTGGCTATGGCAGATGCATTTGATCCCTACCGCGAAGCGCTGGTGATGGAACAGCGGACGATCTGGCCGGAAGAGTTTGACGATATCGAGCCGGGGGAACGAGCCGAGCTGGAAGCGCGGTTGCATGCATCGGCCGAGCAGGCGGGGCAGCTGGAGTATCAGCGGACGCACACCGGTTTTTGTCGGCAGATTACGGTCACCGAGGCCGACCTGCAGCGCGTGCGCCAGGCCGCTTCTTGAGCGGCCCTTCGGGGGGGGACCCCCAGGCAAAGGCACACCCCCGTGACCCTACCGGTAAAAAAAGTTGATGTCCGCCTGGCCGAGCGGAGTTATCCGATCGAGATCGGCGCCGGCATCCTCGACCAGGCGGCCGATACCGTCGCTCGCACCTGCCCGACGTGGCACGTGGTGCTGATCACCGACGAACACGTCGAGACCCCGCATGCCATGAAGGTTGCCGAAAACCTGGCTGGCGGCGGGTTGGAGGTGGACCTGATCGTGGTCCCCGCCGGGGAGGCCAGCAAGTCGATCGAGACCCTGGCCGCCTTGTGGGACAAGTGCCTCGCCCTGGGTACCGACCGCCGCTCGATCGTGGCCGCCGTGGGGGGGGGCGTGATCGGCGACCTGGCCGGCTACCTGGCCGCCAGCTTTGCCCGCGGGCTGCGCTTCGTCCAAATTCCCACCACCCTCCTGGCTCAAGTCGATAGCTCGGTGGGGGGCAAAGTCGGGATCAACCTGACCGGCGCCAAAAACATGGTCGGCGCTTTCTGGCAACCTGCCGCCGTGCTGGTCGACACGCAAGTCCTGGCCACCCTTCCCGCACGCGAATACCGAGCCGGCCTGGCAGAGGTCATCAAATATGGCGTCATCCTGGACGCAGAATTCTTCGCTTACCTGGAACAACACGTCCAGGCCTTACAGCGTCGCCAGGACGATGTGCTGATCGAAGTGGTCGCCCGCTGCTGCCAGCTGAAGGCCGACGTCGTCCAGCAGGACGAACGCGAAGAAACCGGCTTGCGAGCCGTGCTCAACTACGGACACACCTTTTGCCACGGGCTGGAAACCGTCACCGGTTACCAGCAACTGCTGCACGGCGAAGGGGTTGCCATCGGCATGCTGTGCGCCTCCCGGCTGGCCGAATCGCTGGGACACGTCGACGCAGAATTCACCCGCCGCCAGCAACAGCTGTTGGAAGCGGTCGGTCTGCCGACCGCCGTCCCCGACGTGGATCATCAGCAACTGCTGGCCGCCATGCGGCACGACAAGAAAGCCCAACAGGGCAAAATCCGTTTCGTCCTGCCCACCCAGATGGGGCACGTGGAACTGGTGGAAGGGATTGACGACAGCGCCGTCCTGGCCGCTTTGCAACCAACGTCGTAAAAGAGTTAAAGAAGTAGGCCGGAACCTACGATCCGGCACCTGGCCCAGGGACATCCACGGGTGGACACATCGCACCAAGCTGAACCGGAACTGGCCGACGGGCAACAGCACGACTGGCTGCGGCTGTCGCTGGTCGCCGGGGTCGGACCGCGGATCCTCCAGGCCCTCCTGGCTCGTTTCGCCAGCCCGACCGCCATCCTGGACGCGGGGCCTAGCGAGCTGCGGGAAGTCCCAGGGGTGGGGACCAAGATCAGCCGTGCCATCACCGCCGCTCGGGAGGAAATCGATATTCACGCCGAACTGGCTCTGTGCCGTCAGCACGAAATCCAGATCCTCACCCCGCGCCACGCGACGTATCCCCGGCTGCTGAAGGAGATCGCCGATCCCCCGGTAACCCTCTTTGTTCAGGGCCAGCTGAAACCGGCCGACGCGGTGGCCATCGCCATTGTCGGCTCGAGGCACGCGACCCGCTACGGCGTCGACCAGGCCGCTCGCCTGGCCGGCGGGCTGGCCCGAGCCGGGGTGACGGTCATCAGCGGACTGGCACGCGGCATCGACGTGGCCGCGGGACAAGCCGCCCTCCAGGCCGGTGGGAGGCACTTGGCCGTGCTGGGAGGCGGCCTCCTGCAGCTGTACCCCCCCGAACACCAGGAAATCGCCGAACAGATCCGGCATCAGGGGGCCGTCCTCTCCGAAATGCCGCCCCGGTTTGTACCGACCAGCAATTCCTTCCCCCAACGGAACCGGATTATCAGCGGATTGGCCCTGGGGACCGTCGTCGTGGAGGCGGCCCAGCGCAGCGGCGCCCTCATCACCGCTCGACACGCCATGGAACAAGGCCGCGAAGTCATGGCCGTGCCCGGTCGGATCGATAGCCGGGCCTCGCAAGGCTGCCACGCCCTGATCCGCGACGGGGCCAAACTGGTGCAGTCGGTAGACGACATCCTGGAAGAACTGGGGCCACTGGTCGAACCGTCGGCCAGCGACCAGGGGGTCGTCATCCGTCACCCGGCGGAGTTGAAGTTGAACGAGACCGAGCAAGCGGTGTTGCAGGCCATCGACAGCGATCCCACCTCGATTGACGCCGTGGCGCGAGCCACCCAGCTGCCGGTCCAACGGGTGTTGGCGACGCTGAGCGTCCTGGAGATGAAACGGCTGCTGGTCCGCGTCAGCGGCAACCAGGTCGCTCGCCGCTGACCCGCCCGCCCCGCGATCGGCCCCCCCCAACCGGCCTCCTCGCTCCACACCCCATCCCACCCCCCTCGGGGCCGCCGCCCGGCCGAACGGCCTACCCCGCCTGTCAAAATGGCAGTAGGGACCGATTGTCTCCCGGCGGTCCTCGGCCTGTCACCGCCGGCTGGAAGCCGCCTGAATTGCGCAACCCTCTGTGAGAAATAGAGTTGAGTGCTCAGCTCGGCTTCTGCGGCGCGCCGCTTGCATCACTAGGGTGGTCCGCGCCCCCTGTGCGCAGAAATGGCAGCCCGCAGGCGCGACCCCATTGGGGGGCCGGGCCCCGAACCACCGAACCTAGCCCAATTCCAGTTTCAGTCGAAAGGGAGGAGTCAGATCCATGGCGACGGCGACCAAGCAGAAGAAAAAGACCAGCACCCAACTTCAGCCGCTCGGCGATCGGGTCGTGGTCGAGCGAGCGGAATCGGAGGAGAAGACGGCGGGCGGGATTGTGTTGCCCGATTCGGCCAAGGACAAGCCGGCCCGCGGGGTGGTGGTCAGCGTGGGGCCGGGCCGCGTGTTGGACGACGGTTCCCGCAGCCAGATGCAGGTCAAGGTTGGCGAGCATGTGTTGTTTTCCAGCTATGCCGGCGAAGCGTTTACCGTGGGTGACGACGAGCTGCTGTTGATGCGCGAGGACGATATTCTTGCGGTGATCGAGTAGCACCCGCCATTTCGGAACTCTGTCCGCAGCGGCTCTGCGGCCTTACCTTACGAGGAGCGAATTACCGATGTCCAAGATGATTGCGTTTGATCAAGAGGCCCGCGATGCGATGCGGCGGGGCGTGTCCAAACTGGCCAAGGCTGTCAAAGTCACGCTGGGACCCAAGGGCCGCAACGTGATTTTGCAGAAGAGCTTTGGGTCGCCGACGGTCACCAAAGACGGCGTGACCGTTGCCAAAGAAGTCGACCTGGAAGACCCCTACGAAAATATGGGTTGTCGCATGGTCCGCGAAGTCGCGTCCAAGACCAGCGACGTGGCGGGCGACGGCACGACTACGGCCACGGTCCTGGCCGAGGCGATCTTTGTGGAAGGCCTGAAGGCCGTGGTGGCGGGAGTCAACCCGGTCCAGCTGAAGCAGGGCATTGAAAGAGCGATTGGCGATATCAGCCACAAGCTGGAGAGCATGTCGATCCAGATCAAGACCAAAAAAGAGATGGCTCAGGTCGGGGCGATCGCCTCGAATAACGACACCGAAATCGGCGAAATTCTGTCCGATGCCATGGAAAAGGTCGGCAAGGACGGCGTGATCACAGTGGACGAGGGGAAGAGCCTGCAGACCGACACCGAGTGGGTGGAAGGGATGCAGTTCGATCGCGGCTATTTGTCCCCCTACTTCGTTACCGACCCGGGCACGATGGAGGCCATCCTGGAAGACTGCTATGTGCTGGTCTTCGAAAAGAAGATCTCCAATGTCAAGGACATCGTGCCCTTGCTGGAGGCGGTGGCCAACTCGGGCAAACCGCTGCTGATCGTGGCCGAAGACATCGAAGGCGAAGCGCTGGCCACGTTGGTCATCAACAAGCTGCGGGGCACCTTCACCTGCTGTGCGGTCAAGGCCCCCGGCTACGGCGATCGCCGCAAAGCGATGTTGGAGGATATCGCCGTGCTGACCGGCGGCACCGCCGTCTTCGAGGACCTGGGCATCAAGCTGGACAACCTCCCCATCACGGATTTGGGTCGTGCCAAGAAGGTGATCATCGACAAGGACAACACGACGATCATCGAAGGGGCCGGCAGCAGCGAGAATATCAAGGCTCGCATCGACCAGATCCGCAAAGAAATTGAAAGTTCGACCAGCGACTACGATCGCGAGAAGCTGGAAGAGCGGCTGGCCAAGCTGTCCGGTGGCGTGGCCAAGATCAATGTCGGAGCGGCGACGGAGAGCGAAATGAAGGAAAAGAAAGCCCGCGTCGAAGACGCTCTGCACGCCACGCGAGCGGCGGTCGAGGAGGGAATTTTACCGGGAGGGGGCGTGGCCCTCTTGCGGGCCTCCCGCTCGGTGGCGCCTAGTGGTTTGAGCCACGATGAAGAGGTGGGTTACAACATCGTCGTCCGCGCTTGCCGCTCGCCGCTGATCTCCATCGCGGCCAACGCCGGCCAGGACGGCAGCATCGTCTGCGAGAAGGTGGCCGACAGCGACGGGAACTTCGGTTACAACGCCGCGACCGATGTGTACGAGGACCTGGTCGAGGCCGGAGTGATCGATCCGACGAAGGTCACCCGCACGGCCCTCCAGAATGCCGCCAGCGTCTCGACGCTGCTGCTGACCAGCGACGCCCTGATCGCAGAAAAGCCCAAGGAGGAAAAGAAGGGCGCCGCCGGACACGGTGGTGACTACGACATGTATTGACGGTCAAACCGCCACGCCCACGGGAACGGCCCAGGGACCAGCGCCAAAGGCGCTGGTCCCTTTTTTTTGATGGCGATCCCCCCTTCAGGCAAACAGCTCTTTGATCAGGCGGCCCCCGTTGGCAATCTTCATGGGCCGCCCGTTGTTGGCGGTGAAACGCGTGTCCAGCGAGATCCCGATGCTGTGCAGCACCGAGGCCATCAGGTCCTCGGACGTGTACGGCTCGGTCTCGACCGCCGTGCCGTCCGCGTTGGTCTGACCCACGACGATCCCCCGCTGGAAGCCGGCGCCGCCGACCGCCACGCTCCAACTCCGAGCCCAATGGTCGCGGCCCGCGTTCCCGTTGATCCGCGGCGTGCGGCCGAACTCACCCAGCCAGACGATGGCCACGTTGTCCAGCATTCCCCGCTGCTCCAGGTCGCTGACCAACGCCGCCATGGCCTGATCCATCTCGGGCAGCTTGGTCTCCAGGCGACCGAAGTTGTCGCTATGAGTGTCCCAGCCGCCCAGATCGACCTCGATGAAAGGGACGCCGGTTTCGACCAGGCGGCGAGCCATCAGGCAGCCGCGGCCGAAATTCGTGTTCCCATACTGCTCGCGGACCCCGGCCGGTTCCAGGTTGACCTTGAACGCGTCCATTTGTTTGCTGGTCATCAGCCGCTGGGTCTTTTGCAGCACCTTGGCGTGTTCTTCCGGCCCGCTCCCTCGATTCTGGCGGATAAACCCCTTTTCCAGCTGGGCCAGCAGCCGCAGGCGGTCTTGGACCCGGCCCGCGTCGATTCCCATCTGAAGATCCTTGACCTGGCCGTTGGAGTTGACGACGAAGGGGGCGTAGGCCATGCCCAAAAATCCCGGGCCGGCACTGCCGCCGCCGACCGAAACAAAGGCGGGAATTTCCAGGTCGCCACGTGTCGGCTCCAGCTCGTGAGCCACCACCGAACCGTAGCTGGGGTGCTGGACATTCGGATTGGGCACATAGCCGGTGTGCATGTAATAGCGACCGCGGCCATGGTCCGCCTCCCGGGTGCTCATCGACCGCACCAGCGACATGTGGTGCATTTGTTGAGCCATCAGGGGGAGGTGCTCGCTGATCTGCATCTGGCCGGTGGTGGCGATCGGCTGGAAAGGCCCGCCATTGACGCTGCCCGGTTTAAGATCCCAGATGTCGATCGTGGCCGGTCCCCCTCCCATCCAGAGCAGGATCACCGCTTTTTGGTTTTTTTGCAGAGCGGCGGCGTGGGCCCGCATGGCCGCCGTAAAGTTCAAGGCCGGCACCGCCAGGGCCGATGCCCCGGCGACATGCTGTAGGAAGTGCCGGCGGGACATGCCCTCGGGGGTTCTCAGGGAGACGGACATGGGGTTTCTCCTGGTGCGAGGCGGCTTGGCCGCCAACACGCAAAACGAAGAGTCAGTGGTTCAAAATAAATTCATTGGTATTGAGCAACACCCACCAGACATCCTGGAGGGCCTCCACCATGTTGGCTCGGCCGGCCAGCGTCGTGTTGGCCGCCTTCCGTTCCGTGGAGGTCGCTTCCCGGGCCAGGGCGGCCTTGAACAGCAACTGGATTTTCTGCCTGGGATTCGTCTTCGGATCGCTGGCCACCCGCTGCAGGAAGCCCCCCGGCTGAGTACTGGTGGCTCGTTGGATCAGGTCCCCGTTCATCATCATCAGGATCTGGGGAATGGTCCCATTGAAGGTACTGGTCTCGTCGTTCTCGTCGGTACCGAAGGCGATCACGAACTGGTCGAGCCATTGTTTTTTGGCCGCTGCCTGAGCGGCGTCGTCGCCG
Source organism: uncultured Planctomycetaceae bacterium (assembly GCA_964347545.1). Lineage (GTDB taxonomy): Bacteria > Planctomycetota > Planctomycetia > Pirellulales > UBA7805 > CS4-C045. The sequence goes on along the minus strand of CAYFZZ010000014.1, from coordinate 12,152 downwards.
CGGGTCTTGTGAGCATCGGTGGCCACCAACAGCGACTCGTACAGCTGTTCGGCTTGCATCTGCCGCGGATAAAATCGGCTGAAAAGGGGCACGTTGCCCTGCTGTGGGTCATCGTTCTGGTTGGTGGCGTTGAACTTGCTGGATAGCTGGTAGGGTTCGCTGAGCGTGATCCAGCGGATCAACTGCTTGATGTCGTATCCCCCCGCTCGAAACCGGTCCGCCACCGCCTCCAGCAGCTCGGGCTGGCTGGGGGAATTGTGCGGTCCCAGATCGTCAAAGGGCTTGGTGAATCCGTAGCTGAAAAAATGAGCCCACAGGCGATTGACCATCGCCACGGGGAGGTAGCCGGAGTTGACGACCAGGCGAGCCAGTTCCGAGCGGCGGTCGACCTGGTCCAAAAAACCGCTGCGGCCCAGGGCCGTGCGGCTCCCGTCCCGGTCGGTAAAGACCGGGTACGCGGCCTGCAGGACACCGTTGCGCAACTCGTAATAGACCTCCGCCTCCTCCGGATCCTGACTGGGCCCCTGGTAGTCCTGGTTGTCCATGTCGATATGGGCAATGTCGCCGCCGTCGCCGAACCGCCGCAGGGCCACCGCCTGGCGGAAGAAGGCGTTGAGCTCCCAGAATTGGTTCTGTTTCCAACTGTTAAAGGGGTGGTCGTGACACTGGGTGCACTGCACGCGGAGACCGAGAAAAATCTGGGAGGTCCGGGCGGTCGCTTGCACACCGTAGGTCGGATCGCTGGATTCCGCACCATCCTCCCCCAGCTTGTCTGCCAGGAAATTTACCGCCCCGTTGTAACCTGGCAAATCGGGCTTGCTGGTTCCCCGAGCTGCGATCAATTCCTCGACCAGGCGGTGGTAAGGCTTGTTCTCCCGGAACGATTGCCGCAAGTACTGCTGCATCCCCTCTCGATAGACAGGGGACCGCCGGTCGTTACCCCCCGTCCGCCCGATCAGGATGTTGGTCCAGATCGTCGTCCAGTTCCGCGCGTATTCTTCCGCGTACTCGGTCGACAATAAGCGATCGACCAGGCGAGCCTTCTTGTCGGAACGCTTGTCCTGCACAAACGCGTCCAGCTCGTCCACCGACGGAATCCGCCCCAAAACGTCCAGGTACACGCGGCGACACCACTCCCCCTCGCTCGCCAGCGGCGAAGGCTTCACCTCGTAGTCCTGCCAGGTTTGGCGGAGTTGAGCATTGATGAGGCCGATCGTGCCGTCGGGGTCGGTGCTGGTCGAGCGGAGACGGGTCTGGGCGGCCAACTGGGGCGTGGCCGCCGGGAGGGACCAACCGGCCAGGAGGACCATCACCAGCAGGGGCCGGCACAGCCGGGTCGCCACAGGAGAAGGACGGAAAAAAATGGGGAACAGCAAGCTGCAACTCATCCCGGCCATACCCACCCTCTCGACAATTTCTTTCTTCCCCATCCGCCCTCCTGGCAGACTACCGCTGGTCCGACCCCAGCGAAAGAGGCGGACGAGAGGGCCAGCTTTCCCACCCCCCTTCCGAACCCTCGTCCCCATTTTCTAACGGGCCAGCTGGCCTCGATTATTTCCCTCATTTTACCCGCCCCGCGACCCGCCCTGGTCACCCCCCCTAATGGGGGGTTTATATGTATGCTTTTAATACATATGTTCAATACTAATACAACAGGCGAGCAAAGAGTCCTTGGATCAAGGATCTCGGCTCGCCTGTCATGGTGCGGTTGCTGCGCCCAGCGAACCGCGATTCAGGTGCCAAACTCTCCTCTGCCTTCCTGATCCTTTCCGGCTGGCCAGGACTGCCTAAGTCCTTGCAGCACCGAATGTTCCGTAGTTGACACCGGCCTCTTCTGCTTGCCGGCCCCGGGGCGTCTGCCTCTGCTTCTCTGTTCCGGCCCCGTCCCAGCTCAGGCTGGGGGCCCTGCGTTCATGACCCCTCTCACGTTTTTGTCTCGCAACCCTCGTGCCAACTGCTTACCTAAGCTCGTCCTTCGCTGGGCTCCGTGGGGATTTCTACTTCCCCAGCCCGCAGCCCGCCTTGTTCTGCTCCTCGGCCGATACCCGGGGACGGGCAGGAGTGCCCGTCCTACAAGCATGACCGCAAGAAAAACCAGAAACCGCCAACGGAGAGGAGTGTAGAACAAGTGTCCCACTTGTTCTGGTTTTAGAAAAACCGTCACCCAGGCTGTCTGGAAAACCAAGTTTGCTCTCGTTTCGTGGGAGAGACGGCGGGCAGGAGTGCCGGTCCTACGTTTCGTGGCGGCCACCAGCGGCGCTGTTCTCCCACGTCAACCGCGGAGCGGTTGCAGCAATTAGCCGGAGGTAAGCGAAGCGCCACCTCCGGATGGGCGGATACCCAAAAAAAGATGCATCCCGAAGGGATGTCAGCAGTTCACCCGGGGGGCCGTGTCGCATAGGAGAACGGCTGGCTGTGCTGTCCCGCACCTCCTGGGTAACCCGTAGACGAGTCTCCCACGAAGGGGGGGACACTGGTTCGACTCTTCTGTGGCCGGCCAGGGGTGCCCCAACAAACCGGGCCGGCGGCTGTGGCCGCCGGCCCGGGGGGCGTGTCAGGCGGAGGCCGCCTGGGGGCGGCCCTCACCGCTTTAGATATCAAAGTACAAGCAGAACTCGAACGGATGGGGTCGCAGCCGGAGGGCGTCGACCTCGTTGACCTCCTTGTAACTGATCCACGTGTCGACGACGTCCTTGGTGAAGACATCGCCCCGCAGCAAAAATTCGTGGTCGCGCCGCAGGGCGGCCAACGATTCGTGCAGCGAACCGGGCGTGGTCGGCACCTCGGCCGCCTCCTCCGGGCTGAGGTCATAAATATCCTTATCCAGCGGTTCGCCCGGATGGATCTTGTTCTGGATTCCGTCCAGAGCAGCCATCAGCATGGCGGAGAACGCCAGGTAGGGATTGCAGCTGGGATCGGGACAACGGAACTCCACCCGCTTGGACTTGGGGCTGGGGCTATACATCGGGATCCGGCAGGATGCCGACCGGTTGCGCTGGGAATAGGCCAGGTTCACCGGTGCTTCGTAACCCGGCACCAGCCGCTTGTAGCTGTTGGTGGTCGGGTTGGTGAAGGCCAGGACGGCCGGGGCGTGTCGCAGCAACCCTCCGATGGCGTAGAGGGCGGTTTCGCTGAGCCCCGCGTAGCCGCTGCCGGCAAAGAGGGGCTTGCTTTCTTTCCACAGCGAGATGTGGGTGTGCATGCCGGACCCGTTGTCGGCAAACAGCGGCTTGGGCATAAACGTCACCGTCTTACCGTGTTTGCTGGCCACATTCTTGATGATGTACTTGTACATCAGCATCTTGTCGGCCATGGTCACCAGATCGTCAAACTTCAGGTCGATTTCCGCCTGGCCACCCGTCGCCACTTCATGATGCTGACACTCGACCTCGATCCCGCAATCGATCATGGCTTGCATCATCTCGCTGCGGATGTTCATCATCTTGTCGGCCGGCGGACAGGGGAAATAGCCTTCCTTGAACCGCAGTTTGTAGCCCAGGTTCGGGCCTTCCCCGGCCGCCCGCGAATTCTGACCGCGGTTCCACTGGCCTTCGATGCTGTCGACGTGGTAATAAGCCTCGTGCTCGTTCTGATCAAAGCGGACGTCGTCGAAAATAAAGAACTCGGCTTCCGGCCCGATAAAACAGGTGTCCGCAATCCCGGTGCTCTTCATGTAATTGACCGCTTTGCGAGCCACATTCCGGGGGTCACGCGTGTAGTCTTCCCGCGTGAGCGGATCCTGGATGTTGCAGATCATGGCCACGGTGGGCAGCGCCGTGAAAGGATCCAGGAATGCCGTATCTGCTTGAGGTACGACCAGCATGTCGCTTTCGTTAATCGCCTGCCAGCCACGGATGCTGGAGCCGTCGAATCCCAGACCCTCCTCGAAAATGTCTTCGCTCAGTTTGTCGACCGGAATCGTGAAGTGCTGCCACAACCCCGGGAAATCCATAAAGCGGAGGTCGACCGCCTTGACGTCGTGCTCCCGACACATCGCCAATACTTCACTTGGTGTCTTGGACATAACCACATTGCTCCTGTTTTACCGCCGAGCTACGAAGGCGCGTTCTGACGGGAACGGTCGAGATGCGTTCTGCCTGGGCAGGCGCCCGCAGCGCCGCCAACCATCTCCGCTCTCCGCTCAGCTCAAAAAAAAGAATTCCCGGTACTCCGTCCCCTCCCAGCACATTCCTTTGAAAACCGCCCCGGACAGCAGGCGGCTATCGTCAATCCAAAAGCTCACGGAAAATGCTCACCAGTTCGGCAAATCCAGTGCCAGCCCGGAAGCGCAAACCAGCATCATAGCGCATAATCTGCAGATTTCAATCGGCTTGCAGAGATTTTTTGAAATTCCGCCCGGGGCCCCGGAGGCAGAAATTTGCGCGGATGTTGAGCAGCCGCTGACCAGCGACCGGGCAGCGGGCGGACGCCGAGCAGCCTGGCCGCAGCGGGCGGGCCGCAGGTGAGCCCAGCCGGCGGAGAGCGGGTTGGAGGGCGAGCGGGGGGGGCGGGCAGCGGCGGGCGCTCCCCCCGGGGCCGGCCGAGGGGAGCGGCGGTGAGGGGGCTGGGGGCAGACACCGCCCTGAGCGGTGAGGCCAACGGGGTGGGGGAGGCCAGCGGGGTGGCCGTCTTCAGGGGGGCGAGCCGTCGTGTCGAGGGCGGTGGTGGTTGGTCAGTCCTGGCGGGCCGGGATTGGTCAGTGGATCCCGCATCCCGCAACCCAGGCCCAACGGGCCGTAACCCGAAAGCCCAGGGCTGCGCCCTGGGCGTGCGGGTCAGGCGCCGCCGGCCGAGAGCCGCTGGGTTCGCGGCTGGAGAGCCGCCTCGACGGCCGCTTGGAGGGCGCGGTCTGCCGACGGTTGAGCGCCGGGCGCCAGCGAACCCCCCTCCCAAGAAGGCTTGGCCACCTCGTGGACAACCAGGTCGGGCGACACACCCGCTTTGCTAATCGGCCGGCCCTGCGGCGAATAGAACTTGGCCGTCGTCAGACGCAAACCGGCCTCGGCATAACCCAGCGGAAAGATGCCCTGCACCGAGCCTTTCCCGTAGCTACGCGAGCCGACGATGGTGCCCCGCCCCTGATCGCGGATGGCCGCCGCAAAAATTTCGCTGGCGCTGGCACTGTCGTTGTCGATCAACACGACCAGGGGGACCCCCCAGGTATTGGCCTGTCGAGCGGCGTAGTCGAAATCTTCCTCGTGATTACGGCCTCGGGTCGAGACGATCTTGCCCTGGTAGATGAACTTGTCCGAGACATCCACCGCGGCAGTCAACAACCCCCCCGGATTCCCGCGGACATCAATAATCAGGCTCTGCATCCCCGACCGGTACAGATCCCACAGCGTCCGATCCAGGTCGCGACTGGTGTCACGTTGAAAGCTGACCAGCTTCAGGTAAGCGACACCCGCGGCGGGCTGCACAATCTTGGCGTCGTGGATGCTGGGCACTTCGACCTCTTCCCGCCGTACGCGGACCAGCCGCGGCGAGCTGGAGGTCGAGCCCAGGAGGAGTTCCGCGATGCTCCCTTCCGGTCCCTGCAACCAGGAGGCGGCTTTTTCGGTGGTAATTCCCTCGGTCGACTGGCCGTCCACCGCCAAAATGCGATCGCCCGCCTGCAGGCCGGCTCGAGCGGCAGGACTGCCCGGGATGACCGAGACCAGCAGCAGAGCGCCGTCATCGGCCTTCATTTCGATTCCCAGCCCGACAAAGTTGCCGTCGATCTGAGCATAAATTTCCCGCAACTGGTCGCCAGTCAGGTAGGCGGAATAGGTATCCAGTCCGCCGGAAGCGCCGCTGACGTATTCCATCACCACCGCCGCCGGCCGCAGGCCCAGCTGGTGCTGTAACATCTGCGCGGCGTGGTGCACGGCGGCCACGGCCTCCCGACGGTCGCGGATCGGCTGCCGATCGATGACCGCTCGCAGACGCAGCAAGGCATGTTCTGCCTGAGCAACAGCCACGGAACGAAGATTCGCATCGATAAACGCCGGATCGCTTAAGGCAATCTCCAGCGTCCGCGTACCCCGCTGCACCAGCCGGCGCCAGTCCACCTGGTCCACATAATGGGTTTCGATTTTCAGCAGGATCTCGCCATACAGCTGCAACGCTTCGCGGACATTCAGGGTCGAGACCGAACGGCGAAAACTGCCGTCGGCGTAGCGCCGAGCCAGATTGTAATGGATCTTGACCCAGTCCGCCCGCTGGCTCAACTGCGAATCGTCAGGACGGTCCTTCAGCGCTTCCTCGTAGTGGCTGAGCGCTTCGCCCCATTTCTGCTGCCGCTCCAGCATCACCCCCCGTTCCAGCACCGCTTCCCGCGCGGTCGCCGAAGGGGTGGGGAGGAAGGGCTGTTGAGCAGCGACGGGGGCCGCCAGTCCGGCGGCCAACAGCGTGGCGGCTAACAGTCCCAGGGTAAGGCGCCGCAGCGCAAGATGGCCGAAAGAGAACCCGAGCGGGAGACGTCGTGGCATGGTGGGGACCCATTGTCTGCAAGTTGTCGGAGCCGCGCCGGCGCGGTCGACTGAACAGACGGGTCTAGCCTTTCAGTCAAAGCAATATACGTCACGTTTTCGGGCCGGTCAAAAAAGGCGCCGAAAACTTTTTCCTTCCCTAACCCGATCAACCCCGACAGTCCTTTCCAGGGTTCTCACCTCGCAACGGTTACGCCCCATCACGCGATGAAAAAGAGCTGCACCGGTCACATGTCTTGCGCCTGACGTGCCGCGTCTGGTGTCGGTCTCCGCCGCACCCCGCCGGTCACACCCGCCAGGCTTTGGCATTCTTACCCCGGCCCATGACAAATCAACCCCTTGACATATGTTCGCCGCCGGCGTAGCCGGCCGGGGGGACCATCAGCCCCTGTCCAGCTACGCCCCGGGCCGAGCGTCGGCCAAGCGGGCTCCGCTCCCCCACCGGCCATTTCCCCCCCAAGCGGCTGGCAAAACCGGCGCAAACTGAAGAATCGCCCGCCATGGGCCGATACTCCTTGGGGATAGTTGACTTTGATTACCAAGATAGTTATGATTCCAAACAAGTCGTTAGCCGCACGGGATTTCCCCCCGCGGCGACCGGCGCAGACCCTCCCACGGCTGGCCCCCCATGACCCTCCCGACCGTGACCCCACCCCCTGCCGATCCGGCTCAGCCCGCTCCCCTGACCCTCACGCCCTCGTTGAGCCAGGAACTGGCCGAGGCCGACCAGCGCCTGGCCCAGGCGACTCCCCAGGAAATTATCCGCTGGGCGGTCGACCGGTTCTTCCCCCACCTGACGATGGCGACCGCCTTCGGCCCGGAAGGCTGCGTGATCATTCACATGCTGGCGGGGATCGAGCCGCGGACGAAGGTGTTCAATCTCGAGACCGGCTACCAGTTCCCCCAGACGCTCGAACTGCGCGACCGCCTGGCGGAAAAGTACGGCATCGAGGTGGAACTGAAAAAGCCCGAGTTGACCGTAGCGGAGTACGAAGCCCAACACGGGGGTCCGCTCTACCAGACCAACCCGGACCAGTGCTGTTTTGACCGCAAGATCGTCGTGTTGCGCCAAGCAATCCGCGGCATGCATGCTTGGATGAGCGGCATTCGCCGGGACCAGAGTCCGGATCGAGCGAAGGCACCGATTGTCGGCTGGGACGCCAAGTTCAACCTGGTCAAGATCAGCCCCTTGGCCAACTGGACCAAGTCGGACGTCTGGAAACTGATCACTCAGGAGGGTATTCCCTACAATCCGCTGCACGACCAGGGATATCCCAGCATCGGCTGCTGGCCTTGCACGCAGTCGGTGATGTTTGGTCAGGACGAACGAGCGGGTCGTTGGAGCGGGAACGTGAAGACGGAGTGCGGCCTGCACAGCATGGAATTCGAACAGGGGGGAGGGATCTAGCCCGCATGGCTCAACGGCCATCTGCCGCGCGACAGCCCCTCTTTGCCGGGCCGCGCGTCGATCCACACCGATGAAAATTTCTGCCAAAACCCAATACGCGGCTCTGGCCCTCCTGGAACTGGCGGCCCGTTACGAGACGGGGGACCCGGCCCGCGTGCGGGAGATTGCCGCCGCCCACGCCATTCCCGCTCGGTTTCTGGTCCAGATCCTCCTGCAGTTGAAGGCCGCCGGGCTGGTCGCCAGCGTGCGGGGTGCGGCGGGCGGTTACCAGTTGATCCGGCCGCCCGAGGAAGTCACCCTGGCGGCCGTCAAAAGCGCCATGGAGGGGGGCAGCGAACCGCCGGGAGGGGAAGCGGGCCAGGCCAGCCCGCAGGCTCGCGCCCTGAGCGACGTATGGCAAGAGGCGGCCGAGGCCCAACGGGAATTGCTGGCCGGCGTCACGCTGGCCGACTTGCTCGAGCGGGCCGAAGCCTCGCAACCGATGTACTACATCTGACGGCCGCCCCACCCGGGATGGCTCGGTCAACAGCGCCTAGAACGGCACGTCTTCTTCGTTGGCCGCGGCGTTCAATTCGGCGTTGGCGTCGACGGTCGACCTCTCCGCGGCCGAGTGCAGCACCTCGAAGCCGGTCACTTCGGCACTCAAAAAATACTTCACCTCACTCCGCTCGTCACGCTGCCACTTGCGGCCATTCAAACGATAACTCGCCTCGACCTCGTCCCCCACATTCAACTCGTCCGCCAGGGGGCAATGGTCGCGAATCAGTTCCAGGGGGATGTAGCTGGTGAACCGTCCTTGATCCTGCTCCAGCACCACCAACCGCTTCTGAAAACCGCTCTGGCCGTACGATTTCGTCTCTTCCACGAGGTGCACCACCCCGCGAACCTTCGCATCGCTCATCGTTTCCCTCTCCCGCAAAAATTTCGCTCAACAATTCCCGATTATATCCCTGCCGGGTGGCGGACAAAAGGTGGTCGGCCATCCTTCACGGGGACCCACCGCCGCGAAGCCGGTGGGGCTCTGCGCCGCGGGGCAGCCACCAAGCGGCCAGGGCCAGCTGCGGCGGGGTTTGCGGGCAGGGGACCGGTGGGGCGGCCAGCGATCCTACAGTTTCCGCATGATCTCCCCAGCCGCGTTGCGGCCGCAAGCGCCCATCACCCCGCCCCCGGGATGGCTGGCGGCCCCGCAGAGGTAAAGACCTTCGATCGGGGTGTGGTGGTCCGCCCACCCCGGCACGGGACGCAGGCAGTACAACTGCCAGGGAGACATGGCCCCTTGAAAAATATTGCCGCCGGTCAGCCCATAGGTCCGCTCGAGGTCCAGCGGGCTGAGAATCTGTCGGTGGATGACCGCGGCCGGCACGTTGGGCGCGTATCGCCCCAACAGCTCGAGGCACCGATCGGCAAACGACTCCTTGATCTCGTCCCAGCTGCCCTCCGCCAGCCGGTAGGGGGCGTACTGCACGAACATCGACATGATGTGCCGTCCTTCCGGGGCGATGGTCCGGTCGACGCTGGTCGGTAACGTAATCTCCAGGATCGGTTCGGTGCTGGGCCGCCCGTACTTGGCATCGTCATACGCTCGTTCGATACCGTCCAAGGTAGGTGCGATGTGGATCGTGCCCCGGTGGTGCGGTCCCAGTCCCTTACCGGGAGCGGCGGTGAACTGTGGCGGTTCGGCCAGGGCCAGGTTGATTTTGGCGGAGGCGGACGAGTAATCGATGCGGGCGACCGCGCGGCGAAAATCGTCCGGCAGCTGGTCGGGGGCCAGCAACTTTTCGAAGGTCCAGTGGGGATCGAGACTGGAGGCCACACAGCGGGCGGTCAGCTGGGTCCCGTCGGCCAGGGCCACGCCGCGGGCCCGCCCTCGCGAGGTCAGAATCTGCACCACCGCGGCCTCCCGGCGGAGATCGACCCCCAGGTCGCCGCAGGCCTGGGCAATGGCTGACGAAAGGGCTCCCATCCCCCCCTGCACATAGCCCCACACCCCCCGCTGGCCCCCCGCGCTGCCCATCACGTGATGCAGCAGGACGTAGGCCGTGCCGGGGGCCGAGATCGAGGAAAAGCTGCCGATCACGGCGTCGGTGGCCAGGGTGGCCTTCAGCACCTCGGCTTCAAACCACCGCTCGAGGATCGGCCGCGCCGCGCCGGCCAACAGCTCGATCGCCTCCGGCAGATCCCCTTGCAAGTGCCGCAACGTACGGAAGGCCTGCCACAGCCGGCCCGCGTCCCGCACCCGTTTGACCAGGCCGATCTTCCGCCAGGTCGCCGGCAGCGGCAGCGGATCGGGGGCCGGCTGGCTCAGTAAGGGCTCCAGCACCCCCGCCACGCGGTCCAACCAGGCTTCATAGCGGGGAAACGACTCGGCATCCCGCGGGCTGAACTTGGCGATCTCCCGCCGCGTCCGCTCCCGATCGGGACCCAGCAACAGGCTCCGCTCGTCCGGCAACGGCGTGAAAGAGGAAGGGTCGCGAGGGAGAATCTTCAGCCCGTACTGCTTCAACCGCAGGTCCGCGATGATCTCGGGCAGGAACAGGCTCACAACGTAGGCCGCGGTCGAGACCTGGAAGCCGGGCCACAGTTGCTCGGTCACACACGCCCCGCCCCACACCGCGCGGCGCTCCAGCACACAGACCTTGTGTCCGGCCCGCGCCAGGTAGGCGGCCGTCACCAGGCCATTGTGTCCACCACCGATGACAATGCAGTCGTAGGAACTCACGGTTTCCTGCCCGTGCCCCTCCTCGTCCCCACCCCATCCTCGCTCAGAACTGTATCGGAAACGGAGGAAAACAAAAAATGGGAATCGACAGGGACGCAAAACCCAGCAGCCACCGCCTCGGGCCCAGCTTGACCGTGTCATCGGCCGTGGGGGGGTGATCGCCCAGGAGGATGACCAGGACCAGCATCAGGGTCCATTGGTAAGCTTCGAAGAGGACGATGCCGACGATAATCACCAGCAGGATGATTCGCGCCAGGTAGCGGGCCGCGGGACCGAATAAACCATACAGGACGTGGCCCCCGTCAAGCTGGCTGAGCGGCATCATGTTCAGACCCGTGACCAGCATGCCCACCCAGCCGGCCATGTAGATCGCGTTGACCTGGAAGGTAAATTTCTGATGGACCGCGTCGGGTTGGTTGTGCTGCCGAGCGTAATCTTGTTTGATCTGGTCCATGTCCCGCACCAGCGGCATCAGCATCTTGACCAGCAGCGGGTCACCATAGCCCCGCGGCTCGGGCGGCTCCGGCACCGGCCGAGCGATCATGATGCCCCAGATCACCAGGGGCACGATCAGGACCAGCCCGGCCAGCGGGCCGGCAATTCCGATGTCAAACACTTCCCGCCGGTTGGCCTTGTAGGGATCCATCCCGATCACCGCCCCCATGGTGCCGGTAATCATGAACGGCACGGGGATGAAATAGGGAAAACTGGCCGGGACGCGATGCCGCCAGGCGACCAGGAAATGCCCCATTTCGTGCAGCAGCAAGGCCCCCAGCACACAGGCCATGTACAACACCCCATCCCGCCAGTTGTACCGCAAGACACTCTGCCAGCTCGCAATCACCCGGCCCGCCTTCTGCGCCGTGACGGCCTGACCTTCGTGGTCGAGGTAGGAGTCCCCGGCGGCGACCTGGATCTGCCAGGGCGAACCGACCACGGTGGGGAACCACTGGTAACAGCCGGCCGCATAGGTCGAGATGCAGGTCAGCAAAAACAGCAGCAGGGGGAGGCGGACCCGCCGGCGGCGGCGCGGACGCAGGGGCGGAGGCAGATGAGGCACAGCCGCCGGATGGATGCCGATATCAGTCTGCGCTTCGTCCAGCACCTCGCGGAAGGGCTGGTGGCCAAACCGGTCGCCGGGCGGGGAGGCGTCCGCATCGGGGGGAATCGAGGTCATGGCGACAGCATAGCAGAGCGTTGGAAAACGTGCGACGTGGATTCCATGCGCCGATGGCGTCGTACGCCTTTCGGGGTCGGGAGGCTTTTTCAACTGGTCTGATGGTTAGCGAACCAACGAGCGGTCGAAGCAGTTGAAAAAGACTCCCGACCCCTTCCCGTCCGCGACTGAAAAAGACTCCCGACCGGCTCTGTAGAAAGCCCGCAAAGCGGCTTCCCCGGGTCGTGCTCGTGCTCAGTCCGCAGGACGGTGCTCGTAATCGTAATCGCCACCCTGTTCGTGCCTGATCGTCCGCTCGATGACGATTACGAGCACGAGCACCGCTTCGCTGAGCACGAGTGACAGGCAGACGATATCCTCTAAGAGGGGTTTTCTACA
>CAYFZZ010000013.1:0-30980 GCA_964347545.1 uncultured Planctomycetaceae bacterium | reverse complement strand
TTAACCGGATACCCTTAACCGAATTGCTTAACCGCTCTCCACGGGCCACACAATATCGCTGAGTGAAAAAACTCCACCCATGGCTGGCAGCCATCGCGATCAATTCCCCTCTTCAATGGACCATTCCCTTTTGCATGTCAGTCGCTTTTTACCCACAGATTCCCCTGAAGACCCATAAAAAAGGGCAGTCTGTGCCACGAGGCTTGGTCACAGACTGCCTGAGGACCACTTGAGCAAGGATCCACGGAGTGAGTTGTTTTCCCTGGTGCCGGGCCGTCGTTCTCCCCCAGCGTGGGACTACCACGGTCCCCGTACGAAATACACGCCAAATTGCGAGGTGTCGCTGGGCCAGGGTGGGGTCGCTTGGAACGATCGTCCCATGGCGCCTGCCCCGTGGCCCGGGTAGGGCCGTTCGAACTGGTGCCAGTTCCGGGTCAGCCGGACGTTGCCCACTCCCCAGCCCATATTGAAACTGCGTTCGGCGGTGGGGGGCACCAGCAGGGCGACGGGTGTTCCCCACTCCATGTGGTAGTAATTGCCATGCCAGGGGTATTGCAGCGAGGCCTTGGCCGCTCGGACACCAGCGTGGTTCCAGATTCCCGGTCCGTGCGGAGCGAGGTTTTGCTTCCGGGGCATGGCGGCATCAACGCCGGTCGCTTTGCCCCACTTCTTGCGAAAGAAGCGGGTGCATCCTGCCACCGCACAATCGATTTGATCGCAACTGCTGCAGGCACACTCCGGATCGCTGGAGAGGCATTCCTCGCCGCACACCGGCCGCTGGTAAAACAGCACGGCAGCCGTGACCAGGACAAGTTTCAACGCATGGGTCTGCATGACTGGCATCCTTTATCGCTGCCGACACGGCGGTTGGCCCTCAGGACCGTTCGACCGTTTCCCGCAGCGGTACGGGTCAAGGGAATCAATACCAACGCACTCGGGTGCGAGTGCCGCTGCCGTCTGGATGGAGGCGGATGTAGGTGCGGCGGTGTTTGTAGAGGAATTCGTGCGGCATGAGGGGTTGGTAGGTGACGTAGGTGTGACCGACCCAGGCGGGCGTGGGGCGGGGGGCGAGATACATTTTTGCTGGCACGCCATTTCCACAAATGCCGGGTCCCACGTAGTGGTTGTAGAACAGGTCCAGCTGGTTGACGGGGTAGCCGCTGTCGGCTGCGCGGGCCGAAGGGACATCCAGCAGGGTCAGGCCGGCAAAGAGGGTGGCGGCGATCACCACACCGCGTACTCCGTTCTGGGTCATGACGAGCTCCTTGGCATCCAGGGGCGGTCCCCGGCGGGAGGGGGCCGCGGTGCACGTGACGGGTTCGGATCGGCCGCGCCGCGGTCGGCAAGCGATCGGTAGCGGCCGCTAAAGATCATTCGGCTTGTTCGGATCGCGCCGATAAATCTTTATCTACCACCTGCGGAAAATTGCCCGATTATTCCCGGGTGGGCAGGTCAAAGTCGGCTGGGAGGGAGCCCTTCCAGCCGCTATAATTCGCACAAGCCGCAAGGTTTACCAGGCGTCGGTGCGGCCGACCGGGTCCGCGGCTTGTTGCTTGCGAGGCATACCGGCCCGCCTGGCGGCCGGCAGGGAGGAGATGCGTTGGCCCGCGTGAAAGCCAAGAGCAAGGTCGCCAAAGTTCGCGGGACCGTTTCCCGCAAGAAGTCGCGGCCCGCATCGGCGGGGTCGGCCAGCCGGCCTTCCCGGCCAACGCCAGCCACGGCGGGCAATGGCCGCCCGGCCAGCAACGGCCAGGCGGCCGGGGGCCGCAAATCCCGCCGCGCGACGGCCAAGACGATGGCCGCCGGCCAGCGGGACATTTCCGTCAGCGAATTCTTCGCCAAGAACCGCCACCTGCTGGGGTTTGACAACCCCCGCAAAGCCCTCCTGACCACCATCAAGGAGGCGGTCGATAACTCGCTGGACGCCTGCGAAGAGGCGGGCATCCTGGCAGAGATCTGGGTGCATGTGGAACAGACGGCCCCCAACCGCTATCAGGCCGGCATCCAGGACAACGGCCCCGGGATCCTCAAAAAACAGATCCCGCTGATCTTCGGCAAGCTGCTGTACGGTTCCAAGTTCCACCGGCTGCGGATGAGTCGTGGCCAGCAAGGGATTGGCATCAGTGCGGCAGGGATGTACGGCGTGCTGACCACCGGCAAGCCGATCAAGATCATCTCCAAGGTCTCCCGCCGCAAGCCGTCGCACTACTACGAGATCAAGATCGACACCAAGCGGAACCACCCGCAGATCCTGAACGGACGGGGCGAGGGTGTCGACATTCCGCCTGGTGCGCGGGGCGAAAAACTGATTGCCAAGCATGGGATTGAATGGGTCGACATCGATCACGGAACGCGGGTCACGATCGAGCTGGAGGCGATCCACAAGCGGGGCCGGGGCAGCGTGGACGAATACCTGGAACAGACGGCGATTGCCAACCCGCACGTGACTATCCATTACGTCGACCCGGACGGGAACGCCAGGACTTACGAGCGATCGACGAAGACGTTGCCGGCTGAGCCGAAGGAGATCAAGCCGCATCCGTATGGTGTCGAGCTGGGGAATCTGATCACCATGCTGCACGACACCCGCGAATCGACCCTGTCGGCCTTTTTGACCAGCAGCTTTTCGCGGGTCAGCAGTGCGGTGGCCAAGCGGATCTGTGGGACGGCGAAGCTGAGCACGCGGGCTCGCCCGGCCCGCATCGGTCGGCGGGAAGCGGATTCGCTGTACCACGCGATCCAGCAGACGAAGATCAGTGCCCCCAGCACCGACTGCATCTCCCCGATCGGCGAGGAACTGTTGCTGAAAGGAATGTACCACGTGGTGCCGGCCGAGTTTTACGTGGCCGCCACGCGGCCCCCCTCGGTCTATCGCGGAAACCCCTTCCAGATCGAAGTGGCCCTGGCCTACGGCGGCGGCTCGACCGCTCAGCGCATCTCCCGCGAAATACTGGTCGAATTGCTCGGCGAAAGCGATTCCCGCACCCTGCGGCAGTTCCTCACAACCACCTTCCAGGGGCTGGGCAACGATGCGGCCGACAAGATCATCACCGCGTCCCAACTGGGACGCCGACAATCGCCGGGGAAGTTGAGCAGGCAGGAGGTGGACAAGCTGCATCACGCGATGCAGAACGTGAGCCTGGATAGTGGCCAGTCGATGACGGTTCTGCGGTACGCCAACCGGGTCCCCTTGCAGTTCCAGCCCGGCGCGTGCGCGATCACGCAGACGGTGATGAACACCAACTGGCGCTCGTACGGGCTGAGCCAGTCTCGGGGCTGCTTGCCGACCGGTCCGGTCACGCTGATGGTGCACATGGCCAGCGTGTGGGTGCCGTTTACCAGCGAGTCCAAGGAAGCGGTTGCCAGCTATCCCGAGATCCAGAAGGAACTGCGGCTGGCCCTGCAGGCCGCCGGCCGCAAGCTGGGAATGTACCTCCGCCGCCGCCAGCGGGTCCGCAAAGAATCGGACCGGCGGACCGTCTTCCTCCGCTACCTGGGCGAAGTCGCCACGGCGGTCAGTACGATCAACCATGCGGACCGGGACAAACTTTACCGGCAGCTGGTCCAGGTCGCGCGGAAGAAGACGGCCGAAGCGGATGTGAAGTTGGACAAGCACGGTCGCCCGATCGAAGATGCCGACCCGCTGGACCTGGGCGAGAATGTGATTGTGGTCGATCCGCACGAGGCGGCCGAAAAGTTCATCAACACCGGCAACGACGACGACCCCACCTAGGTCCGTCCTGGAGCGACGGCCCGCCACCCCCCTGCCCCGCATCCCCCGAGAGACCCGCGCTGCCCCCACCCCCTTCCGCCAGGGACCCTGCCATGGCCAAGAAAAAAGCACGCCGCAAGATCTCCTCCCGCCCGGTGCGGAAGAAAAAAGCCGCCCCCAAAACCTCCCGCCCCGCAAAGCGCCGCGCCCCCGCCCGGACCCAAAGCCGCGGCACGGCCACCCTCACGCCGCTGGACAAGAAGACCATGGCCAGCCTGGTGGGCCTGGCCGACGGGGTGGTCCGAGCCGCTACCACGCGCCGGGATCCGTTCGTCGACATCCCCTCGCGGACGCTGTCCAACGTCAAGTACAGCGGACGCAAGCGGATCCTGGAAATGGGGAAAGGAACCAACCGCCGGCACCTGTTCGATCTCTCGCAAGCCAAGGCCTACATGCGGACCATGCTGGTCTCCAGCGGCTGCAAGCGGCTGATCGATGAAGGCAAAACGACCAGCCTGCGAGGCCTGTTCTACATGCTGAAACACACCATCGAGGGGACGAAGGAAAACACCTTCGACGAACAGAACGAGTCCGACACCGTCATCGAGGATACAGAAGTCCTGATCGGGGCCCTGCGCGAGGAACTGCACCTGTATGCCCAGAAAAAAGGGGACATGGTGGGAAACATCATCGTCAACGACAGCGGTTACGACATCGACTGTTCGCGGATGGGATCAGGAGGCTATGGGATCCCCTCCATCGTGGAACCCCAGGTGATCCGGCTGGATCGAAAAAAATGCGACGCCCGCTTTATCCTGCATGTCGAAAAAGACACCGTCTGGCAGCGGTTCAACGAAGATCGCTTCTGGGAGAAACACAATTGCATTCTCACCCACGGCGGCGGCCAGCCCACCCGGGGTGTCCGCCGCCTGCTGTACCGTCTGCACAACGATCTGAAACTGCCCGTCTACTGCGTGCTGGACAACGACCCCTGGGGGTACTACATCTACAGCGTGATCAAACAGGGGTCGATCAATCTCGCCTTCGAGTCCCAGCGGATGGCCATCCCCGACGCCCGCTTCCTGGGCATCCGCAGCAAGGATTACCAGCGGTGTAACCTTTCGGAAAGTGTCCAGATCCGCTTGAACGACAACGATCGCAAGCGGGCTCGGCAGATCGCCGACTACCCCTGGTTCCAAAAGAAAAAGCCCTGGCAGCGCGAGATTGAACTGATGCTGAAAAACGACTTCAAGCTGGAAGTCGAAGCCTTGATCAGCAAGGACATCAGTTACGTCACCGAAGAGTACGTGCCCCAACGGCTGTCCGACCGGGACTGGCTGGATTGATCACCGGCCCCCCCGCCTGTCAGGGGCCGCTTGTCAGCGGTCGACCTTCAGCAGGCGGCCGGTCATGACCAGCAGCGAGATCAGTCCGATCCCGGCCAGCACGCTGCGCAGCTGCTGGCCCGGGCTGGTCCCGATCACGTCGGTCAGCCGCAAGACGACGTCGTCCGCCCCGCTTTCGCTGGGCGACGCCCCCACCGACGGCCGCAAGGCCGATGCTGGGTCCGGTGCCGGGGCGATGGCCAGCCGGGAGGGCTGAGCCGCGGGGGGGTCGGGCCGGGTGGCCGGACGAAAAAAGTCGTCCTGCCCGTCGCGGGCGCGGGCCGCCACCGGTCGGCGGGTGGGGGTGGGGGGCGGGGCCAGAGGAATTTCGGCCGGCGGCGGCAGGGGCCTGGTGGCCACCGCCGCGGGCGCGGGCCCAGGTGGCGGGACGCTGTCGGCCACTGCCGGCAGGCGGGTCGGCTCGCTCGCCTCCCCCGTCGCCCCCTCGGCCTGCGGATGGGCCAAGGGTGCCACAGGATCGGGCGTTTGCAAGGCCAGCCACGTCCGTTGCGCTTCGCGGTCCATCACGCCGCGGACGTCGGCCAGGAACTGGTCGACGCGACCCACGTAGCTGCCGACCGTCCGGCCGTCGCGAGCGCCCAGCAAGACCCCCACCAGCTGGCCCTGGCGGTTCAGGATCGGACCCCCCGAATCTCCCTCGCGGGCCTCGGCAGACAGCTCGATCATCTCGCTGGGGCCGTTCTGGCTGGGGGCGACGTACTGGATGCAGTGCCCGCTGACGGCTCGAAACGGGCCAGGTCCGTAACCGGCAATGGTCAGCAGGTCCCCCACACGGGGTGGCGTTGCGGCCATCGGCAGGGGGGGCACGTTGGGCCGCCAGATGCCAATCGCCGCCAGGTCCCAAGGTTCGTCCGTCTTGATGACCGTCCCGGCTGACTGGAACCCGTTGGGAAACAAGACTTGCACCGGTCCCGTCGCATCGCGGACCACGTGCCAGTTGGTCAGGACCAGGCCGTGTTTTTCGGTGACGTAGACCAGGGTCCCCGAACCCAGGGCGCGGGCCTCATGTTCCGGGGCCACGATGCGGACCACGGCGGGCAAGGGTGGGGAGACGGCGGCCGCGGGACGGGGCAGCGCCGGCTGGGCAGGCCGCAGCTGATGGGGACGCAGACCGCGTCCCCCTGGGGGCGGGAGTCACAAGCCACCCGGGAGGCAGTTCTGGGCCGCCAGGGGGTGGGTGGCCAGGATGGTTGTCAAGGCGCAGAGCGCCAGGAAGCTGTGGGGAAAGCGACGCATGGCGGGAAGGACCTGGGGAAAACAGAAGGTGCCTGGTCGCATTCCCTCGCGTCGACCGGAGCGGATCCGTGCCGGCAGACTCTCAAGTTATCGTTCGACACGCGCCCCGCATCCGATTGACCAATTCGCAGTCCGCTGGCGCCGCTTGCCGGTTCGTTGCTGCCCCCCTTTTCCTCACACGCTGCCCCCCACGCTGAGGGGGGACCTGGGCAATCTTTTCCCGCCGCTGAGCGTCGTCCCCGCCTGTTTTGCGACCCCAGGCCGGTCGCTCGGCCTGGACTCGCCCTCCCTGCCGGTTGGGTTAGTTTCACCGTCCCGTTTCAATTATGCTTGTAGCCCAGATCCGCCGGGGGGCGCTGAAGTTCGGGGTTACCCTCCGGCGGAAGGGTGGGGTGAGGACGCGGAGGGGGGCTTGTTCCTGAGCGGCCTCTGGCGGGGGTCCGTTTTTGCGGACCCGACCGGCGGAGCGACTCCCCCCGGCGCGGCCCGGGTCGTGGCCGTCGCCGAAACAGATCGGTTCCGAGGGGAAGTTTGCCGTGTTGATGGGGATCAGCCAATCCGGTTCGTCGGTGGTGTTGGCCCTGGGCGTGCTGTTGACGGTGGCCTTGATCGCCGGCCTGGTCGCTCAGGTGCTGCGGCTGCCCCGGGTGACCGCCTATCTGCTGGCCGGTTTGTTGATGGGTCCCCACACGTACGCTTTGTTGCCAGCGGGGGTGCAGGCGGTCATTCCGGGGATTCCGGCTGAGTCCTTTCAGCCGTTGAAGCCGTTGGGCGAGCTGGCGATGGCCCTGGTGTTGTTTAACATCGGCTGCCAGTTTCCCCTGGAGCGTTTTCGCAAGATGATGCGCCGCGTGTTGCGGTTGTCGGCGGGCGAGTTGGGGCTGACGTTCCTCCTGGTCTCGGTGGGGATGTTGCTGCTGCCCCTGGGCGTCACCTGGATCTCCTGGAAAATCGCGCTCCTCTTCGGGGCGCTGGCCCTGGCCACCGCCCCGGCGACGACGATCCTGGTGCTGAAAGAGAACGAGTCAGAGGGTCCGATTACCTCGCAGGTCACGGTGATGGTCGCCTTGAACAACCTGGCGGCGGTGGTGTTGTTCGAGATCCTCTACCGCACGATTCATTTTTTCGAGGGCCATGGGCAGACGGCGTTATCGCAGGAGCTGGGTCAGTTTGCCATCGATCTGGCCGGGTCGACCGCCTTGGGCTTGGCGACGGGCCTGCTGACCAGTTATGCCTGCGGGATTTTGTCCCCCGGTCGCTGGCTGGTGTTGTTCGTGGCCGCGTCGACGTTGTTGTTGGGGCTGTGCGGCCTGTGGAAGGTGCCCTACCTGCTGGCCTTCCTGGCGATGGGAGCCACGGTGGCCAACGCCTCGGACCGAGCCAGCAATGTGGTGGCCGAACTGGACCGGATCACGGGCCTGTTGTGCGTCATTTTCTTTGTGATCCACGGTGCCGAGCTGGACGTGTACGCCTTGTACGTGTCGGGTGCCGTCGGTGTGGCCTATATCGTGTTACGGTCCTGCGGCAAGTACTTCGGCGCTTACCTGGTGGCCGATGCGCACCACGACGGGCCACCGGTGAAAAAGTGGCTGGGGGCCACGCTGTTGTCCCAGGCCGGTGCGGCGATCGCTTTGTCCTCGATCGCTGCAGAAGGGCTGGGCGAGACCGGCCGCCGTTTGCAGAGCATCATTCTGGGCACGGTGGTTTTCTTTGAAATCAGCGGACCCATTTTGATCCGGTATGCCTTGTTGCAGGCCGGCGAGATCCCCATTCGCCAGGCGATTCGCCATACGACGACCACCCTGGGGGAAGAATTGCGCTCGATGACCAACCGCCTGGTAGTTGCCCTCGGGATGGACCCCTTTGCCCGCCGCGACCTGGGCGAGTTAACCGTGGCCGAGATGATGTTGAAGAACATCAGCAAGGTCGAGGCTTCGGCTTCCTTCGACGAAGTGGTCCGCTGCCTGGAGGCGAGCCACTTCAACACCTTGCCGGTCATCGACAACCAGGGCGTGTTGATGGGGGTGATTCGTTTCTCGAATTTGCAACATGTGTTGTTCGATCCCGCCCTGGGCGCCCTGGTCCGAGCCGAGGACCTGGCGGTTCCCACGTTTCACATGCTGTACCCGGACGAAACGGTCAACCGGGCGTGGCAACAGTTCCGGCACAACAACGACGACTCGATGGTGGTGGTCAGCCGAGCAGAACCGCATCGGCTGGTGGGCCAGCTGCGGCGGCGGGACCTGTTGCGGATGTTCGTCTCGACAGGCGGCCGCGAATCGTAACGGTCCGGGCCGTCCGATCCCCCGCCTGGGGCAGCTCGCTCGATTTTCACGGATTTTGTCGCATGTTTCCCCACGACCAAATTTGTGAGCGACAAAAGGCGGGATGCGGGTTGCGGGGTGCGGGGTGCGTGATCCAACTCACCACTCACCACTGCCAGTTTCACGCCAAGGCGTTAAGGAAACATGGCTGCGGCTGGTGTTGGACAGAATTTGCCTGACCCGCTCGGGTCCGCACCCGTTTTGTGAGCGGTCCCGGCGCGCCGGGACTAGCCGCCGGTATGTTTGCGTGAAGGGCATTTTCGAGGACCATGTTCCGGCGGAAAAAATTCGAAATCCAAAATCCGAAACAAATTCAAAGCACGAATGTCAGAAACGTCAGCCGGCTCATATTTCCCGTCCGCGTCCTCCTTTTCAGATTGATGTTTTCCCAAAAGGTCGGCTTTTCCATGAGCGCTCCCGGCGGGCCGGCACTCGCCGCTGGTAGTTTTGGCGACGCTTATCCCTTGGGCCACCGGCGGCTAGCGCCTCGCCGCTCAGCAAACCCATGTCGCGGCTGTCCCCTACCACCGCTGCGCGGTTCAGCCCGCGGAAGGACCGGTTCGGAAGGGACCGTCCCCCAAACGGCCTCTGCGATCTTCGCGTCCTCCTGTGCAGATTTTTTACAGAAGGTCGCCAAGGACGGGAAGGGTTGCGGCATGCGGGTTGCCGGTTGCGGGATGCGGCAACCTTTACGGGGTCGGGAGTCTTTTTCGCTCCGGCGAGCGGGTCGATCGCGCGTGCCACGCGGATATCGCGAAAAAGACTCCCGACCCCCTCCCGTTCGTCTCGACGGGCAGCCGTGAGTCGTGAGCGTGGGGGGGCGGTCAGATCCCCAGCTGCTGTTTGATCTGATCGAGTTCCTGCCGCAGCTGGTCGACCTGGCAGGTCAGCTCGTCGCGCAGCGCTTCGGTATCGCGGCGGAGGTCCTGGATCTGCTGGTCCAGCAGCGGCGGGGGGGCCTGCGACACGGAGGCCGCCGGGGGCGCTTCCGGTGAGGCTGGCGGCGGGGGAGCCGCGGGGGGTGACGCGGGCGTCCTGGCCAGGCCGTATTGCTGCCGCAGCTGGTCAAGTTCCTCGGGGCGATACAAGGCGTGCGTGACCACGCAGCCGCGACCCGGCGGCGTGAGGTACTCGATCAGGTTTTTGGCTGCCAGGCAATCCAGCACCCCTTGGAGGGCCGCCAGGTCGGCCAGGGGCTCCATCCGCGCACTCCGCGACCGCAGTTCGCCCACGGTCTGCGCGCCGCGCAACAGCAGTTCGGCCAGCACCGCAATTTCCACCTTGTCCACACCCAGCCAGTCGTACAACCGGTGGCGAACTTTGGGCACCCGCCCGGAATCATGAACCTCGACCACGGCCCCCATCTCACGCAACCGATCCACCGCTTCGATCACCTGCTCGTCCCCCAACTGCATCTCCGGATCGCGATTGCTTTTTTGGTTGCAGCCGGTTCTGAGGGCATTGAGGGTCAGGGGATAGGCCGCGGGTGTGGTTTTCGCTTTTTCAATCAGCACGCCGGCGACTCGTCGCAGGCGGGGGGGCAGCGGTCGCCAGGCAGGTGGCGCGGAGGCGGCGGAATCGGCAGCGGGATCGTTTGCCCTGGAGGACATCGAAAAATCTGGTCCGCGGTGTTGACCTGGGGTCGGCGGGGGTCAGCACGCCGCCGTGGGACCCTGTTTCGTAGCCGGAGACGGCCGCCGGCACAATGGGGTCTGCGGGCGGTTGCTCCGCCACAGATCGCCCCCCCCGCCGCTTGACCATGCGTCGTAAGGACTGGTATATTCACATCTTGGGCACTTTCGTGCAATCCATCCGCAACTATCTGCCGCCGGGGGGTCCCAGGGCGACAGATCGATCCAAGGGTTAAGTCGGGCGACGTGGAGGATGCGCCGTCGCCCCGCGGATCAAGCGAGGGGTTATGGCAGCGGTCGTGATTGATGTACGCAGCGCTGAGGATCTGCGCGACGTGGTGCACCGGGCCGTGCAGGCCCTGGCGGAGGGCCGCCTGGTGGCTTTCCCCACCGAAACGGTGTACGGGGTGGCGGCCAGTGCCCTGGACGAAGGGGCCATCGGCCGGCTGCTGGACTGCAAAGGTCGTCCCGCGAACCAGCCGCTGACCCTGGCCATCCGCAGTCCGGAAGAGGCCCTGGATTACGTGCCCGACTTCAGCCCCATGGGCCGCCGCTTGGCGCGGCGGTGTTGGCCCGGTCCCCTCACGATTGTGGCTCAGAATCACCACCCGGACAGCCTCATAACCCAGTTGCCACCGGCCGCTCGGCAGGCCGTGGTCCCGCAGCAGACGGTCGGCCTCCGCGTCCCGGCTCATCCGTTGATTCTGGACGTGTTGAGCATGATCAGTGGTCCGCTGGCGCTGTCCAGTGCCAACCTCAGCGGCCAGCCGGACGCGATCACCGCGGACCAGGTGCTCGCCGCTCTGGGCGACCAGCTGGACCTGGTGCTGGACGACGGCCAGAGCCGTTTTGGCCAGCCTTCGTCGGTGGTGCAGGTAGGGCTCGATTCCTACCAGGTGTTGCGCGAGGGGGTGGTGTCGGACACCAATCTGAAGCGGCTGGCCAGCTTTTTCCTGCTGATCGTCTGCACGGGCAATACCTGTCGCAGCCCGATGGCCGAGGTGCTGGCTCGGCAGATCCTCGCTCAGCGGCTGCAGTGTAGCCTGGACGATCTGGAGGACCGGGGGGTGATCGTGGCATCCGCCGGGACGGCGGCCATGGAGGGAGGGTCGGCGGCAGCCCAGGCGGTGGAGGTGATGGCCGATCGGGGGTTGGATTTGAGCCGCCACGAGACTCAGGTGTTGAGCGAGCGGCTGGTGCGTCATGCCGACGTGATCCTGGCCATGACAAGCGGTCACCGCGACGCCATCGTGGCTCAGTGGCCCGACGCCGCGTCGCGGACCGAGCTGTTGGCGGCGGGCGAGGTGGACATTTGCGATCCGATCGGGGGCCCCCGCGAGGAGTATCAGCGTTGTGGGGCTCAGATCCAGGACGAACTGGTGAGGCGGTTGGCCACGGTCGATTTGCCCGCCTCGAATTGGCAAGTTGTCGGACAGCCGAAGGGAAGGTGACCCATGCATATTTGCGTCGGCAGCGATCATCGTGGAGTGGGTGTCAAGCGGCAGGTCTGCGAGCTGGTCCAGCGGATGGGGCACGAGGTGGAGGATGTGGGGGTCGAGTCGACCGACAGCGCGGACTATCCCGACGTGGCCGCCCTCGTGGGGGAAAAAATCAGCCGGGGGCAGGCCGAGCGGGGGATTTTGATCTGTGGCACCGGCATCGGGATGACGATTGCGGCCAATAAATTTCCCGGGGTTCGCGCCGCGCCCTGCCACGACGACATCACGGCAGAGATGAGCCGCCGGCACAACGACCTGAACGTGCTCTGCCTCTCGGCCGACCTCCTGGACAGCAAGCTGGTCGACCACATGGTCGAGATCTGGCTGACCACCGAATTCGAGGGCGGCCGACACGCTCGCCGGGTCGACAAAATCACCGCCCTGGACCGCAAGCTGGACACTTGCTGAGCCCCCCGACCGGGCCGCCGAAACCAGCGCCCTGGTAAACTCTGACGCTTGGGCCGATTGTGCGGGCAAATTTTTTGAGTTGTAGCGGTGGCAACTTCCCCCCCCCGCGCAAAATTTTTGGATACCCCTCTGCGCCTCTTGTAACGCCATCCATCGTTGGTAGATTCAAGTCTATGGAAACTTGTTTCTTCCGGGGACGGTGATCGCATGGCCGACGAAAAACAGGCATCGTACGACGAAGTGGATCAGCTGATGCGGAATGCTCAGCTGCGTGACGAATTGGAACCTTTCTTTGACGAAGCGATCGGTCGCGTGAACGTGCGCGAGTTTTCGACGGTCAAGGAAAACGAATTTCTGGCCGCCATGCTGGCTTGGGAACGAGCGCCCGTGGTGCCCATCGGCGAATGGTTCTCGCCCCCGCTGGCCCTCCCCCACCCCGATGAATTCGCTCAGGATGCCGACGGCGAAGCCGCTCTGCACCAGCTGCTGTGGGAGACAATCTATAAGCTGTATGACAAGCGGATCGTGCTGGACTTTACCGACCATCTCTCGGACCGTCAGCTGTATTGCTTGATCTACCGCGACATTCTTCCCAGCCAGGAAAAGAAGCTGGAAGTCCCCGACAGCTACCTGCACTGGGATTGCTGTGACGGAGCCGACGATCCGGAAACGTGGCTGCGGTTTTACGCCAGCGACAAAGAACGGCAGGACTGGGCCGACGAGACCGATCTGCCGCTCCCCCCTCGCCAACCGCTCCCCTTCCCGCGTCGCCTCCCCCGCCGCTCGCTGTGAACGCCCGCGCGCCGGCACGTGGGCTTTTCCGGGGTCAGCGGTGCTTCTGCTGGTAGCGGCGACTGGCCTTCTCCAACGTCCGCCGCTCGCCCGCCGTCAAGCTGCCCTCCCCCTCCCGGCCGATCTTCTCCAGGATGCGATCCACCTCCCCGGCCAGCGCATCCTCATCCCGCTCGGGCTGGTGGATCCGTACCCGCGGTCGCCCGCGCAGCCACCGCCAGCGGCCCGGTCCCGGAACCACGCGGCTGAGATCCCACTGCGTGCGGTAGAAGAGATAGCCATAAGCGGCACCGGCCAGGTGAGCCGAATGGGCGATGTTGGTGTCACCCCGAAAGGTGCCGACGAAGTCGAACAGCAGATACAGCACGCCCAGCATCCAGGCGGGCATCGGCAGGATCCCCCAGATCAACAGCGTCCGTTTGGGGAAATGAAAGACGTACACGATCACGATGGCGGACACGCCGCCCGAGGCCCCAATCAAGATGATCGGCCGACCGCTCAACAACCGCTCACCCAGGCCGCCCACCAGCCCCGCCACGACAATCGCGGTCAGATAAAACCACAGAAAACGGACCTTGCCATAGATCGGTTCCACGTCGCGGCCGAAAAACCACAGGCAAAACATGTTGCCCAGGATGTGCACGATGTTCGTGGGGCTGTGGACAAAGCCGTACGTCACCAGCTCCCAACACTGCCACGGCTGGTGGATCAAATCGGACTTCAGCGCCAAGGCATTGGTCAGCTGTTCGTTCAGGAACAGCACGTCCACCAGGTAGATCACGGCGTTGACGATGACCAGGTTGGTCACCATCGAGTAGCCGCCGCCCACGTGCATGCCTGGAGGCCGCTGCGGGTAATAGTCCCGGTCGTAGATTCCCATAAAACGCTCGACTCCCCACGCCGCAAATCGCCCAGATCGCCAACCACCCAGATCGCCAACGGGCCCCACGACCAACGTGGCAGTGTAGAGGAACGCGGCAGGGTGGGAAAGGTCGTTCAGGCCCCGCGTGTCGATGCTCAGCGGGGCTCAACGCCACCACCGCTGGGGCCCCTTCCGCAGGGTCGTCCGGTCCGACGGTGCCCATGCTGGGCGGCCCGCGACCGGTGCCGGACGTCCGCGGGGAAACGGCAGGCCGCGGACCCGTGCGGTGTGGCCTGCGGGGGACGACTTTAACCGGCCGCGGCCAGTTGTCGCCGCCGGTGAGGGGCCCGGTCCGGATGGTGACCCGCCTGAGGGGCGGGGGTCCGCCGGTTCAGCTGGCGGACGGCCTCCATCTGCTTCTGATCCAGTTTTTCCGCCAGCGAGGCGTTTTGCTTCCGCAGGTCATCGACACGGCGGCGAGCCTCGTCGTTCTGCGCTTGCATTTCTGCCAGCAGATCGCTGAGCGCTTTCAGGTCGCGCTGAAAACCATCCTTGTCCTTGCTCAAACGCTGGTTTTCCTGCTCAAAGTCTTCAATCACCTTCTGTTTGTCCTGGAGGACCTCCTGAATCGTCTCGATCTCCTCCGTCAAAATGCTAGTTCGCTCGACCAGCTGATCGCGGTACAGGTAAATCTCCCGGAACAAGAGGCTGTAGTCGCGCAGCTGGCGCGAATATCGCTGGTCCCGGATATCCACCACATCCCGGGAAGCCAGTTCTTCGGCGCCGGCCACGAGGGTCGTACCCGAGGCGTCCTTGACGGACTCCTGGGGCAGCCACACCTTCTGTTTCTTTTCGTAAGCGAACGACTCCTGGTCTGGACCCTCGGCTTGATAATCCTCGTTAAAGCGGACGTACAACTCGATCCGCTCTGGCGGATCGTCCTCGGCCGGTTCCTGGTGATCCTTGCGGTATTCTTCCAACACGCGCTCGGGCAACAGCTGGCCCAGTTCTTCGTCCGTCAGGTCTTCGAACAGCGTGTGCGCATCGGCGGGCATTTTTTCGTACAGGGTCCAGGGTCCGCCTCGGTTGGCGCTGACCCCCAGCTGCTGGAGTTCTTGTTCCGTCAGCGTCCAGACCAGCTCGAGGGTCACGGTCGCAGGAGGGCCACCCGCCGGCGGCGGGGCCGCCGCCTCTTCCTCGCCCTCCACCAGAGCGGGATCGACGACGCTGGTCACCTTGAACTCGCCCAGGTAGCGGCCCCCTTCGGCCACCGGTTTGGCGTCGAAGACAAACAGCGTCGAGTTGGCTCGGATCCGAGCCGGTTGGGGAGCGGGGATTTGGACCTGGACGGAGGTACCGCCGGCCATCGATCCCGGTTTGCAATCCCGCCACACCCGCCCGCGGTCGTACATCGCGTGCCGCAGTTCGCGCGCACGTTGTTCGATCCCCGCCTGGACAAGATCTCCCGACGCGTCCAGCTTGCCATCCCGCAGCTCGCGGTTCTCCCGCTCCAACGACTCGGTCTGGTAGATCAGGCCCTCCTCGCGCTGACCGGCGGGACCCTCCAGGATCGTCCGCCAGGCCGAATGGGCTTGCAGCGCCATACCGGAGAGGACCAGCAGGCAGACGGTTGTCAGAAACACCAGGAGGGCCATCATCACCGTGTGGACGCGCCAGGACTTGAAGCCCATGACCAGCGCGACCAGGAACAGGATGAACAGCAGGCCGGCAAAAATCTGGAAGAAGACCGGGATATTCATGCCGGAAGAAATCGTAAATGCAGGTTAGCGGGGGATTTGCGCACCAAAGGCCTTCTTTTGATCGTAAAATCGAGCTGGGCGGCTGTCAAGTTTTACAAGCCCCGGCCTGGCGGTGGCTAGGTGCCTGGCAGCAGCCGACTTGCGGCGACCAGGGGCCCCGACGATCGGCATCCGGCGGACAATCGTTCAAGTCTGAACGATTCGATTCCGAAGCAATCAGAGGATCATCATGGACGATGTGCCGCCCCATGTCTGTACGGCCCCTGCGGGCTTGGCCTTGCTGGCCGACCTGGCTGGGCTAACCCACACCCTGCGCCGCATGCTGGCCGCAGGGGCCCGGCCGCGTGGTCTGAGCGACATTCAGCTGCAGCTGCTGGATCGCTGTGCCGCGGAACAGAACGGGATCGCTCAACGCCAGCTGGCCGACGCCCTGGCGATCTCCGCCGCTCAGGTCAGCCACCTCGTGGAGAGCCTTCGGCGTCGCGACCTGATTGTCGGACATCGTCCGGCAGAAGATCGCCGCCGGCAGGTCTGGCGATTGACCCCTGCCGGGCACCAGCTGTTGGACGAGGTGATGTCCGATCTGGCGCCTCGCCTGGCAGACCTCCTGGCCACGGTCCCTCCCGCCGCGGTCGCTCGGCTGAGCCAGACCGCGCGACAGCTGAACGCCGCGGCCGCCACAACGCCGTCGCTGGTCGAACCGTCGCGGGAGGTGTCGATCAAGCGAGGTGCGGCATGAGGACCAACCTGTTGCCGTCCCCCAAACCGACCGTCCCCGGGTGCTGCCGGATGCCTGCTGCCGGGCTGCTGGTCGTCTTGGGCTTGCTGCTGCTGGGAACCGCCGGTTGTAGTCGCACGAGTTACCGGCTGCGCGCGGATGACGATGCGTTGCGATTGATCCGTCAGAAAGCCAGCGATCCCCGCTGGTCGCTGGACCAGTATCACATCTATCCGGACGCCCGTTCGCGAATGGCCAGCCCGGCCGATCCCGACTTTCCTCCGATGCCCCCTGACGACCCGACGGCCAACCGGCTGATGGAATGCGTGGACGGCAAACATGGTGCTCGGGTTTGGTACCGCTGGGGGACGACACCGTTTGTAGCCAATCCGGTGTGGGAGGAGTTCGTGCCGCGGGACGATCAGGGTCGTTTGCGGCTGGACCGCCAGGCAGCGGTCCAAGCCGCGTTGCTGAACTCGCCCGAGTACCAGTTCCAGCTGGAAGAGTTGTATTTGTCGGCGCTAGACGTCAGCTTCGAACAGTTTCGCTTCGACGCTCAGTTTTTCGCCGGCTACCAGGCCTTTTTCAAAACGGCGGGCAGCCAGCATCCGGAGGGTCGGACCAGCGAGCTGGCTCTGGAGACCCGCAGTCCATTCAGCGACCGCTGGGAGATGCAGAAACTGTTCGCCGGCGGTGGCCAGCTGGTGGTCGGCCTGGCCAACTCACTGATCTGGGAGTTTTCCGGTCCCCAGCGCCACACGGGATCCACGATCCTGGACTTCAGCTTGATTCAGCCTCTCTTGCGGGGAGGGGGTCGAGCGCGGGTGTTGGAGCGGTTGACGGTGTCCGAACGCCAGCTGTTGGCCAACGTCCGCCAGATGGAACGGTTTCGCCAGGGTTTTTACACCCAGATCGTGGCCGGTTTGGATCCGGGTGCGGGGCCCTCGCGCCGCGGGGGCCTGGCCGGTCGAGCGGGCCTGGAAGGTTTCACCGGCGTGGGCACCGCCGGCTTCGGCCGCCTGGGCGTTGTGGGTGTCAACCGCGCGGTACGCCCGGGGACGGGCGCCGGACAGGCCGGCGGTTTCCTGGGACTGCTGCAGACCCGGCAGCAGTTGCAGAATCAACAGCTGAACATCGTCGCCCTCCGCAACAGCCTCGCATCGCTGCAAGCCAAGTTTGAGGCGGGAGGGCGGATCGATTTCTTCCAGGTCGAACTGGCAAGACAGGCGCTGTACAACGCGCAGAGCCGGCTGCTGACCTCCCAAACGGACTTTCAGTCGCAATTGGACCGGTTCAAGATCGAGCTGGGGCTGCCGCCCGACATGCGGCTGGCCATTGACGACCCGCTGCTGAACCGCTTCGACCTGCTGGACCCACAGCTGGTCGAAACCCAACGGCTGGCCGAAAGCCTGTTGCAACAGATCCGCGACCCACAGGTTCCCTGGAACGCAGTGCGCTGGGACCAGATGCGGGCGGGGGCCGCGGGGCTGCTGGACGCCTTCGACCGCCAACTGGCGGCCGCCGGCCAGGATCTGTTCATCCTCCAGCAAAATCTCCCCCGGCGGCAGCGGATCCTCCAGCAGCTGGCCGGCCAGCCGCCGGTGGTCGAGGGTACGGTGGATGCCAGCCCTTACGATGTCACGCGGCTGAACCAGCGCGTCGCCAAGGTCAGCGCTCAATACGCCGGTCTGCGGCAACAACAACTCCACCGCCGCGACCAGCTGCAACAGCTGGGCGGGCCCGCGGACCGGGCACAGCTGGTCCGGCTGCTGGCGGATCTGACCCTGGCCCTGAACGACGTCCTCCTCCTGCAAGCCCAGACCCGCTTGGACGGGATCGTGCTGGAACCGATCGGCATCAGCCCCCAGGAGGCGTTTCGCGTGGCTGGCGACCAGCGGTTGGACTGGATGAACGCGCGGGCCGCGTTGGTCGACAGCTGGCGGTTGATCGAGTTCAACGCTAACGACCTGGAAAGCAACCTGGATATCGTGTTCGAGGGGGATCTGCGCAACCGGGGGGACAATCCGTTTCGGTTGAGCGACGATGCGGGACGGCTCAGAGCGGGGATCGCCTTCGACGCGCCCCTCTCACGACTGGCAGAACGAAACCTTTATCGCCAGTCGCTGATCGAATACGCCCAGGCCCGCCGCGATTACTACACGTTTGTCGATCGCGTCCAGCAGAGTCTCCGCGACACCTTGCGCAATATCGATTTGAACCAGCTGAATTTCGAAATGCGCCGAGCGGCCGTGCAACTGGCCATTTCCCAGGTCGAACTGGCTCGTCTCCAGCTCGAAGAACCGCCGCGCCCCGGGGTGGAAGTGGCCGGGACCGACAACCGCGTGCAAAACCTGGTCAACGCGCTCTCGGAACTGTTGAACTCCCAGAACGACTTTCTCAGCGTGTGGGTGACCCACGATGTCCTGCGGCTTTCCCTGCAGTTCCAGATGGGGACCATGCAGCTGGACCCCCGCGGGCTGTGGATCGATCCGGCAAGTCCGCGGCGGTTGCCCGCCGGCGAGCTGCTGCCCGTACCCGCCCCCCAACCAGTGCCGGCCGCCTGACCATGGTCTATAATGAACGGGGATTCTCGTTTGCGCCCCCTACCCTTGGCGGTCGGCAACCCTCCATGAATCACGCTCGTCGCCCTCCCCGTCCCCCCCGCCCAGCCTATGCGCTGCCTGGCATCCTGTGGGTGGTGGCCCTGCTGGCCGTCTGCGGGCTGGCCGCCGCCTCCTACCTGGCCGTTCGCCAGGATGCCGACCCGCGGACCGCCATGGAAACCGTCCGCGCCCGGCGCAGCTCGTTCGTGTTCAGCGTCACCGAGACGGGTGAAGTGGAGAGTGCGGGCAGCGTCGAGGTCCATTGTCAGGTCAAGGCCCGCGGAGCGACCGGTACCACCATCCTGGAGATTGTCCCCGAGGGGAACTACGTCCGCTCGGGAGATTTTCTGGTCCGCCTGGACTCCTCCGCGTTGGAACAGGAACGGAACGCTCAGCAGATCGTGGTCCACAGCAGCCGCGCGGCGATGATTCAGGCCCAGAACCTGCATGACACGGCCAAAATCGCCAAAACCGAATACCTGGAGGGGGCCTTTCCCCAGGAAGAGCTGACGATTCAAGGCGAAATCTTCGTGGCTCAGGAAAACCTCCGCCGGGCCGAGGATTATTTGCAGTACAGCCAGCGGCTGGCGGAAAAGGGTTACATTACCGAGCTGCAATTGGAGGCGGACCGTTTCAGTGTGGACAAGGCGCGGCAAGAACTGGCCGCGGCCGAATCCCGGCTGAAAGTGCTGCGGCAGTACACCAAGCCAAAAATGCTGACTCAGCTGGAAAGCGATATCCAGTCGACCCACGCCCAGTGGCAGGCGGCGCAGAGCAACTACGACTTGGACGTGGGAAAGCTGGAAGAACTGGACGAACAGATCGCCCGCTGCACGATCACCGCCCCGGCCGACGGGCAGGTGAAATACGCCAACCGTCGCGGCTTTCGGGGCAGCGGCGAGGTGATTATCGAACCGGGCACCCAGGTCCGCGAGGGACAGGAGATCATCCGTCTGCCCGATCCCACCCGGATGCAGGTCGCGGCCGAAATTGCAGAAGCCAACACCAAGTACGTGCGGCCCGGCATGCCCGCCACCATCAAAATCCGTTCCCGCACCGGCGAAATCCTGAGGGGCCAGGTCGCCAAGGTGAACGACTACCCCGAACCGGGAGGCTTTTTCAGCACCAGCGTCAAGAAATACGGGACCCTCATCGAGATTCTCGACAATCCGGGGAATCTCAAGCCGGGACTGACTGCCGAAGTGACCATCGAAATCGTGGCCCGCAAGGATGTGCTGCAGCTGCCCCTCCCGGCGGTGGTCCAGCATGGCGAGCAGTACTATTGCGTGCAACGGGACCCGGCCGGCTGGCAGTTGCAGCCCGTGCAGATCGGGCTGAATAACAACCAGGTGGTAGAAATTCTGGGGGGGGTGGCCGCGGGCGACGAAGTGATCGCCAACCCCCGCCGCCATCGCCAGCTGGTCAGCTGGCCGGCACTCGAGCCCTCCTCCCCCCCCACGCCCCCCCGCACCGCGGAAGGACCGCCGGGCGAGGCCGGAGAGAGGCCCCGACGATCGCCACCGCCGTCCGAGGCATCACCCGACCGCGCCTCCCCACCGCGGCGACGGCCGCCGCAGGCCCAGGGAAAACCATGACCTGCGCCGCGGAACTGCAGGAAGTCTGTAAAGACTACCCCGGGGGAGACGGCGTCGTCCGCGCCCTGCGGAAGGTCAGTTTTTCGGTCCAGCCCGGCGAGCTGGTGGCGGTGATGGGCGCCTCGGGGTCCGGCAAGAGCACGCTGCTGAACCTGCTGGGCTGCCTCGACCGTCCCACCGCCGGCCGGCTGGTGTTAGCCGGCCAGGACGTTTCGCAGCTGAACGACGATGCGCTGTCGGAGATCCGCGCTTCGCGGATCGGCTTTGTGTTCCAGTCGTTCAACTTGATCCCTCAGCTGACCGTGTGGGAAAACATCGCCGTCCCGCTCTACTACCAAGACCGCTGGTCCCGCGACCACGCCCAGCATTGCCGCGGGCTGGCCCAGCGGGTGGGGTTGGGCGATCGCCTTCACCACCGACCCGCTCAACTTTCCGGCGGCCAACAGCAACGGGTGGCCGTGGCCCGCAGCCTGGCCAACGATCCCGAGTTCATCCTGGCGGACGAGCCCACGGGAAATCTCGATTCGGAAACCGGCGGCGAGATTCTCGATTTGCTGGTCCAGCTCAATCGCGAAGGCAAGACGATCATCGTGGTCACTCACGAAGACCAGGTCGCCCGCCGCGCCAGCCGCCTCCTGCGGCTGAAAGATGGCCAGCTGGAGTCGGATACCCTCCAGCCCCAACCGGCAGCGCCCCTCTCTCCCTGACTTTTCCCCACCCCCGCTCGACCCATGCCCTATCGTTGGCTGCAAACCTGGCAGATCGGCATCAAGAGCTTGCTGCTGCACCCCCTGCGGTCGCTGCTGACGGTGCTGGGCATCTTCATCGGGACCGCCAGCGTGATTTGGCTGCTGGCCATCGCCCAGGGGATCAGCGCCCAGGCGCAACAGCAGATCGAAGACCTGGGGGCCGACAACATCATTATCCGCTCGGTCAAACCAGCGGTAGACACCTCGTCCAGCTTCCGGGAGATCGTCCCCTACGGACTAACCCGCGACGACTTTCATTTGCTCAGCCAGCGCAGCGTCTTTACCGGCATTGCCGCGGCGATTCCGATTCGCGAGGTCCGCCGGAAGTTCATCCACCGGGACCGCGAGCGGGAGGGACGCCTGGTCGGCTGCACGGCGGAATACGCCGAGATCATGAAGTTGGAAGTCGAGCGGGGACATTTTCTCACGCCGGCCGAAGACCGCTTGCGGCAGAACCATTGCGTGCTGGCTGCCGAAATGGCGGCCGGCCTGTTTCCGCTGCAGGATCCGATCGGACAAGCCATCCGCATCGAACATGAATATTACGTGGTGGTGGGTGTCCTGCGGCCCCGCCGTGCGACGGCGGCCATCGGCGGTTCGCTGGAAGCTCAAGATTTTTCGTCGGATGTCTACATTCCCCTGGCCACCCTGCAGGAGCGATTGGGGGACGAGATTGTGACCAGTGCCACGGGGTCGTTCGAGCGGGAGATTGTCGAGCTGAGCCAGGTGACGCTGCGGACGGTGGGGATGGAGAAGGTTCCCGAGACCGCCGAATTGGTCCAGGACCTGATCGGCCGCCGTCATCCCAGCGGGGACATCCAGGTGATCGTCCCCCTGGAATTGCTGGAACAGGCCCGCACGATGCGGATCATGTTCATGATCTTTCTGGGCGCGATCGCCGCCGTCTCGCTGCTGGTGGGCGGGATCGGCATTATGAACATCATGCTGGCCACCGTGACCGAACGCACCCGCGAGATTGGGATTCGCCGAGCGTTGGGGGCCCGCCGAGCCGATATTACTCGGCAATTTCTGGCGGAAACCATCGTGCTGGCCATCGCCGGCGGCGCCACCGGCATCCTGGGAGGACTCCTCTGCCAGCCCGCCGTCGACCAGCTGCGCTCGGCCCTCCAGCTGGCCCTGCCCGACGTGATGGCGACCCTCCCCGAGATCGTCCGCCAGGCGTCTCCTCAAATCGTAGGCTGGTCCATCCCACTGGCCTTTGGGATCTCGGTCAGCATCGGGATCCTCTTCGGTCTCTATCCGGCCCTGCGGGCCGCCGCCATGGACCCCATCGAGGCCCTGCGGCACGAGTAGCCCCTGGCGGTGCGGGTTGCGGGGTACGGGTTGCGGGGTGCGGGGTGCGGGATGTGGGGTGCGGGATGTGGGATGCGGAATGCGGGGTGCGGGGTACGGGCAGGAGTGCCCGTCCTACAAGCATTCGCAACCCAATCAGCGGCGGAGCGGTTAGAGGTATGGTCCCCAACTCAACCGCGGAGCGGTTGCAGCGATTAGCCGGAGGTAAGCGCAGCGCCACCTCCGGATCCGGGGATCCATAAAAAAAACATCCCTTCGGGATGATGGTCTTTCTAAAAAACACGCCGCCGGCCGGCCCCCCGGCCAGGCTTCCCTGAGCACCTTGCGCACGGTTTGCGCTGAGATCCCAAAAACGAATGTCGATATCTGAATTTAATTACATAAGCAGCCGTAATAAATTACCCGATCGACAATCTTTTCTTGCCTTACCCAGCTTGTGCCCGCATAACCGCATTGCTAGCATTCTGCTCTACCGCGACGACGTCCAGGATCGATATAGAGCCTAGACCGAGCTGGCCAGCCCCACCCCAATTTCCCGCCCCCCGTTTCCCACCTTCGTTCCGCTCTCGCGGAAAGCTTGCAGGGAGGTACGAGTATGACATGCGTTCGCGCGCGGATCGCGCTGTATACCCTCGCCGCCATCACCACGATCGCCCCGGCGGCGATCGCCGACGATTGGCAAAACGATTACGCCACGGCCCTGGAGGCGGCCCGGGCGGCCCACAAGCCGCTGCTGGTCGTGATGGAGCTACCCTCGGATCGGCTGGCGGCCACCCGCGGTGACAGCCAGCTGGGCAGTTCGGCCCTGCTGAAACCGTACCAACTGTGTTGCATCGATGTCAGCACTTCCGAGGGCCAAAAGGTGGCCGAGGCCTTCGGTGCTGAGCGATTCCCCTACACGGTGATCACCGACAAGGACAGCCGGAACATCATTCATCGCAAGGCGGGCCATTACTCCAAGCTGGACTGGTCCAGCCTGCTGATGACGTACCGAAACGGCCAAAAACCTCCCGCGGTGGTGAACGAGCTGGTCCGCCAAACGCAGTCGACGCCGTCTGTCTGCTTCACGTGACGGCGTTGAATTTCGGTGCCCGGCGGGTACCTCCGGATCCTCGGCGTGATTCGCGCGCCTATAATGAGACGCGCGGATCACGCCTTTTTTTTCTTCTGGTGTTGCAGCCCAGGTGGACATCTTCCGACGGGAGTTAGCGTGTTGCTCCGATTGATCCTCCTCCTGACGGTCGTGCCGTTGACCGAACTGTTTTTGTTGATGTGGCTGGCCGACCTGGTCAATTCGGCGTTGGCGGTCTTCGGACTGGTGATCTTGACCGGCGTCGTCGGCGCCAGCCTGGCTCGCTGGCAAGGGGCCGAAACGTGGCGGCGGCTGCAGGGCGACCTGGCCGCTGGGCGAGTCCCGGCCGACGCCTTGCTGGACGGCTTGCTGATCTTTGTGGCCGGGACCCTGCTGCTGACCCCCGGAATCCTCACCGACCTGATCGGGTTCGCGCTGCTGGTCCCGGCTCTGCGGAAGCAGGTCAAGCGGTACCTGGTCTGGCGGTTTCAAGCGCGGTTTCAGGGGATCACCGGCGACCGGCCCCCGCCGGGCCGTCCGGCCGGGTTCTCGTCCCGCGAGGAAATCATCGAGAGCCGACTGCTCGATCCGTCGGCCGACTGACCGTCTGGACCGTCACGTCGTCGACCCAGGCCTCTCCGATGCCGGCCAGGGCGATCGTCAGCCAGAGGGGGCCGCTGCGGGTGGCCGACCGATCGAGGGTGAATTTCTGCCAGCCGCTGGTGTGCCCGATCCGTTTGGCCATCGCCGGCCCGGCGACCGAATCGAAGATCAACAACCCGTCGGCCGTGGCCTTCAGCGGTTCGGGGACCTGGACCCAGCCTTCGATCCGCACCCGCTGGCCGGCCTGCACCGTCACGGGCGGGCTGACAATCCATACCGGCGGCGCTTCGACAAACGCCGGCGCCCGCTCGTCCCCGGGCCCCACCTGCAGATGCAAGCATCGCCGGCCCCCGTGGGGCCGCTGAGCCGAAAGTTCCACGCGACTGCCCCTCCCCTCGTCGCTCAACCGCACGTGACGCCAGCCGGCCGCCAGCATGGCTTCCAGGCTTTCCATTTCCCCTCCCGGCAGCTGGTTCGCCCCCCACCCGGCCGCTCCCCACGTGGGAAGAAGCTGGTAAGCCCGCGGCAGGGTGGCGTGGGCCGCCAGGAGGGGCAGCTGGGAGGGATGTCCCCACTTGCGGATCGCGATGTTCCACGAGCGGCGGCGGATTTGATCCACCGCGGCCAGTCCCTCGGCGCTGTACTGCAGGGCCAGGCCCAACTGGCCCGCCGCCAGGGCGGCTTCAGCCTCTGCGACCAGCCGCTGGGCCGTTTTCAGATCGCGAGCCGATGGGGTGCCTCCCCGGGCGGCGTCCAGCTGACGTTCCACGGCCGCCACCTGAGCCAACTCCTCGGCCGCCAGCCGGCACTGCAACTCCGCCGCTCGACCCCGCAACCCCTCGATCGCGCGTGACAGCCGAGCGACCACCAGGGGATCCTCGGTCATCAAAATCGCGGTCACCCCCTGCAGGCTCTCCAGGGAGACCTGGTGGCCCCCCGTCACCCGATGTTGTGGCAGCGGCTGCAGGCCCCCCAGGCGGATCACGTAGGTCCGATTCGAGGAGGGCACGCCCGGGACGACAAAGTGCACGCCCTCGGCCGGCATCGCCGGGGGAACGTATTGAGCGCCCCCGGCCGTCTGGAGGGGCAACAGCAACCGCCCGCCCTCGGCCTGCAGCAAGCTGGCGGTCACCGCCGGCTGGCTGGAAGTGGCCGGGGCCGCCACCCGCCCCGCTGCCACCCAGGGTTCCAGCAGCTGCAGTTCCAGGTTCAGCAGTTCCAGGGCCAGCGTCCGCCGCCACGTCGCCGGGTGGTCGGCGTTCAGCGGCATCGCCGAGGAAAAAGCGAGGCCCCGCGCACCCTGGGCGACGGCCAGCCGAGCTTGTTGTCTGAGCTGGGAATAACTGATCTCCAGCGGCTGGACGGGCGCGCCCCCCAGCGCCGCCAGTTGCGCCTGCCAGGCGGGAGGGTAGTCGCTGTCCAGCTGGACCCACAGGGGCATGTCGGGTCGAGCTAACAGTTGGACGTGCCGCAACCAGGCGGCGTAGTCGGTCAGCTCTAGACTCGACCCACTCGACGCTCGATGCACCCACATCACGTCCGCTTGTCGGCTGAACGCCCGCAGCTGGGTCTGGCTGCCGCACACCACGGGCCGCCGCAGGGCGGGATCCCCCTTGCGCAACTGGCCGACGGTGTCGATCGTGCTGGGCAAGTCATCTCGCGTCAGCTGCTGGCCGACTTGCCAGGCCAACAGCCGGTCCGGCACCCCGGTCAGCTGCTCGCCCGGACCGCCAGCCGGGGGGGGGCAGATCAGCCACAGGCCCAGCCGAGCGGCCTCCTGCTGGAGTGCTGCGGGCGGGGAGCCCGGCAGCTGAACGGCATTGAAACCGAGCTGATTTAGCTGGGTCAGCGCCGCGCCGGGCAGCTGAAAGATTCGTGGAAAGAGAGGAGCCCCGTCCGCCCACAGCACCGAACCGCGCATCTGGACCATCGTCTGCGGCTGGTCCTCGGGGCGGGAACGGCCGTCGGCAAAACCGGCCGGGGCCACGCCTGGCGGCTGAGTCCCGTTCGCGTCGGCCACCAGACCCACGATCTCGACGTCGTCAATCCACACATGGGTCGTCCCCAGGCCACCGTAGACATTCAGCAGCAGCCGATCGACGTAGGCTTCTCTGGCATCGATATTGCCCGCTGGGCCGCTGCGGAGGATCCGGACCTGTTCGGCCACACGGCTGGGCAGCTGGTCCAGTTGCAACCGCTGCCAGCTGCCGACCTCCTGGTACAGCTGGCCGTAGACGACCACCTTCAGCGGCTCGCCCTCGCCCGCCTCGGCGGTCCGCGGCAGGACGACCCGAGCGGCAATCTGCAGGCCGGGCCGATCGGCCCGCAGCCACAAGCTGAACTGCAGCTCGTCGATCACCCGCGCCTGTCCCGCATCGTAGGCCAGGTAGATTTGCGTACCGCGGCCAGCGGTCAGGCTGATCGCTTCGGCCCACTGGCCACTGTGGACCTCCTGGCGGACCCGCTGATGCCGCAGGATCCGGTGGGGCGCATCGCTGCTGTGCCCTTTCCAGCTGGGCAGGGGACTCTCCAGGCTGTCCCAGCGGGTGGGCTGAGCCGCCAGGGGAGATGGATCAAGGCCGACCGGGACGGTCAGACCGATCAGCAACACGTACCAGAACTTGCGCAACATGGCCAAATGGCCGCTTCTATCACGATTGGTGTCGCCATTCCAGGTCAACGTGTTGCATCCGGACATCATCACCTGATCGCTAAAGTCGCCCTGGCCGCTTAAGAAAATGATTGCCAGCACACGGGTTACCGCGTTACCATGGATCCAGGTGGGCGCCTGGCACAGGGTCTGCAAAACCCAGCTAGCGTCACTCACCACCGGAGATCGCTACCATGACGAACGCCCCTGTGCCCTCGAATGAAAAAGTCGCCGAACTGCCCACCGAGGTGGAAGAACTGCTGGCTGCCATCGAAGCTTTGCCGGCCGAGCATCGGCAGGTGATCCAGCCCATCGCCAAACGGGTGGTGGCCAGCACCACGCGTCGCCGGCGGATTCTGCGGCTGGTGCAGGATGCGTTGAGCCAGCTGCGGCTGGACATGAAATACCTGCTGTTCGACCTGGAGGCGACCCGCCGCGAACGGGACGAGTACCGCGAGCGGTTGGAAGAGCAAGCTTAAGAGGAGGCGTCCGCGGCCCCTGTCGTGCCTGGGGGGCCGTATCCGGGTAACCCCCCAAACTCCGCGCGGAACCCTTTCCGAGCGGAGTTTTTTTCGGGAAAAACGGCGATTCCCACACGCCGCCCCCCATGCCGGTCCGGTCGCAACAAGATTGTCTCGGCCACCGTTTTGGCGTAAGATGCACTGCTGTCGGGCTGGGCGATTGCCAGATTCGCCATCAGGGGGCAGCGCGAGGAAGGTTCCGGGGCGTGAACGACGCCTTTCCCCCGGGAAGAGCAGCAGAGATGGCGATGACGTCCGGTGAGCAGATCGCCCAAGCCGCGGTCGATCTGCAGTTGATCAGCAAACAGCAGCTTCAGGAAGTCTGGAGCTCGTTGGGGACGCGTGACGTCACGCCCGGCGAACTGAAACAGGTGCTGGTCGGCCGCGAGCTGCTGACCAGCTACCAGCTGGCGCGGCTGATGTCGGGCGAACAGACCGGCTTCTTTTACGGCGATTACAAAGTGCTCTATTTCGTCGGCAGTGGTTCCTTCGCGCGGGTCTATCGGGCCGTCCAGCGGACCACCGGCCAGGTGTTTGCCGTCAAGGTCCTCCGCAGCCGGTACTGTCGTGACCAGACCGAGCGGGGACAGCTGGTGCGGGATCAGTTTCAACGCGAGGCCAAGATGGGGATGACGCTGCGGCACCCCAACATCGCTCGTATCTACGACCTGGGAACCGAAGACGACGCGCATTACCTGGTGATGGAGTTTGTGGAAGGGCGCAATCTGCGGGAATTCGTGGAAAAACGCCAGCGTTGCGATCCGGAGGAATCGCTGAGGCTGATCATGGACGTGGTCAGCGGCCTGGATTACGCCTTCCAACGCGGGATCGCTCATCGGGATATCAAGCTAAGCAACGTGCTGGTCTCCAGTCGGGGCGCGGTGAAACTGGTCGACTTCGGCCTGGCCGGCCTGGGCAAAGAGCTGACCGAAGACCTCCCCGGCGATATGGTCAATCCCCGCACGGTCGACTACGCCGCCCTGGAACGAGGCTCGGGGGTGCGGCGCG
Organism: uncultured Planctomycetaceae bacterium; assembly: GCA_964347545.1. Taxonomy (GTDB): domain Bacteria; phylum Planctomycetota; class Planctomycetia; order Pirellulales; family UBA7805; genus CS4-C045. The sequence continues at coordinate 2,517 of CAYFZZ010000013.1, read as the reverse complement.
ACGACATGCGCAGCGATATCTATTTCGTCGGCTGCATGCTGTATCACTTGCTGACGGGCGTCTCGCCGCTCAGCGAGACCAAGAACCGCATGCAGCGGCTGAACAAAGCCCGTTTTCAGCAAGTCGAGCCGATTCGCAAGCTGCTCCCTTCCCTGCCGGCCTCCGTCGTGGCGGTCATCAACAGGTCCTTGCAGTTCGATCCGGACAGACGTTACCAGTCGCCCAAGGAGATGTTGCTGGACCTGCAGAGCACGCTGCAGAAACTGCACGAACCGCCGCTGGACCAGGTCCACGATGACGATACGGTGGTGGAAGAGGAGGAATCCTCCCGCACCGCCCAGGCCTCCCTGCCCCAGCGAACCGTGATGTTCGTGGAAGCCAATCCCCAGATGCAAAACGTCTTCCGACAGCGGTTCCGGACTGCCGGCTATCGCGTGCTGGTTACCCAGGATCCGCAACGAGCGTTGGCCCGGTTCACCGAGGAACCGCCGCCGGCCCAGTGTGTCGTCTTCAGTACGCAGGATTTGGGAGAAGCTGCTGTCGACGCCTACCAACGGTTCATCACCGCGGACCACACCAGCCAAGTTCCCGCCGTGCTGCTGCTGGGCGAACAACACGGGTCATGGTCCGATCGATCCGACGATGCCGCCCACCACGTGGTCGTGCACATGCCAATCATGCTGGGAGAGTTCCGCGAATTGCTCGACCGGCTCGTCCCCCACGCGGCCGTGTAGGAGGGCCAGCCACCCCGGCCGCTGAGCCGGCTGGGGGGAGGCGAACGGGCGGTTCAGCCCAGGATTCCCCGCAAGGCGGCCTCAGCGGCCGAGAGGTCTCCTGCCCGACAAGCCTCCCGGGCCTCCTGCAAACCGAACTCCTGGGCCGCGGTCCACGGCACGCCGGCCCCGGGCAGGGGGACGACGGGCACCAATCGGCCGGCGATCTGGCCAAGCAGTTCTGGCAAGCCCAGCTGGCGGGTGGCACTGGTCGGCAAGCCGGCCGGCCGGCGGCCAGCCGCGGCAGGCAGGTCGCACTTGTTGTAAACCCGCAGGGCGTCGGGCCACGCCTGGCACAACCGCTGGTCGGCCGCCGTCCAGGCCTGCGACTGATCGAAGACCAGCACCACCAGGTCGGCCGCGGCCAAGGCGGTGACCGCCAGCTGCACGCCGGCCACCTCCAGCTCGTCCGCGCCCCGGCGGAGGCCCGCTGTGTCGGACAGTACCACCGGCCAGCCATCGATGGCCGTGCTGGCCGTCACCACGTCGCGGGTCGTCCCGGCCTGGTCCGTGACGATCGCCCGCGGGTATCCCAGGATGGCGTTGATCAGGCTGCTCTTGCCCACGTTGGGCTGGCCCGCCAGGACAATCCGGAACGGTTCGGTCAAATGCCGGCCTAACGAGCAGCGGGCCAGCAGTTGATCGATCTGCGCCAGGCCGGCATTGGTCTGGTGATGCTGGAGGCAAGCCAAGACTTGCTGGATCTCGCCCTCCAGCCCGCCTTGCCATTGGTCCAGGAGGATCCCCGCGGTTCTCTCGGTTCGAGCCTGGACCAGGGCCTGTTGCGCCGCGCGCCCCAGACAAGGGGGCTGGTCTTCGGCCAACCATTCCTGCCAGCTGCCGGCCCGCGCGCCGGCCTGCTCGAGGCTGTCCAGCACCGCCTGCGAGGCGGCCGTCCCTCCGTGTCCGTGGATGTCGACCCGCTGGGGGTGGCGGACCGTGACCACGACCTCCTCGCCGCCGGCGTGCAGCCAGTGGCCAAACACAACCCGCCCCACAGGGACTTCGTCCAAGGGCCGCTGGCCGGCCGGCAGGAACCGCTGGGCGACCAACCGCACCGCCTCCGGCCCGCAGACGGCCAGCGACGCCAGCGCGGCGGGGGTGGGCGGCGTGAGCCGATAGACGCAAGTTTGCTCAGCAGTATCCACGTGCTCGATTCCCCATCCTGCAGGCGCGAAAGTCGGGCCCGGCTGAGCAAGGAGCAAAAAACCATGGCTCTTCCGCCTTTCCCTACCGCCATCCTGCAGGGGAGGATGGGAGGGACCACGAAGCACATGAAGAGCACGAAGGGGAAAAGCAAAAGGCAACACGGAACTCAAAAGGCAGTTATCCCCGTTCTGCCGCCGCCTCGCTGCAGAGGATTGATGATTGTCGATTGTTGATTGTTGATTTGCGAAGTGGAAGCGGCAGGCAGCCTGCCTGGGCACTTCAAAAATCAACATTCGTCAATCATCAATCGATCGCAGCGTCCGCTTGTGCCTGCCCTCTTTTAGACTGTCCAATGTAACCTTCGTGCTCTTCGTGTCCTTCGTGGTAAATTTCCCTCTCACCGGGGGCCTCAAACGTCCGTGGTCCCCGCCTTTCCGTACTTCAAAAATCAAAAATCAACATTCGTCAATCATCAATCGACCAAAGCGTCCGATGATGCCTGTCCTTGTTTGGACTGTCCAATTTAACGTTCGTGCTCTTCGTGTCCTTCGTGGTAAATTTTCCTCTCACCGGGGGCCTCAAACGTCCGTGGTCC
>CAYFZZ010000012.1:0-18655 GCA_964347545.1 uncultured Planctomycetaceae bacterium | reverse complement strand
TTCGAACGATGGTCGGCCCCACATGGGACAGAATTTTTTCGAAAAAGACTCCCGACCCCTTCCCGCTCGCCCGCATCCCGCAACCCGCACCCCGCCGGTCGACCGTGACGTTCAGTCGGCAAAGGCCGCGTCGAAGGCCACGCTGCTGGGCTCGAAATCCCACCCTTTCACGTTTTCGCAGGCCTCCCGAGCGCCGTGTTCGCGGTCCATGCCGCAGTCTTCCCATTCGACCGACAGCGGGCCGTTGTAACCGATCTGGTTCAACGCGCGAATGATCTCCTCGAACCGCACGGCCCCTCGGCCTGGCGAGCGGAAATCCCAACCGCGGCGCCAGTCGCCAAAGTTCAGGTGGCTGGCCAAAATCCCGCTCTTCCCATCCAGCGTCACAATCGCGTCTTTGACGTGCACGTGATAGATCCGGTCGGGAAACGCGCGGATGAACTCGACCGGATCGACCCCCTGCCACAACAGGTGGGACGGGTCGAAGTTGAACCCGAATTCCTCGCGGTGGTCCAATGCCTCCAGAGCTCGCTGGGCCGTATAGATATCGAAGGCGATTTCGGTGGGATGGACTTCCAGGGCAAACCGCACACCGCACTCGCCAAACACGTCCAGAATCGGGTTCCAGCAGTCGGCAAAATGCTGGAATCCGTCCGCGATCATCGCTTCGGTGACCGGCGGGAAGGAGTAGAGCAGGTGCCAGATGCTGGAGCCGGTGAAGCCGTTCACCACGCCCACGCCAAATTTCTGCGCCGCGCGGGCCGTATCCTTCATCTCTTCGATCGCCCGCTGATTGACCCCGGCCGGGTCACCGTCGCCCCACACGTGTTCGGGCAAGATCGCCTGGTGGCGCTGGTCAATCTTGTCGCAGACCGCCTGGCCCACCAGGTGATTGCTGATCGCCAGGCACTGCAGGTCGTAACGATCCAGCAAATCGCGTTTGGCCGAACAGTAACCGTCGTCGGCCAGGGCTTTGTCAACTTCGAAATGGTCGCCCCAGCAAGCCAGTTCCAATCCCTGATAACCAAAATCGCTCGCCTTGCGTGCCATGTCGTCCAGAGAGAGATCGGCCCACTGGCCGGTAAAGAGGGTAACCGCACGTGCCATAGTGTGCTCCTTACGGATCGTGGTTCGCTGGGGCCGGCCGCAGGGCCGCCACAGCCCGCGTCGCCGGAAATCCCGCAGCCCTGATTGTGACAGAATTGGCTGAGCCTTCAACTCCCTGCGTCACTTGGACGACGAGTCGCCGCCGGCGATGGCATCCCGCATGTGCGTGTCCGCCTGGATATTCCGCAGCTGGTAGTAGTCCATAATTCCCAGCTTGGCCGTCCGAAAGGCCTCGGCCATCGCCTTGGGAACTTCTGCTTGAGCTTCCACCAGTTTGGCACGGCTTTCCTCAATGGCGGCCACCATCTCCTGTTCGCGAGCAACCTCCATGGCCCGTTTTCCCTCCGCGCGGGCTCGAGCGACACGCATGTCGGCCTCGGCCTGGTCGGCCTGGAGACGAGCACCGATGTTGCTGCCCACGTCGATATCGGCAATGTCGATGGAGACAATTTCATAGGCGGTCTGGGCATCCAGCCGCCGAGCCAGCACGGCTTTGGAGATGCGATCGGGGTTTTCCAACACCTGTTTGTGGGTATCGGAGGAACCGATGGCGCTGACAATGCCTTCCCCCACGCGAGCCACGATCGTTTCTTCGGTCGCCCCCCCAATCAGTCGCTGGAGGTTCGCGCGCACGGTCACCCGCGCTTTGACCTTCAATTGGATCCCGTCCCGAGCGACCGCGTCCAGGGAGGTCTTGCCCGACTCGATGGCCGGGCAGTCAATCACCTTGGGATACACGCTGGTCTGCACCGCTTCCAGAACATTGCGACCGGCCAGGTCAATCGCAGTGGCCTGCTTGAAGTCCAGGTCAATAATCCGAGCTTTGTTGGCGGCGATACAGGCCCGAATCACCAGCGGCACGTTGCCCCCGGCCAGGTAATGAGCCTCCAAGGCGCGACTGGTGATCCCCGTGCTGTCATCCAAACCGGCCTGCACCGCCATCACCTTGGTGCGCGTAATGATCGTGGGGTTCACCTTGCGAAAGGTCATCCCCAACAGGTCCAGAATCCCGATCTTGGCGCGGGTCGTGACGGCCTGAATCCAGAGGCGGAAGTAGCGAGCGAAGACGGCCAGCACCACCAGAGCGAAGATGATGACGGCGAAAACGACGACAATCCAGAAGATCGTGGTTCCGTCGCCCTCGTCAGCCAGGAGGGGTCTCCAGGAATCGTTCCCGACCATGTGCGGCACCTTAAGGGGAGAGGGGAAAACCGCCGGACGGCCGAGCACAGGCGGCCACCCAGGCTGCCTACCCTTTTACCGGGAACAGGCACGGTGTCAAGTGAGCAGCCTCTTGGGGGGGCCGGACGGGTGGCCCTGCTGGCCGCACGCCCGGCGGCTTACGAGCCCGATTCGTCAAACGGATCGACCCCCACACTGTCGATCGGCTGGGACAGAATATCGTCCGACTTTTCCGCCGCGGTGGCGTGGCGACTCTTGCGAACCACCAACCGGTTATTGCGGACTTTCACAACCTCGACCGGTTCGCCCTCCTCGATCGATCCGGCTTCACTCACCGCTTCGTAGGTCCGCCCGTCGATCTTCACCGCCCCGCCGGGCAACATGGCCGAACGGGCCGAGCCCACTTTGCCGATCAGCTCGTGCAACTGGTGACGCGGATCATCCGCCGGCAGGACCTCGTCCTCGTCCGGCACGCCCAACATCAGGCGACGACCGAACGGTGTCCGCGGCAGCCACTTCAAGGCCAGCAGCAACGCGGAAGGCATCCCGATGATCGCAATCGCCACAAAAATGACCCCCTCGGCCGTGCCGCCGGAATGAAAGGCCACGAAGATCGAAGCCAGCACGGCCGAGATGGCCAGCAACCCCAAGATCCCTCCCGAAGGGATGAAGATCTCCAGGAAGACCAGGGCCAGGCCGACCAGCATCAAAATTACAGCCCAAGTCAGGGACGGCATCGCAAGTTACCCGCATTTGGCCGTTGTACAGAACCGAAGGATTCCACACCTCGACTCATTATACGCCAAGGGAAGACCGCAGTGACCAGCCGGCCGGCCCCCACCCGGCAGGACAGCCGGCCCGGTTTTCCGCCCCCGGCGGTTGCAATCCACTCACCCCCTAGCCCCTAGCCCATCATTGTCAACAGGAGGAAGCGGAGGTCACAGAGCGGACAGCAAGGCCGGCTGATGTTTTGAAAATTCGTGCTTGGAATTTGTTTCGGATTTCGAAATTCGAATTTCGGATTTTTATCCGCCAGGGGGTCGGGAGTCTTTTTCAAACAAAGGTCGGCCCCACGTGGGACGGATTTTTTTCGAAAAAGACTCCCGACCCCTTCCCGCTCGGCTACCCCCCATCCCGCAACCCGCATCCCCCATCCCGAACCCCGCAACCCCCATCCCGCAACCCGCACGCTACTCGACCGGCCGCACGACGACCCGATTGCCATGGACCTCCACGACCTCGACCTGCGTATCCCGCTGGACCAGCTCGCCTTCGGAAATCACGTCGATCAGCTGGTCATCCAGGCTGGCCTTCCCCGAGGGGGTCAGCTGCGTGGTGGTCACCCCTCGTCGTCCGACCAGGTGCTGGTAGTTGACCAGCGTTTCCCGCTGGACGCTCTGTCGGAACACTTCATCCTCGGGGGCCGGCAGCATGATCCGGTTCAACAGAGGCGTGTGGGGCAGGTAGCGGCGCATGAAGGTGGCAAAGCCCAGCAGTCCGACCAGGGCCCCGCCCACGATCAGCATCGAATCCCGCAATTCGCGAACCTCGCCACGGGTCACCGGCAGGATAAACGTCTGGCTGGCCAGCACGAGGGAGACCAGCACGAGAATGCCGCCCCCCAGCCCGAAGATGCCGAAGCCAGGGAGGACAAAAACTTCCAGCAACAGGCAGGCGACTCCGACCAGGAACAGCACCACTTCCAGGGCCCCGGCGGTTCCTTCCAGAAAGTTGGACCAGAAGAAAAGGGTGAAGGCCACGGCGGCGATGAAGGCCCCCGCCCCGATACCCGGCATCTGAACTTCGGCGTAGACGCCTGCCAGGCCGATCATGACCAGCAACCAGGCCAGTCCGGGAGATGCCAGGGCGCGGACCAGGTCGTCGACCCAGGTCGGTTCGGCCAGCTGGGGATCGTCCTCCAGCCCGTACCGCTGTTTGAAATCCTCAAAGTTATCGACCACCGCGGCTGCCAGGCCCAGCTGGTCTGCCTCGTTCCCGTCCACCTCCAGCCATTCGCCGACGTCGCAGACGACGATTTCTCGTTGCCAGTCATCCGGTTCGGGCTGAGCCGCCCATTCCTGTTCAGTCAAATACCGTGTCACTCCGGTCCGCCGGTTCTGGTAGCGATGGACGACCAGGTCGGGGGCGAACATGGCGGCCAGCAGCGAGCGGCTGCGCGACTTGCGGGGGACGATTTCGTCCTCGATGGCGGCCATCACGTCCAGCCGTTCCTCGTCTGACAAATCGGGCTCGCCGCCGCCCAACAGGGCGGTGGGGTGCATCAGCACCTCGTCGCAAGCCAGGGCGACCAGGGCCGCGGTACCGGTGGCCGTGGCGGGAATGTAGGCCGCGGTCAAGACCTCGTCGCTGTCCAGCTGGCTGAGGAATCCGGCCAGCTTGGTGGCCGCCTCCACGTCCCCCCCCGGGGAATCGATCCACAAACACAGAAAATTCGCTCGGCCCTCGATCGCGTCCCGCATCATCCGCACTCGGGTTTCGGCCAGCTTGGAGTCCAGGGGGCGGTCCAGCATGATCAAGCGGGCCCGCAGTTCGCCCTCTGTGAATCGAGCGACCCGCAGGGCGTTGCCGGGCAGACCGAGATGTTCCGCGACCTCGCTGCGGTCGGCCGCCAGGTAAGCGGCGATGCCCAGCTGGCGGGCTTCCCGACCCGATAGCAAACCGGGCTGTCCAGCCCTGAAAATGACCCGCGTCTGATCGTCGTCGATCGTTTTCGTCTCCCGCAGCTGCTCCAGGTCCGCGGCAAAAATCAACTGCGGACCCTCCTCGGTCTCCACGCGCAAGACCTCCCGCTGCGGGTCCAGCATCCCCAGCGCGATTTCGACCGGGATCGTCCGTCGGCTGCGAGCGATCTGGCGATAGCCGCCGATGATCGTCTCGTCCATGGGGTGATCCGCGTCGTGATCCGCCCCCGCCTCACCCAGCTCGGCATCCGCGGCCATCACGATCTGCTCGCAGGCCGCCACCACCAACACGGCATGCCCCTTGATCGAGCGGGGCAGGTAGGCCACCGTCTTGACGCCGTCCAGCTGAGGGCTGGTCAGGAACCGAGCCAGCTTGAGGGCGTCCTCGAATTCGCTGCCCAACCCAAACTCGGTTTGCCCAGGCTGGAATTCCAGAATCAGCACGGGGCGGGGAACGTCCCCGGCCGGTCGGTCGGCCCCTTTCCACTCCGACACCGCGCGGCGGACCTCCTGCACCACCCGGCGGTCAACATTGCCGGTGATCGGCAGGGGCACTTTGACCAACAGACCCCGCGGCGGCGCGGCGGCCGCTTTCTGTGCGGCGGCCGCCTCCGGCAGATCGGCTCGGGCCGTCCCGGGGGAGACCCCCACCAGCAAAGCCCCCACCACCATCAGGGCTCGACCCACAGACCATAGCTCGCTGTTGACTGACATGGGACCGTCCCGCCCTGGGCACGTTGCGCGGTTGCCGCCACCGGAAATCGCCCGGATTCTAGCCTCCACAAAAGTGCACCGTCAATTATATCGCGCCGCCAAGTATGGCGTCGCCTGCAGAGGGGGGGCACGCCCGTGCCGGAAAGAGAAGGTCGCCCGCCGGCAACCCGCCCGCTTACCGCGGTTCGCTGGGACGGCTGGCGGTGGCTTCGGGTGGCGTCTCCACCACCCGCCGCCAGCCAAACGGCGGTCGCGGCGGCAGGAAAGCCTTGGCCACATCCAAGGGATGGTTCACGGCAATCTTCGTGAAGCTGTACGATTTGTAAGCGCCCGCCGGATCGTAAATGCGCATCGCCGCCGGCTGAAACGTGGCACGATCCAGCCGCAAGATGGCCCGTTGGAAATTGGCCGCATCGCCCCGCCCCCGGGGAAAAGCGTCAATCCAGATCTCGTTTTCCGCAAATTCCTGCGGCGTGACCACCCGCAGAAAATAACGGTTTTTCAAATCTACCGCCTTCGAACCAAACAGGAACGGCAGGGGAGTCTGGCGAATCGCCTGGCCCTGCAGTTCGGGAGGAATCGGTCGTTCAATCACCTGCTTGTTTTTGTAATCGTGCTCCCAAATCGATTTGCCGTTGCAAACCCAATGCTCCCCCGACTCGTCTTTCGCCTCCTCATACTCCCCCGTGTTGCTGTTCAAACGCTGGACACGGTCCACGCGAAAAGTCCCCTTGTCCGGCGTCGCATAACGGATCTCGCCATCGTTGATCACGATCGGCTGATCCTTGTACTGGGGCGCCGCAAAGGCAGGGTCGTAGGTCCAACGTGTGAACTTGCAGGTAAAGGTCTTGATTTTCTCTGTCCGCTGCTCCCAGGCGGACAGGACCTGGTCCCGATGCGCCTCTTGGGCAGGCGTCAACTGAAACGGGGCCGCGATCGCCTGGGGGGGACCGGCCGTGGGGGCCGGCACCGCCGCTGGCGGCCGACCCGCAGGCTGACCACCAACCTCCGGCGCCAGACCGAACCACAAAAACAGCATCCAAGCCGATAGCAGACCTCTTTGCGCAAACTTCATCCACGGGCACCTTGTAAGGTCAAGAACGACACCAACCCATCTCGTGGCGGGCGGCGGATTCTAACAAGACCCGATTACCGCCTCCAGGGCATTTGCCCGCCCCCCAGCCAGCTCACCCAACGAACTCAGTTACCCCAGATTGCCAGGTGAGCGGGACTGTGGGAGGATGCAGGTCGGGGTCGGAGTCGGGGACCGGGGGGGCGCTTCCGCCGGCCAGGCATCTTGCGGGGCGGACACAGCTTGATGGACCCATCACCGTTGCACATCGTGTGCCTCACGCCCGGGGCCGGCGGTATGTACTGCGGCAGTTGTCTGCACGACAACATGCTGGCTGCGGCCCTCCGCCGCTTGGGTCACCAGCCCTGCCTGTTGCCCTTGTACACACCGCTGTGCACCGACGAAGCGAACCAGAGCCGCGACGAACTTTTTTTTGGGGGGATTAACGTCTTCCTCCAGCAAAAGATTCCCTTGTTTCGCCGGCTGCCGCGGTGGATCGACCGCCTCCTAGACCACCCCGGCCTGGTCCGCAAACTGGCCAGCCGCCGTTCAAAAAATTTCCAGGCCGCTCAACTGGGGCCGCTCACCCTCTCGATGGTCCGGGGCGAGCAGGGTCATCAGCGGAAAGAGGTCCGCCGCCTGGTGGATTGGCTGGCCGGGCAGCCAACCTTCGACCTGATCCACCTCAGTAATCTCTTGATCGCCGGTTGCGTGCCGGCCTTAAAGCGCCGTTTTCAGGTACCCCTCGTGGCCACCCTGCAAGGGGACGATTTATTCCTGGAGAGCTTGCCGGCCTCGTATCGCATTCAAGTGATGCAGCAGCTGAGGGAACTGGCCGGCGCCATCGATCGCTTTATCGTCCCCGCTCAAGCTTACGCCCAGACGATGTCGGACTATTTTGCGATTGACCCGGCCCGAATCGACGTCGTCCCGCTGGGGATCTCGCTGGACGACCTCCCCCCGGCCGCTGGGCCGCCGACAGGTCCCCGCCCGCTGACGCTGGGCTATCTGGCGCGGATCTGTCCGGCCAAGGGCCTGCATCTCTTGGTGGACGCGTTTCTGGAGCTGAAATCGCGGCCCGGCCTGGACCCGCTGCGGCTGGCGGTGGCGGGTTGGCTGAGCGACGAAGATCGGGACTATTTGGCAGATCAACAGGCGCGGGTTGCCGCCGCTGGCTGGGCAGATGACTTTCATTACGCGGGCGTTCTCTCATGGGAGGAAAAGTGGGCCTTCCTGCAGGGCCTGGATCTGTTTTCGGTGCCGACGACGTACGCCGAACCGAAGGGTCGATACGTGCTGGAGGCCCTGGCCGCGGGCATCCCGGTCGTCCAACCCCGCCACGGTGCCTTCCCGGAACTGCTGGCACGGATGGGGGGCGGACTGTTGACGCCGCCGCATGACCCGCGGCAGCTGGCCGATACCCTCCAGGAATTGCTGGACGATCCGGACCGCCGTCACCAGCTGGGCGCGGCGGGCCGAGCGGGGGTGCGTGCCGAAGGGGATGCGGTTCTGGCCGCCGAGCGGACCGTGGCGGTCTACCGCCGCTGCCTGGCCGCAGCAGGCTAGCCAGGCACCCCTTTGGACCCTGCCCGACCGCCGGCGCGACGTTTTCCCGTGCGGGAGCCGTCCCGCGGCAGAGCAGTGATCGCCAGCACTGCCGGCGTCGTGGCCGGGCCTGCTGTCACCGCCAGCGTGACGAATCCGGGCTGGGTTTGCCCCGGCGGGCTTCCTATACTCGCGACCCTTTTTCGGGACCTTGGGGACCGAGAAGGATTCGGTTTTGGTTATGGACAGGGAGGTCCGTCCGCCGTGCGCGCTGACCCTGCGCTGGTAATAGAACGTGCTCGGCACAGAAGTCCGGGGACAAGCCCGCGGCCGCTGCGCGCGCTCGTGCAGGTCGGGGTGGGGCTGATCGTGTGGCTGTGGCTGCACGCCATGCTCGCCCCCGCCTCCGCGCAGACGCTGCGGCTGCGTGTCGCCTGGGGTGGTGGCGAGCCGCAGGTGTGGCAGGGCTCGATCCGGGTCGAGCCGGGGGAAATCACGGAGAAACAGGCGCTGGGTGTCGAGGCAGACGAACCAGGCTCGATGTGGATCGAGCAGGGTCAACTGAAACTCTTCCACCGCAGCCCGCGCCGTTACGACGGCGTGGACATCGCGGTGCAGTCCTCGCTGGACGCGCGGCTGATCGTGTCCCTCACAACCGCGGCTACTGCGCAGCCACCGCAGATCTTCGAGATCCCCCTGGCGGACCTGCTGGAGGAATCCTTCAGCCAGAAGCTGGACGATCAGCAAAATAGCTTGCTGGTCCGGCGGGCACCGGGAGACAAACTGCGTGTCCGCGTGCAGAATCGGTCGCTGGTCCTATGGCCGGAGGAAAAGCTACAGGTCGAACTGACTCCCCACCTGGTGGGTGACCTGGCAAATGGGAACTTGCGAATCCAAACCACGCTGCTGCCGGCTCGCGGCGGCGATCCGCTCTGGGAGGACCAGCGACAGGCGGTGGTGGACCGGGGCAGCGCCGCGCCTCTGACCCTGGAAATCCCCTCCCCCGCCCGGGAGGGGGTCTATGACGTGCAAATCGAGGCCTTTCTGCCGGCAGTCCGCCGGCAGTTCAACCCGGGCAACCCCTTCCGGAATCGCCAGCAACTGGCCGCTCGGCGGAAGGTCCAGTTCGTGGTGCTCGGCCCCAACCCCCCGGCGGCCAGTGACCAGGAACCGCCGCAAGCACCCTCCAAGGTGATCGATGAAATTAATCCTGCCGAACCGTGGTGGAAAAAGGTAGCCCGGATTCCCAAACTCCCCAGCCTGGCCGGTGGCCCCCTGCAACACGGGGATGTGGCAAGTTGGGAGCACCCCCAACTGGGAACCCTGGTCCGGCTGGAGCCGGGCCGGGTCGATTCGGAGGCCACCTGGACGGGGTACCCCTTGAACATCAGCCACCCCAATCAGCCGCACGTCCTGGAAGTGGAGTATCCGGCGAATCTTCCTCAAGCGATGGGGATCAGCGTGCTGGAACCCAATGCGGCGGGAACGGTCCTGCCCGTCGGCCTGGACATGGGTCTGTACGTCCCCCCGGAAGCGGCCGAGCGGGCCCCGGTCATCGGCCGGCACCGGATCGTCTTCTGGCCCCGGACACGCCAGCCCGTGGTGTTGATCACCAACCAGGGCGAAGACACCCCGGCCGTGCATGGCAAGATCCGGGTGTTGGGTCCCAAAGCGATCGCCGTGGCAGGGCTGAACCTGGCCGGGGTGGCGACCAGCGGTTTACCCACCGCCATGCCGGCGGGGATGCTGGACGAGGGCCGCATCCTGGCCGCTTTTATGCAGCGCCCCCTGATTCCGGAAAACTTTTCGGCCAACGAAGCGTTTGATCCTTCCAGCCAGCGGAGCATGGATGATTGGGTGACCTTCTATGAAGGTGCTACCCGGCTGGTGCAGTATTTGAAATACGCCGGCTACAACGCGCTGGTCCTCGCCGTGGCCGCCGACGGCAGCACGATCTATCCCAGCCAGCTGCTGGAACCGACCCCGCGCTACGACACGGGCATCTTCTTTGCCAGTGGCCAGGATCCCCAACGCAAAGATGTGTTAGAGCTGCTGTTCCGGATCTGTGACCGGGAAGCGATTCGTCTGATCCCCGCCTTGCAATTTTCCGCTCCCCTGCCCCAGCTGGAGGCGGTCTTGCGGCAGGGGGATCCGGAGAGTGTCGGTGTGGAAGCGGTGGGACCCGATGGCGCCGCGTGGGCCGAAAAATTTGCGGCGCCGGACACCGCCGCGGCCTTCTACAATCCGCTCCACCCCCAAGTCCAGCAGGCCATGCTGGCGGTCGTCCGCGAGCTGGTGGATCGCTATCGGCACCATCCTTCCTTTGAAGGGCTGGCCATCGGCACGCCCACCCACTCGTTTGCCTTCCTGCCAGGTCCCGCCTGGCCCTCGGATCCGCGCACCTTGCAACAATTCTCGCAGGAAGCCGGGGTCCCGCTCCCCCCGGGCAGCCCTCCGGGACGCTGGCAGAGTCCCCTGCGGGACAAGTGGCTGGACTGGCGAGCTTACCGCCTGCGGGAGTTCCACGGCCGGCTGGCGGCTGAAGTGCAACGAGCGGGCCCGCAGAGCAAACTGTACCTGTCGCTCGCGCCGATGCTGGACAGCCCCGATATCCAGCAGATGCTGAGACCGGCTCTGCCGCCACGAGCCAAGCCGCTGGACGGCCTCTTGGGTATCGGGATCAACCCGCGACTCTATGCAGATCATCCGGGAACCGGACAAACGACAATCCTGCTGAACCCCACGACGCTGGCCGCGGAATTTCGCGGTGATCGCCGTGCGGTCTTCCAACAGACGCACGCCGCCCAAGAATTCCGGGAGGGGCTGGCGGCCAGCGGCGAGGTGGGTTTCCTGCAGGCACTCAACCCCGCTTCCCTGCGGCTGCCCTCGTTCGACCAGAAGAGTCCCTTCGGGGCGGACCACACCCACACCGTGTTGTCACCTCACCTGACGCCCGCCGGCAGGGCCATCCGGCGCCGCGTGGTACAAGCCCTGGCCGAACTGGACACCGCCCATGTGGTCCGTGGAGGACCACTGCTGCCCCTCGGCCAGGAGGAGGAGTTGCGCGACCTGATGATCGCCTATCGCCGACTCCCCGCTCAACCCTTTCAACCCGTCCCCGGCAAGTACCAGCCTCTGACCATCCGCCAGCTGTCGTGGGGCCAACACACCTACGTCTACCTGGTCAACGACTCCCCCTGGCCCTGCAGGTGTGCGGCGCGGATCATTGCCCCGGGAGCGGTCGCGGTGGAAGAGTTGAGTGGCCGGCGGCCCGTGGCCCCTCCGAACGGCGAGAACTGGTCGGTCGAACTGGACCGTTATGACTTCCTGGCCGTCCGCTTCAACGCCAGCGGTGTCCAGCTGGCGGACGTGCAGGTGACCTTGCCCGCAGACGTGACAGCCGGCTTGCAGACGCGGATTCAACACCTGGGGGCCAAAGCCGCGTCGTTGGCCGAAAAACGGCCGATCGACGTGCTGGCCAACCCCGGCTTCGAACAGCCCGTCGCGGCGGGCGCCGTCCCCGGCTGGCGGCTGATCGGAAACCCGCCCGCCAAGGTGACCGGTGACCAGCAGGAGAAGCACGTGGGCCAGGCCTCCTTGCAGTTCCACGGGCGGGACGGGGGCGCGTCGCTGATCAGCGATCCCTTCCCCGCGCCCCCCACCGGCCGCATCGCGTTCACCGTCTGGCTGAAGGCCGGCCCCGATTTCCAAGGCCCCTTGCGCCTGGCAGTCGGGGGGACGCACCGGGACGCCGAGTTCTATCGGCACGGGGTTGCCGCAGCCACCGACGCCTGGCAGCTGTTCGAGTTTTCCGCCAACGATCTGCCGCTGAGCGACGTGAAGGATCTGACCCTCCGCTTCGACCTGATGGGTCCCGGCACCGTGTGGATCGACGAAATTACGGTGAGCGACCTGCGGTTCAGCGAAAACGAGCGTACCGAGCTGTCGCGGCTGCTGACCCATGCCAACTTCGCTCTGCAAAGCGGACAGGTGACAGACTGCCTGCGGCTACTGGACGGCTATTGGCCCGATTTCCTGGAACGTCACGTTCCCCTGCCTCCGGAACCGCTGGTCGAAGACCGGCCGCCGCTACGTCAAGCAGAGCGGTCGCATCGGGAAGACGAGCCCCCGGCGGACGCCCCCCCCTGGTGGAAACCGCGGCTGCCCTTCTGGAGGTAAGGCCGGCCCGACCCGCGGGCTGGCAGGCCAAGCGCGGGAGGCGCCTGGGACCGCCAACCCTCTGGCTGAAGAGGCCCGCCCCTGCTGAACGGAAGGCGCGTCCCCAGAAAACACGCCAAGGGTTTATTCATCCGGTGGCGCGGCCTGGCGCGCATACGCCTTAAAGGCTTCGGCGACTTTGCCCTCCCGATGGTCGCCCCGGTGCAACCAGACCCGATACCGCAAGGTGATCGACTCGCCCGCCTGCAGCTGGTAGCCCCCCTCCTTCTGGCCTGCCGTAAAATCGCGCAAGCCGAACGGATTGGCGGCAAACAGCCCGTAAGGGCGGACATGCCAGAAGGTGGGAAAGCGGAAACTGCGGGGGTGATTCAGGATGGCAATCCCCACCATCTGGCCCTCGACAGGCCCGTGGTAGTCGACCCAGGCGGCCCGCTTGCCCCAGGCAGCTTTGTCCTCCTGACCCGTGCTGCTGACGATCCGCCCCCCGCCTCCAGCCGTAACCTTCATCGTGCCCGCCACGCGGACCCCGAAACTACCCTCCTTGGTATCTCCCAGCCACACGGCACGCTCGCCGGCGGTGAGCGTGATGTCGAAATCGATCCAGCGATGGTCGGCATCGTCGGCGCCAAACCGCAAGGTCCGCCGGTCCTGGAGGTGCGGACGGCCGGTCGGGTCCAGCCATTCGTTTTCGGTCTCGATCGTGTCGCCCCGCACTTGGATGAATTTTTTGTGCCGGATCGTCGGGCCACCATCCCGCTCGTGCCAGAACGACAGCCCATCCACGTCCCCGTGGCTGAACCACAAACTGCGATGGTGCGGGTGGTCTTGCGTCTCACCCGCCGCCGCGCCCATCGGGAAGGACCGGGTCACCGCTTGGCCAGTGGGTCCGATGATCGGCCACAGGATCGGTTTGTTTCCGCTGGACGTGCGGTATTCGGTGAACAGCCGGCCGTCGATGTGGACCACCGCACCCTGGGGGCTGCGAGCGATCGTGATCTCTTTGGCGGCCAGCGGTCCACCCAGCGGAAGGCTGGCCGCCAGACCTGTGACCAGCCCCAGCAGGCTCGACCCGCCCGCGGGCCACCGCCAGCCTCGCCGGAAAAAGGCCAGCCGGACCATCCAACCGGTGTTTCGTTCGCTGTTCTGCAAAATCCACCTCCGCCGTCGCCGCGGGACCCCCGCTTGTTCTCCTACTTGGTGATTTCTTGTTTCCCTGCGCCCATTATTGTAGGACGGGCACTCTTGCCCGTCCCCTGCATGACGGAAACCCGTCCCCGTCCACCATGTGGTTGCGGCCCGTGGCTGGGTTGTTCTCCACAAGTTAGATCATCCCGGAGGGATGCATTTTTGCGCATCCCGGCGGGCGTTCCGGCCACCCCCCTTCGACCGTTCAGCCAGGAGGCCACGTCAGGGGGCGTCCCCCCAGCAGATGGAGGTGCAAATGGGGCACATCCTGGCCCCCTTGCGGTCCGCTGTTGATCACCACGCGGTAACCCTCCTCTAAATTGCAGCGGACCGCCACGTCCCGGGCGACCTTGCAGAGGTGGCCCAGCAACGGCACGTCGTCGTCGGTGATCTGTGTCAGGGAGGGGATTTCCTGACGGGGAATGACCAGCACGTGGGTCGGCGCCTGGGGGTCGATGTCCCGAAAGGCCAGACACAGCTCGTCCTCGTAAACCACCTCCGCCGGGATTTCCCCGTCGATAATCTTCTTGAACACCGTTTTTTCGCTCATCCGCGACCTCCATCGCTCACACCCGCTCGCCCCCGCCCCTGGGCACAGCCCCCCTCGGGGCCGACCGCCTTGGCTGGATCTCCCGGCTCAGTCTCCGTAGTCGCTCTCCAAGGCGATCGCCTCTTCGACCAGCAGGATGGGTATTCCGTCCAGGATCGGGTACAGGACTCGCCGGTCCTCGCGGACCAGGCCACTGTCCAGTTTATCTGTCAGCCGTTTGCCGGCTGCATTTTGCAAGCTGCCAGCCTCAATGGCGGCATTCAGCTTGTTCACCAGCTGCTGGTCGGCCAGCTGCAACGGCTGATGGTTTTCGGGGCAGACCAGAATATCCAAGAGTTCCTTGTTCAGCATGATCAACTCCGCGGGCCGGGGGGAAGAGAGACTTGCTGGTAACTCATGATACGCCAAAATCCCGTGGTCGTAATGGGGTTATCGGTACGATCCACGCGGACTCGGACGACAATCGTTTTTGGCTCGAGGTTTTTCGCCGTATAACGGATCGTGAACAGGTTGGAAAAACGATCGACGCCCTCGCGTTGGAATTGTTCCTCGCTTTGATCGTGTTCCACCTGCGCCCCCCGCCGGCCCAGCTGGCTCAGCGCTTTCACCAGTTGGCTGTTCTGGAACCGAGCAAATTTTGCTCGGCCTTCGGGCGTATCGGGCGTGCCGCGGGGCGCCGGACCGGCTGCCGCCGGGTCGGGGAGGGGGTCCTCGGTGGCGGCAAAGGCTTTCTGCAGCTGGCCGCGGGTCACAAACCGCAGCCACTGCTGGCTGACGGCAATGGCCTGTTGGTTGAGCCGATATTGGCGGAGGTAGTAACTGGTGGGTGCCCAGCTGGCGAAGAGCACGGCCAGCAGGAATCCGGCCAGGGCCAAGTTGCAGCCGGGCGGAGGCGGCTGCCGCCGGTGGAGGCGGATCAGGGTCAAGCCGGCCACCAGGAGGCCGACCCCGGCGGTGAACCAGAGGTAGGGGTGCAGGAGGGCGGCAGCCGAGGTCAAACCCAGCAGCAGGGAGGCCACCGCTCCCAGGCTGACCCGCTCAGCAGCCACCGCCGGATCCGCATGGTCGCTGAAGACCGGACTGGACGGCTTGGTTTCACTCGTCACGGGGACGTCCCTCTTCCACGATCCCCTTGCCAAACACGCGCCGCACCCGCAGCTCGGACGTCGTCTCGTAAATCGCCCGCCGCGCGTCATACTTCAGAATGAACGTCCCCTCGGGATCGAACAGACCCGCCGACGGCTCGTCACCCCGACCGGAACCTTTTCCGAAGCCCCCGGCGGAGAGCTGCTGCATAAACGCCAGCCACTGGCGGTCCGGGGCCAGGCCAAAGAACATCCGCGCTGCGGGCGTGGGCTGAAACGCCCCCCCGAATCCATGCCGGGGAAGGGGGGCCACGTGCAGCGAGGTCATCAAGAGGCACACCAACAGCCAGCCGGTCCAGACGGAGACCAGCATGCCCACGGGGACATCCACCCAGCGGTGAAAACGGACTTGGACTTGGGAAATCCGATCGGTCACCAGTCGCAGCACGGCAAAAAAGCCGACAAACAGCCCCCACAGCACGACGACGTCGATCAGGTAGGAGAACGTCGGCATTTTGGAATCCAGCCAGGTGGCCGCCGGTTCAAAGTAGTTCATCGCCAACACGGCGGCCGTCAGCACGTTGAAGAAGGTCAGCAGACTGTGCCAGAGCCCTGTCTTGCCCACAAAGCCGAGGCACAGGGCGATGATCAGCAGTGGGCCGACGTATAACAAAAGGCTCATGGCCGGACATCCCGGGTGTCAGGTTTTCAGCACGCGTTGCAATTCTTCCAGGGAGGTGATCCCCCGGGCGACTTTCAGTATGCCGTGCTGTTGTTCGGAGCGGAGTCCCGCCTGCCGCGCTGCTTTGCGAAGGAGCTCCAGTTCCGGTTTCACTTTCAAAATTTTACGCATTTGGTCATCGACGCGCAACAATTCGAAGATCGCCGTCCGCCCATAATAGCCGAGACCATTGCAGTGGCTGCAGACCTTCTCTGGCTCAGCAGGTGGGCGATAAAGCTGGGGCACCTGGGCTGGATTCAAGCCCAGCTTGGCCAGCAGCTGAGGCTGGGGCGTGTACGCCTCACGGCACGGTTCGCACAGCTTGCGGATCAAGCGTTGGTGCAAGACCGCCTGGATGGCCTGGGCGAACCGTTCGCGGGGGACCTTCAGCATCAAAACGCGCAACAAGGCTTCCACCGAGTCTCGGGCCTGGATCGTCGTGATAATCCGGCGTTCCTCAATCGCCTGCTGGCACAAGAGGGCAACCGACTCGGCATCCACCAGGTCGCGACAGATGATAAGGTCTGGCTGAGCACGGCCGACCGAGGGCAAGATGGAGGCGGGAGTCTGCCCCGCCGCTCGGTCGTAGGTCTTGACGTCGACACTGGTCAGCTCGGGATACGGCGCCCCCCCATCCTCCACGCTCACGCAATCCCGCAGCAGCCGGTCGATCTGCATCACACTGCGTTCCAGGGTGGTCGACAAGCCACCGGAAGGGAGGGCCGAGAACAGGAGGATCCCCCGGTCGCCGGCCAGGATTTCCTGCAGCTCGGCCTCCTGGGTCGACGTCATCCCCAGGTCCTGCAGCGTGTTGAACTGGGCTGGCCTCAGCTGGAACTGCAACAGCACTCGCTGTCCGCCAGCGGTAGTCTGCCAGGTCATGGTGATGGGGATCTGCTCAGCCTCGCTCTGCATCGCCAGGCGACCGCCCAGCGTCGGAGTGGGTTGATCAGCATCCAGGCCGGCGACCGTTTTGAGCACCTCGAGCAGCTGATCGCCGATCTCGCGCGATTGGGCCGCAGTGCTCAACCACACCCCGTCAATCAAATACCGCACCGCCACCGACTCGCCGTAATCGAGCATCACGGCCGCGGCGCGGTAACCCAGAGCGTGGTCCAGCAACGTCCGTACCGGGGTGTAACCGGGCAACTGGCGGGCCGTGATCAGCCGCGCCTGGTTCTCCTGCGGGTCCGCCGCCGACACGGCCAGCAGCTGCAGGTCGGGCCCTGTTTCGTGAGCGGCCGGGGCTTCGGCGGCCATGCGGATCCCCAACAGTTGCAGTTTTTCCGCCAGCCAGAAACGCAGGTGCCCCGGTGTCAGTAACCGCACATGCTGCTCAACCCGCGGATTGCGATAGGCAAAGATGTACAGCCCCAGGGGCACCAGGTAGGCGATCCACATCAACAGAAAGCCCAACAGGAAACTGGGGAGGATCCAGATCAGCAGGAACGCCCCGGTGAAGGGTCCGACCACGATCGGGACCCAGGTGTGCAGCCGCGGAATGTGGTGGATCTGCATGTCCTGACTGACCCAATCGGTGGTGTAGACCCAGGCGGCGAACAACAGCCAGCAGCAGACGATCTTGGTCGTGCTGAAATAGAACCCCGGACCGCGAAAATAATCCGGGTCGACGGGAAAGTCGGGCCAGGGGTCCGCCGCGGCCGTGACCGTCTCCTGGGCAAAACCGCTGGCCGCTGCCCAAGCCAGCAGGGCGAGCGAAGACAATGGGATCAGCAAGTTGCGCATCATCGGGGAAAGTTCAAATCAAGCCGCCCTGGGAAACACCGATTCCCTTGAGAGCCATCTTCAGCTGCTCGCGGTTGGGCGAGACGTCAAACGCCGTCTCCTGATCGATCAGCTCCTTTTCGACCAGATCCTTCAAGCTCATATTAAAGTCCTGCATGCCCTCCTGAGCACCCTGGCGGATGGCGTCCCCCAGCTTTTCGTCTTCCTCTTCCAGAATCAACTTGCGGACCATACTGTTGAACGTCATGATTTCCACAGTCGGCACGCGGCCCAGGTCCTTGTCGATCGCTTTGACCAGCTTTTGCGCCATGATGGCCACCATGTTGGCCGCGATCGCACTGCGCAACCCGCCATGCATATCGGCGGGAAACAGGTCCAGGATGCGATTGATGACCGTGGCCGCGTTCGACGCGTGAATCGTGCCAAACACGAGGTGCCCCGTTTCGGCGGCGTGAATGGCCGTGGCAAACGTTTCCTGATCGCGCATTTCGCCCACCAGCATCACATCCGGATCCTCGCGGACTGCATGCTTCATGCCGATCTCAAAATCCTTGACGTCGACACCAATCTCGCGTTGGTTGATCAGGCATTTGTCTTCCCGGAACATGAATTCGATCGGATCTTCCAGCGTGAGGATATGTTTGCGATAGTGCGCGTTGATCCAGTTCAGCATCGAGGCGATCGTGGTGCTCTTCCCCGACCCGGTGACCCCGGCAATCAGGATCAGACCTTGGTGAAACGAGCAGAGTTTTTCGATTTGGGGAGGCAGGTGCAGGCCAGCGAAGTCGGGAATCGTGTTATTGACCCGGCGAGCGACCAGGCCCACATGTCCCATTTGGGTCAGCAGGTTGACGCGGAACCGCCAGG
>CAYFZZ010000011.1:0-5598 GCA_964347545.1 uncultured Planctomycetaceae bacterium | reverse complement strand
CTGGACCAGCTCCGCCAAGAGGATCCCGAACTAGAGGTCGCTCAACAGCCACCCCACATCGAGCCGGCCCTGGCGCCAGAGACGAACGGGGAATTTGCGGGCCGGGTCGGCCGGGTGCTAAAGTCCCTGGGGCTATCGGCCGAGGCGGGCGGGGCCAAGTATGGGACGCACGCCAGCAATTTCGCCACGGCCGGACTGCCGGCGGTCGTGCTGGGACCCGGCCATATCGCGGAGGCGCACAGCGCCGCCGAACACCTGGCGGTGGAGGATCTCGAGCGGGGTGTCGAGCTGTACCGGCAGCTGATGCTGCAGCCGGCCACCGCCTGGTGGTAAGCCGTCGGGGGGCCAAGCGCGACCGATGGGGACCGGGATCGCGGCCCCGGCCAGGGGGGCACCCGGCGGCGGTCACCGCGGCCGGGGGGCTTGCCAGGCCAAAGTAAAACTGCGGTACCAACGGTGACTAAAACGGCCGCAGAGATACGCGCCCAGAAAGGTCAACAGGACCATCGCCGCCGACCAGGGTACGGCCAGGCGGCGGACGCCGTACAGGTCCAGCGGCATCTCGGGAGTGGGCGGGGCCACCAGGGCCACGGCCAACCCGCACCCATAGAGGGCGGCGGAAACGGCAAACACCAACATCAACACCCACGCCGTGCTCCAGTCCGGCAGCGTCACCATCCAGAAGATGTACAGGGTCTGGAGGGCGGCGATCAGCAACACCAGCAGGGCCCACCAGGGGGCGCCGGCCAGCGGGAAGTGGAGGAGGGCGGGGCTGGCGCCCAGCAAGGTGATGCCCAACAGGCAGAGGGCCAGCCAGCGGAGGGTCGCGATCTTGCCACGGTCCGCCTGGTAGGGGGACCGGGGCAGATCCGCGGACAGCTCCCACACCACCAGCGGCCGGCTCGCCGGGGGGGAAAGTTCCCCCTCGCCGGCAGCAGACCGGCCGCCCGATGGCTGGGCCCCCGCCGTCCGGCCCGCTCGCTCGCCGCCAGCAAAGGGCTGCTGGTGGAGGGCCCCGCCGGGGTCGTCTGGGGAGGGGCCCGCCTGGGCGGCCGCCGCCGGCGGTGGGCCGGCGGGCTGGCCCAGCCCCGTTGGGGCAGGGGGGGGTGGGGGGGCCGGGGGGCCCGGCGGAGACGAGGCCCCGCCCTGATCGCTCGCCGGCCACTGGGCCGGCGGGGGGACGATCACCGACCGCCCGCATTGGGGGCATACGACCTTCTGGCCGGTGCGGTCCAGCGGTACGGCCAGGCGGTGACCGGCCGGGCAAACGATGTGCAGCGCCATGTGCCCAGTCTGCGGCAGCCTGCAGGTGGGGTCAACCGCTCGGCCGCAGCGAGGCACACCGACGGTGACGGTTTGCGATGAGCGCGGGCGAGCGCGGGGGTAGCTGCCGAGCGGTTCGAGACATGTAGGTTCGTTGACCGGTGGTCGGATCTGTTCAGACGTGGCTGTGCGGGATGAGGTTGGCGGGCGAGTTGAGGTTTGAGGTGGTGGGAATTGGAGCGCGAAATTTTTTTAAAATTTTTTCGCAGGCGGGCCGTGAGGGTCGCCGGGGCGCGGAAATCCCAAACGCCCGCAAAAAAAGGGCTGATCGCTCGTCTGGTCCCTCAGCGGTGGCGGGGGTGCTAGCACGCACCGACAACGGTAATCCTCGACCAGAAAAGCACTTGCAGAAACCGGCCAAGCGTGATTGACGGGCGACGAATTGGGCGTAAAATTTCGCTCTTCCAACACCATGTTGTAGCCCATCGGGTATCCACTACAATATATGGGTGTTTTTGGATATTTGGTTACTCCTCCGGTAGCGTCGTCCAGTGGGGCGGACCTGCGTTGCCGGATCGGGGTCTTCAGGTCGTTTCTGGCAGGGGTAGCTGGTATGTACGGGTGTATACAAAGGTAGGATGCCCATCTTTTTTAGCATGAAAGGATTCAGGCGATGGCGACCGCAGCAATGGACGTATCGACGCGCAGTTTGTTTGACCGGGGGGACCGCGAGGTGCAGGGGCGGGGGACCGGATTGCGGTTTGATCCCTTGTTTTGTGAGGCTAGCGTCCAGGACCCGTTTGAGACGGTGGAGTGGGAGCGTCGGTCGGCGGAGATTCGGGGCGAATCGGGCGAGGTGTTGTTTGAACAGCACGACGCGGAGATTCCGGCGGGGTGGAGTCAGCTGGCGACGAACGTGGTGGTCAGCAAGTATTTTTACGGCGAAGTGGGGACGCCTGAGCGGGAGAAGAGTGTCCGCCAGTTAATTCACCGGGTCAGTCGCACGATTGCCAACTGGGGTCTGGAAGACGGCTATTTTGCTTCGCCGGCCGACGGCGAAAACTTCTATCGCGAATTGACCTGGCTGTGTCTGCACCAGCATGGTGCTTTCAATTCCCCGGTGTGGTTCAACGTGGGTTTGCACCACCAGTACGGTGTCGAGGGTGCTCAGTGTAACTGGCACTGGGACCCCGCTCAGCGGGTGGCGATGCAGCCGGAGAACCCCTATGAGTACCCCCAGGGGTCGGCCTGCTTTATTCAGAGCGTGGACGACAACATGGAAGCCATCATGGGGTTGGCGACCAGCGAAGCGATGTTGTTCAAGTTCGGCAGCGGCACGGGGACCGATTTATCGACGCTGCGTTCCCACCGCGAAAAGCTGTCGGGGGGAGGCAAGCCCTCCGGTCCGCTCTCCTTCATGCGGGTCTACGACCAGATTGCGGCGGTGGTCAAGAGCGGTGGCAAGACGCGCCGAGCGGCCAAGATGCAGTCGCTGAAGGTGTGGCATCCGGACATCATGGAGTTCATCGACTGCAAGGCCAAGGAAGAAGCGAAGGCTCACGTCCTGATCGAAAAAGGTGGCTACGACGCCAATTTCAACGGCGAAGCGTACAGTTCGATCATGTTCCAGAACGCGAATCTTTCGGTCCGCGTGACCGACGATTTCATGAATGCGGTCGTCGAGGATCGGGACTGGACGACGCATTGGGTGACCGATGCCAACCATCCGGGTCCCACCTATGCCGCTCGCGAGGTCATGCACCGCATGGCGACCAACGCCTGGAAGTGTGGTGATCCGGGGGTGCAGTACGACACGACGATCAACCGCTGGCACACCTGTCCCCGTTCGGGGAGGATCAACGCCAGCAACCCCTGCAGCGAGTACATGTTCCTGGACGATACGGCCTGCAACCTGGCCAGTATCAACCTCATGAATTTCCGCCAGCCGGACGGTTCGTTCGACACCGAGCGTTTCAAGCACGCCTGTCGGGTCTTCTTCGTCGCTCAGGAAATCCTCGTCGACCACGCCAGCTATCCCACGCAGGCGATTGCGGAAAACAGCCACCGCTACCGTCCGCTGGGGCTGGGATATTCCAACCTGGGCAGCCTCCTGATGGCGGGCGGGCATCCCTACGATTCGGACGAGGCGTATGGGATTTGCGGAGCGATCACGGCGTTGTTGCATGGTGCGGCCAACCTGGCCAGCGTGGAACTGGCCGCCGCTCAGGGGCCCTTCGAAGGCTTCGAAGTGAATCGGGATTCGATGTTGCAGGTGATGCAGATGCATCGGGACGCGGTCGAGCAGATCAACGCGGCTTGTCCGGATGAGCTCCACCAGGCCGCTCGACACCTGTGGGACCAGGTCCTGGAGAACGGCCAACGGTTCGGTTTCCGCAATGCTCAGGCCACCGTGCTGGCCCCCACCGGCACGATCAGTTTCCTGATGGACTGCGATACGACCGGCATCGAACCGGATATTGCGTTGGTCAAGTACAAGCAGCTGGCCGGGGGAGGGATGCTGAAGATTGTCAACCGGATGGTCCCGTTCGCCCTCAAGACGCTGGGCTACGATCAGCCGCACATCGAGTCGATCACGGCGTACATCGACCAGCACGACAAGATCGAAGGCGCCCCGGACTTGAAGGCCGAGCATTTGCCGGTGTTTGACTGTGCCTTTGAACCGGCCGGGGGGGGACGTTCGATTGACTGGCGAGCCCACGTGAAGATGATGGCCGCCGCTCAACCCTTCCTCTCCGGGGCCATCTCCAAAACGGTCAACATGCCCTCCACCACGACCGTGGAGGATGTGGCCGAGGCGTACACCTGGGGTTGGCGCCTGGGACTGAAAGCGTTGGCCATCTATCGCGACGGGTCGAAGCAGAGCCAGCCGCTGGCGACTTCGACGGAGGGGGACCGGGCCGAGCAGAAGCAACAGGCGGCCCCCCGCCGCGAACGGTTGCCCGATACCCGCTCGTCGGTGACGCACAAGTTCAGCATCGACGGGCACGAAGGGTATTTGAGCGTCGGGTTGTACGCCGACGGCCGGCCGGGCGAAGTTTTCATCACCATGGCCAAGGAGGGGAGCACCATTGGGGGGCTGATGGACTGTTTTGGGACGGCCATTTCCATCTGTCTCCAGTACGGAGTGCCGCTGGAAGTGCTGGTCAACAAGTTCTCCCACACGCGGTTCGACCCCATGGGCTTCACCAAGAACCCCGACATCCGCAATGCCAAGAGCATTGTGGATTACATCTTCCGCTGGCTGGGATGCCAGTTTATCCCGGGATATCGCGAAGCGAATTTGGGTTTGCCGGTCGAGGAGACGGCGGGCGAAAAGGGAGCGGCGGGGGCGCGGCCGGGAGGGGATCGCGGTCCCGGAGGTGACGAAGAGGACGGGGAAGCAGAGAGGGGGCCCGTCGCCAGGGAGGCCGGCGGGCTAAGCAACGGTCAGGGACAGACCCCCACCGGTGAACCCCAAAACGGCAAGTCGCGGAACGGTCACCACAGCCACGGAAACGGGGCGACCAGCCAGACGATGGTGATGCGGCTTGAACAGGCGGGGATGAGCAAGGTGTCGCACACGTTGCGCAGTGACCAGTTTTCAAAATTCCAGGTCGACGCGCCGCTCTGCGGCGCTTGCGGCGCGATCACCGTCCGCAGCGGCAACTGTTACCTCTGCTATAACTGCGGCAACAGCATGGGTTGTTCGTAAGAAAGGGATTGACCGGCAGCGAGGCCGACGAACAACCCAGCATTTTCTGCGGCAGGCACCGTCTGGGAAGTCTCCAGGCGGTGCCTGTTTCACGTGACCGGCCCCCGCCTGGCCGCGGGAAGGACCGCCCAGCCGCTGGGCGTCCCGGGCCACCCCTGTTGCCCTTGGGCAACCGGCTGTCCCTGGGGGACGCAAGTGCCCGGCAGGCATCGGGCTGCCGCCCTCAGACCACCCCCCCCTCGGGGGATGAGGCAAAAAAGCAACAGAACCCCCGAGCCCGGGGAAGGGCGTCAGGGCGGGGAAAATGCAGGTAAGTCAAGCTATGGCTGGCGCTTAACGCGGGCGGATCGGCTGCGGCGTCCCGTTCTGGCACGCCAGCTGCAATGGCAAAGGTCCCAGTACGCACGAGGCGTGAGATGTCTACGTAGCTTCTGTTTGTCTTCCGCAACCCGCAGTTAACACGAATTGCACTGGAGAAAATGACGATGGCGAAAGTATCTCTGTTGACCGCCGCACTTTGTTTGTTTGCCTGCCAGGCCTTTGCCGATCAGGGCATTTCCTCGGCCACGCTGGAGGAGATGGGTCTGGCTGGGATGGAAATTCTTTCCGACACCGAGGCCTTG
>CAYFZZ010000010.1:0-5002 GCA_964347545.1 uncultured Planctomycetaceae bacterium | reverse complement strand
AGGTGCCGGCCACCAGGGCCAGATTGGCGATGGTCACCAAGGGGTAGGCGCTGTGCCGCATGCAATGTTCCTTTGTGTGGGGGGCAAACCGGGTTCGGCCGGTCCCCGGCGGGACCGAGTCGCAGTCAGATTGTAGTATCAAGGGGAAGTGACCGGTCTGCAAGTCCGCGCCACACCCCGGCAGCCTCAGCGTGGCCGACACCCCGCCGACAGATGGCGCAAGTTCGCACCGCAACCGGCGTGGCGGCGACTGCGGGAGGAAAGGGTGGGTTGCCCGACGTGCAAAACATCGATCTGGCCCCATGCAAACGGGCTCGTCCCGCCGGGCCGTGGTCTGCCGCTGCGACACAACGACTTTCCATCCACGGCCAGCGGCGGAGGGTCTGTCCCTGTGGGCTTTCCCCCTTTGGTGGGGCGTAATGATCCATTACATTGTGGGCGCGGGTGAGCGATCCAGACGTTATTTCCTGGTCTGGCACCACCATTTTCTGTTCGCGGATCACCCCATGTCCGCTCGGCTGAAAATCGTTCCCGACAAATGCACCGGCTGCATGCAATGTGAATTGGCGTGCGCCTGGGTCCAGACCGGCACGTTCCAGCCCTCCCGCAGCTTGATCCGCGTCAACGTCTTTGACGAACAAGCCAGCTATGCCCCCTACACGTGTCTGCAGTGCGATGAAGCCTGGTGCATGACCGCTTGTCCGGTCAACGCGATCGCCGTCGACGAATCGTCCGGGGCCAAGATCGTGATCGAACCGCTGTGCATCGGCTGCCACCTCTGCACGATCGCTTGTCCCTTTGGCACCGTCTTCACCTCGCCCGTCGACGACACGGCGACCAAGTGCAATCTGTGCGGCGGCCAGCCGGCTTGTGCCACCAGCTGCCCGACCGCGGCCATTGAAGTGGTGGAACCGGTGGCCGGTCAGGACTGGTTCGCCGATTGGGGGGCCAAGGTCCAGCGGAATTATGAGGAGGGGGTGAAGAGTGAAGAGTGAAGGGTGAAGGGTGAAGGGTGAAGAGTGAAGAGTGAACAGTGAAGCGTGAAGGGTGAAGAGTGAGTGGTGAGTGGTGAGGGGTGCGTTGAGGAGATGTTTGGGATGGGTGGTTGGACGGGCAGGTTGCTGCGGGTGGATTTGACCAGCGGGCGGTCGACGGTGGAAGCGATCCCGGCCGCGTGGATGCGGGATTATCTGGGCGGCCGCGGGTTGGCGGACCGGTATCTGTGGAACGAGATGGACCCGGCGGAGGACCCCTTTGCGCCCGCGAACAAGATGATCTTTGCCGCCGGGCCGCTGACCGGGACGCCGGTCCCCTGCGGAGCTCGGTACATGGTTGTCACCAAGGGCGCGCTGACCGGAGCGATTACCACCTCCAATTCGGGCGGGCATTGGGGTCCTGAACTGAAGTTCGCCGGTTACGACCTGCTGATCCTGGAAGGGTCCGCCCCGCGACCCTCTTACCTGTTCATTAACGACGACCAGGTCCAGCTGCGCGATGCGTCCGCTTATTGGGGACGCGGTGTCCACGCCACGGAGGATGGGTTGCGCAGCGAGCTGGGCATTCCGGGGTTGCGGGTGGCCAGCATCGGGCCGGCCGGGGAGCGGCGGGTCCGGTTTGCCTGCATCATGAACGACAAGCATCGCGCGGCTGGACGCAGCGGCGTGGGCGCGGTGATGGGATCGAAAAATCTTAAGGCGATCGCCGTGCGGGGTACGCGCGGAGTGCCGATTGCCGACCCGCAGCGTTTCATGGCGGCTGTGTGGCAGATGCGGGCCGATATGCAGGACCATCCCGGCCGTAAAGGCTTTACCGAACTGGGGACCGCGGCCACGATCGACATGACCCAGACCTGGGGCGGCCTGCCGGCTCGGAATTTTCAAGCCGGGCAATTCGACCAGTACGAAAACCTGAACGGCAACACGATCAAGGAGACGCGGCTGGTGGCCAACAAGGCCTGCTTTGCCTGCACGATCGCTTGTGGCCGCGTTACCCGCCTGGGAGACGCCGCCGAAAAGTTCCTCGTCCACACCAGCCCCCGCAACTGGCGGGACGCCAGCGAAGGACCCGAATACGAAGCGGCCTGGGCCCTGGGCGCCGACTGCGGCGTGGGGGACCTGGACGCGGTGATCAAGGCCAACTGGCTGTGCAACGACCTGGGCATGGACCCCATCTCGATGGGCGCCACGCTGGCCGCAGCCATGGAGCTGTACGAAAACAAAGTGATCACCGACGCCGACGTTGAACTGCCCCTGCGGTTCGGTTCGGCCGAGGCCCTGGTGCACATGGTCGAAGCGACCGCCTATCGCCAAGGGTTCGGAGACCGGCTGGCCGAGGGTTCCCAGCGGCTGGGTCAACAGCTGAATCACCCCGAGGTGTTCATGGGCAGCAAGGGCCAGGAATTTCCCGCTTACGATCCCCGCGGTTTCCAGGGGATGGGAATCGCCTACGCCACCTGCAACCGGGGAGCGTGTCATTTGCGAGCCTGGACGCCTGGCATCGAGACGGCCGCCGGAGCGGATCCGCACGCGACGGCGGGGAAGAGCGAGTGGGTGGCGGGCGAACAGAATCGAACCACCGCGCACGACGCCACGGGAATCTGCCTGTTTGTCAAAGGCAGCGGCGGGCCGCTGGAATCCCTGGTCCCCTGCGTCGCCGCCGCCACCGGGGTCGACTACACCATCGACGACTTTCTGCGAATCGGAGAACGGACCTGGAACCTGGAACGGCTGTGGAACCTGAAAGCCGGGCTGACCAAGGCCGACGATAGCCTGCCGCGGCGGTTGCTGACCCAGGCCCACCAAGAGGGCCCCTCGGCCGGGGTCACGGTCGACCTGGATGCCATGCTGCCCGTGTACTACACCGCGCGAGGCTGGACGGACGAGGGAGTACCTACACCCGAGAAACTGGCCGAACTGGGCCTGGCAGCCCTGTGATGCGAAATCAGGAGTAGCTGTAGGCCGGCCTACGACCTCTACTGCGGCTTGTTCGAAAACGACCATCCCATGCACAAACACCTGATCATCGGCGGCGGGCCGGCGGCGACCAATGCGGTCGAGACGATCCGCCAGCTGGAAACCGAGCCCTCGCAGATCACGCTGGTCTCCGACGAACCGGCTCACGCGCGGATGGCCCTGCCCTACTGGCTGGCCGGCAAGATTCCCCGCCAGCAGACCTCTACGGGGGATGAGCCCTATTTTGAAAAACTGAACGTCCAGACGCGGTTCGGCCCGCGGGTCAGCCGGATCGATCCGCAGGCCAACCGCGTGACCCTCACCGACGACAGCCAGCTCGACTTCGACACGCTGTTGATCGCCACCGGGGCGTCCCCGCGATCGCTGGACATCCCCGGCGGGGACCTGCCCGGCGTCCAGCCCATGTGGTCGCTGGACCACACCGCCGCCGCCCTGCAGGCACTGGAGGGTATCGACCAGCCCCGCGTGGTGCTGGTCGGGGCCGGCTTCGTCGGCTTTATCGTGCTGAACGCCATGTTCAAGCGCGGCTGGCAGCTGGCGGTGGTCGAACAACAGCCGCAGGTGCTGCCCCGCATGCTGGACGTCCCCTCCGCCACGCTGGTCCAGCAGTGGTTGGACCACAAGAACGTCAACGTGCAGACCGGCGTCACGGTCCAGGAAATCCGCCCGGCGGCCGAGGGTGCGAAGGTGGTCCAGCTGAGCGACGGGGGGCGGCTGGAGGCCGACCTGGTGATCATCGCCGTGGGCATCACGCCAAACCTCGGGCTGGTCGCAGGGTCGGGGATCGAAACCGAGCAAGGGATTCTGGTCAACGAGCGGCAGCGGACCAACTTTACGCACATCTATGCCGGCGGCGATGTGGCTCAAGGACCCGTGATGTTCAGCTCGCGGCCGCAGATCCACGCCATCCAGCCGACGGCGGTCGACCACGGGCGGGTGGCGGGAGCGAACATGGCGGGGCAGGATGTCCGCTACGGCGGCAGCCTGCTGATGAACGTGGTCGACGTCTGCGGCCTGCAGTGCGCCAGTTTCGGTAACTGGAGTGACGATGCGGCCGAGGTGACCACGATCGCCAACCCCGATAGCTTTATCTACCGCAAGCTGCTCTTCAGCGGCGACCGGTTGAGCGGAGCGATCTTTACGGGTCGAGCTCAAGATCTGGGGATGCTGACCGACGTGGGGATGGTCAAGGGGATCTTGCAGACGCAAACGCCGCTGGGCAACTGGAAGGCTTACCTGCAGCAGAACCCGTTTGACGTGCGTCGAGCGTATATTGGTGCGGGCGTGGCCTCCCGGTTGATCGGCACCAGCCTGCTGGGCCAGCCGTCGCGGCCCCGCGACTTTCGCTTTGGCGGGGCCAGGCCCCAAACCCGCATGGGAGCGGCTCATGCCGCTTACGTCGGTACGAAAGCGCCAGGATCATGAAAATCCAAGTCAAGCTGATGGGCATCCTCAAGGACCAGACGCCGGCCGACGGTACGCTGGAACTTCCGGAGGGCGCGACCATTGCCGATGCCCTGGCCACCCTCCAGATCGCTGCGCACGCGGTGCAAATCTGCACCGTTAACGGCAAACTGCAGCGGGACGTGAACACGCCGCTGGCCGCGGATGACGAATTAAGCGTCGTGCCCCCCGTGGGGGGCGGTTAGGTTGCGCACCAGCGGTGGCCGACCGGATCGTGCCGAAAATCTTCCCCCGCGCGGTCGATCCTGTGCGGGGTGCCGGTTGCCCCTCCACCGCCGCTGGTCTATAACCGGAAGTTTACTCGAAAGGAGAAATTCATGGCCAAGGCTGCTGCGCGACACATTCTGGTCGCTGACGAACAAGCGTGTGAAGCTCTGAAACAGGAAATCGAGGGGGGTGCCGATTTTGCCGCCTTGGCGGCTGAACATTCCCAATGCCCCTCCGGACGGCAGGGGGGCGCGTTGGGCGAATTCGGCCCCGGCCAGATGGTGCCGGAATTCGATCAAGTCGTCTTCAGCGCGGAAGTCGGCAAGGTGCAGGGACCGGTCAAGACCCAGTTTGGCTAC
>CAYFZZ010000009.1:0-13844 GCA_964347545.1 uncultured Planctomycetaceae bacterium | reverse complement strand
TACCTTGGCAGCGTGCGCGGTGTATCAGAACCCAAAACCGCCACCGCCACCGCCGCCGTCACCCGCCGTCACCACCACCGCCGTCACCACCACCGCCGTCACCACCACCTTCGGTCCCTTCCGCGTCAAGTTCGCCGGTCGTAAGATTGAACTGGGTCACGCTGCGGATGTCAGAGAAGAAGGGGAGCGCCGTGATGCGGACATAGCGGCGATCTGCCGAGATGACGGCGTTGACGCTGAGCGTCGCCCCGGTGGGCAGCACGGCGATCACCGGCTGGAAACCGACGTTGCGGCCGTTGACCTCGGGGGTGCCGCCGATCACAAACTCGCTGGGACCTTGCCTGCGGGTTTGCTGCCTGGGAGGCGGCTGCGAACTAGCCAGGGAGTCGATTTGCTGAGCCAACACGGCTCGGTTGACCGCCAACTGCCCCCGCACGTCGTTGGCCAGTTGATGGCTTTCCAGCGACTCGGCTCGGCGACCGTTTTCCAGGTCGAAGGCCAGCAGAGCGGCGCCGTCTTCGTTCAATTCCAGCACCCGTTTGCGATGGGCCTGGTGATCGCTGCCTGCGTGATTCCAGACGCTGACCGCCACCTTTCCGCTGGGAATCCGGCCCCAAACTTGCCGCAGCAAGACGCGATACGTTCCCGAAAAACCTTCCGGACAGACGTACGTTTCCGAGAACCCCTCGCCGGCGGACCGGTCCAGGCTGGTATTCAGGTCGCCGACTAACACGCCGCCGCCGCCGGTGCGCGGACTGCGATAGGAACAGACCGTCCCTCCAGGTTCTTCCACCATCAAGTCCAGATCGGCCTGGCCCACCCACTGGACCTTGATGATCACGTCACGGACCATGGTGGCTTTCAGCTGTGCGGCGAATTGTTCCGCCGCGGCAGTTTCACCCCGCTGGCGCATCTGTTCCACCGTCGCCAACGCCACTCGCCGCGCGTGATCCTGAATCCCCCGCTGTTCAGCCGGCCAGGCACGCCGCAGAATCGCCAGTGTCGCCCAGCGGATCGCCTCTTCATTCCCTTGACGTTCCGCAATTTCCAGTCCGCGGCGATAGGCATCGGTCTTTTCTGGGGCCCGGCTGGTCACTTCCCGCAACAATTGCAACGCGCGGTCGTCTCGTCCCAGGCGCTGCAAATATTCAGCAAGGTACATCAGGTGGCCGGGGTTATTCGTGAAATCCGCCGCCGACAACAGCGTCCGCTCGACCTCGTCACCCGACATCTGGCTCAACTCCATCGCCAGTCCCAGGGCCTCGTACATCCACGGCTGGACCTGCCCGCTGCGGAGAGCGGCCCGCAAGAGGGCCACGACTTCTTGATGTCGCTGGGCGTCCCCCTCTCGGCTCACGATCTGCCGCACCTTGGCCCGCAAGACCTTGGGGTGAACCTGATGCGTGCTCAGGTACCGGTAATAGGCTGCCTCCTGATCCTCTCCGGGCTGGGCTGACACCTCCAGCCGCATGACGTATCCTCCCTGGCCACCTGTCGGGGTCGAGGAGGAGCGGGCTGGGGGGGGATCGGCTGGGGTGGCACGCGGGGCCGGAGCTCCGCGTTCGGTTTTTTCAGCAAAAATGCCTGGTGTCGGGGCCGTTTCGGCCGCAGGGGCCAGCCCCGCAGCGGCCACACACCCGCCCACGGCGATCGCGGTAAGGACCGCCTGCCGCAACCGGTCGGGGGTGGGGACGAGAAGAAAGTTGATCATGGTTGCCACTCCACACTGCTCACCCGACACTGCCCCTCGACACGACCACTGTGGGCCCACGGGTCCGGGTGGTTGGTAAGCCCCGCAGTCTGCCTGGTCAAAGGATTGTCAGACTATTCTCGGTCTGTCGTTTCCGTTCTCTGTTTTCGCCATACCCGGGTTGCGTCCGCGGCGTATCAGAACCCGAATCCGCCCCCGCCGCCGCCGCCGCCGAAGCCACCGCCGCCGCCCCCGCCGCCGCCGCCGCCGAAATTACCAAATCCGCCCCCGAAGCCCTGGCCCCCGCCGCCGCCGCCGCCGAAACCGCCGCCGCCGAAGCCCGCTTGGGCACCGTCCGAGCCGAAGCCGCCGGAGCCGGCGAAGCCGGAGAGCACGATGGGCAGGACCAGATCTGCGACCGGATAAACTTTGGTTACCAGATTGGTCTCGGCCTCTTCCCGGGTGGTCAGCATCAACACCTCGTTGCGGATGGTGTAGGTCAACTCTGGATCGATCGAGTTTAGCATCAGTCTCAGACCCGAGCGCAACGAAATGCCCCGCACGCGGATCGTGACGGGGGTGTCGCTGCCAATGCCGATTTCGTCCAAGGCGTTGGTCCCGAGTTGGATTTCGATGTCGTGCAGGTCTTCCAAAAATTCCACGACTTCTTCCAGCGGTGTCTCTTCAAAGTCCATCTGGGTCGGTTCATCCAGCTGCTCGAGGATCTTCTTTTCCGTCTCGTTGGTTTTCTGCAGATCGACTGAGGCGTACTTCTCGCGCCGGCGGGTGATCTCTTTCCATTCGGCCGCGGCGGGATACACGATGGGAGGGTCGCCTGAGAAAGGGATGGCGGCTTTTTGGACAAGATTCAGTGTGTTGACGACCCCCCGGTTGCGGCCTTCCAGCGTGGCGATGTAATCCTCGTAATTTTCCTTCAAATGGGAGACGATCGACGCGGCCGTGACAGACGGATCTTCGGGCGCGATGAGAAAAGCCTGGCTGGCTGCTTCTTCGGCGTCCACGTAACGCCGTTCTTTCATCAACGAATGGAAGCGATCCATCAACACCGTCACTTTGTCCTCAGCGCGCTGGGCCTCTTCCAGGGCTCGCAAGCGGGCCGTGCCAGCGGCCAGCTTTTCCCACCGCTCCCGTTCGGCTTCTGCCACGCGGTATTTACGCCGGCCCGCCTCGCGAATCGCCGTCACCAGCTCGTTCTTCAACTGGTTCAGAACCTCCGCATTCACGTCCGTTTCTTCGCGCAAGGCGTCCAGCACCGACTTCAGCTCGGCTTCCGCCGTGGTGGGATCGTCGGACATCTTCCGTCGAGCGGCTTCGAGTTTTTTCTGCACATCGACCCGTAGCATTTCGGCGTAGACCTGCCGCTGCCTCTGTTCGGCATCCAGCAGCTGGCCACTGGCCGCAATCGCTTGATCCAAAAAGGCGTCGTCATCGTCGCTGGCCAAGCCGCCGCCCCCCTCGACAACATCTTCGATCAGGCCGCGTCGGGCGGCCCCCTCCAGGGCCTCGGCGTCGCCGTTGGCCGGATCGGTCTGCAAGGCGACCTGCGCCAGGCGGCCGGCCGCAGCAAAGTTGCCAGAAGCCAGAGCGTTCCTGCCCAGGCGATTCAGCTGATACACCCCGTCCTGGACCATCTGCCGGGTCAACTGCAAACCTTTGCTGCCTAGCGTGGGCAGGTCTCCCCCGTCTCGAGCCACCTTCACCAGCCCGGACAGGTAGCTTTGTTTGTCATCCGCCGGGTTTCCCGTGGCCTCCGCTTCCACCGGGACAACACGGCCGTCGACTTCCGCCTGAAAGCGGATCGTCACCTGACCGGTGCCATCCCCCTGGCCGAAGAGAATCGTTTCGCGATCGCCGCGGAGGGGGGGCATGACGGCCGGATAGACCTCCGTCAGTTTTTCCGACAACTTCAGGTCGCGGGGCCAAATTACCGGCACTCTGGCTGCGGTCGCCAGGTATTGGCCCACCTGGGCCGGGTCCCTCTCCTGGGAGTCCAGGACCAACTGGCCCCCCGTATAGTTGGCCAGGACGGCCAGGAACTCGCCATCGGTTTCGGGTCCCACCGCATAGGAGGTTACCGAAATGCGTTTTTCCACCAGTTCGTCAACCATCCCGTGAAAGGCTGTCTGCCCCACCAGCCTGGTGCGGCTCATCCCGTCCCCCACATACACCACCGCTCGCCGCCGATCAGCGGGTGCCCCGTAGGCCGAAGCCGCTGCGGACATGGCCCGAGAGATGTCGGTGGAGCCGAGCGGCGTACGGCGATGCAGGACCTGCACCGCTTCTCCCATCCCCCGGCTGCCAACCGAAACAAACCCGTCGGTCAGTCGGACCGGATGGACGTCCACCGCCATCAACATCACACGGTCCTCGGGACCGAGGGCTGCCAGCAAGGATGCCAGCGCGGACAATGCCGCCGCTCGGTGCTGGCCCACCTGGCTGGCCGAGGTGTCAACCATGATCACCAGATCGCTGGCCCGGCGAACCTCCGGCGTGATCTGAGGACGAAGGCTTAAGACGAAATAGCTTTGTCCGTCGGCAGAGCGGAAATTGTCCAGACGCGTGTGCCCAACGCTGACCTGGAGCGGGTCAGCCGCGGACAAATTGCCCCAAGAGATGAGAACCATGCCCAGGGTGGCGACAGCAATCAGGGGGCTGCGTACAGTCATGAGATAGGCTCCTGAAACTTCAGCGGTGGCGGGACCACGGCCACAGCCAGAATGCCGGGACGCACCTCCCACCAGCAGCGGATGCTTGCGGATGTTCTCTGTTCCTCGTTTCTCAGCGATGTCCTGCCCCAGCACGGCCTGCGGAAGGAGGCCAGCGGCGGACTCATCAATTCATTTTATTTCGAGCTGGCCGATTATTCCACCAAAAAGCTGCCCGGCTGGGCGGTCCGGCCTGGATCGGAGGGCCGGTGGGATTGGTCGTGACCAATGAAACGATCCAACCGGCCCGCCGCGGGTCGACCGGAAGTTGTTCCGCTTCAGGGCCTTAGGCAGCCTGCGGCCGATCCACCCACTCGGCCTGCCGGCGCCGGGCCAGGGAGCGGGCCGCACCGCGAACACCCCACGGGCGGGCGCGGAGGGTCAGGCGGCCGGAGCGGCCCCAGCGGCCACCGCCCCGCGGGAACGGACGGCCAGGCCGGGCGGTCCGGGGAGGGAGGGGTGGGAGCGGGCATCTTTGGTGGCGAGGGATGGGGCGGGGAAGACCCGCCTAGCTGCCTCGGGGAATCCCAGGTCAATCCCGGGGGACGTTCCGCTGTCGGAATGCGGCTCGACATCCATCGCTGGCATGGCCTCCCGCGGGAGCCAGACCACGTTCAGTCCGGCATCCGCCGTTGCACCATCCAGCACCAGCAGGCTAAAAACCAACAGTCAGCGCAGGAAAGACCTTGGAATTCCCAGAGACGAACTTGGCACGCCGTGCAGGGACCTGGCTTTTGCCTGGTCGCAGACACCGAACGGGCCGGGGACAAAGGGCGAATCGGCAGGAAACGGCTGCCGGTTCGACCCTGTCCGAGGTGCCACGGGTAACCCGTGCTGCCTCCACGTATCGGAGTTGGCCTCTTGATCTTGTTAGGCAATTGGCGATTTGATTTCGGATTGGAGAAAATAGCTAACACGTAGTCCGGCCGGGAAAACTCGGAAACCCTTGGTGGTTGTACGTTCGACGCGGCTCGTAACGCCTGCATCGGCAGGTCGACCGTCAAGACCGGGGACCAGGTAGAGATTCGTCTGACCTGCCTGCCATCGGGCCGGGGGGCAAGTTGTCGTCGACGGTGGTCCGAGGGGCGGTGGTCCGAGGGGGAAGTTGTGGGAAAGTGTTGGGTTTCGTGTTAGTTTTATAGGCAAGACCCGTTCGAGCTGCACGCATGTCTGACGCGATCATTGCCCTGGGCGTCACAGCCCTGGTATTCCTGACGCTGCTTTGGAAGCGCGGTGCCCCGGCGGACCTGGTCTTTCTGGCCGGGCTGGCTGCCGTGACCCTCTGTGGAGTTATTTCGCCGCGGGAGGCGCTGCTGGGTTTTGCCAATCCGGCGGTGGTCACGATTGCCGCCCTGTACGTGGTGGCGGCCGGCTTGCGGCAAACGGGTGCCCTGGACCTGGTCGGGCACCAGCTGCTGGGGAACATTCGCACCGAAAAGCGGGCCCTAATGCGACTGACGGTCCCGATTGTGGGCCTTTCGGCTTTGGTCAATAACACGCCCATCGTGGCCATGACGGTCCCCACGGTGATCGATTGGTGCCGCCGGGTCGGGGTGTCGCCATCCCGGCTGCTGATGCCGATCAGTTACCTGGCGATCTTGGGGGGTGCCTGTTCCCTGATTGGCACCAGCACCAACCTGGTGGTCAACGGGATGATGGTCAGCCACGAGGGTATCGAGGGCATGCATCTGTTCGAGATCGGCTACGTGGGGTTGCCGTGCGCGATCGTGGGCGTGATCTACCTGCTGCTGGTCGGCCAGTTGCGTTTGCCGAACCGTGTCGACTTGCTGGAATCGCTGGGTGAGTATCGTCGCGACTACCTGGTCGAGATGCTGGTGCAGGAAAACTGCCGCCTGGTGGGTCAGACGGTCGAGCAGGCGGGGCTGCGGAACCTGCCGGGGTTGTTCCTGATCGAGATTTCCCGGAGCAACGACGTGATTACGCCGGTCACCCCCCGGGATCGGATCGAGGCCGGCGACCGGCTGGTATTCACAGGCGTGGTCAGCACGATTGTCGATTTGGAGAAAATTCCGGGCCTCGTGCCGGCGGTCGACATCGCCTACGAAACGGATCCGGCCGCCCGGCAGCGGCGTCACCTGACCGAAGCCGTGTTGTCCAATTCCTCTCCTTTGATCGGCAGTACCGTGAAAGAGGCCAAATTCCGCCAGCTGTACAACGCGGCCGTGCTGGCGGTGCACCGCAATGGCGTCCGCATGACCAACAAGGTGGGCAGCATCCAGCTGGAACCAGGCGACACCCTCTTGCTGCAGACCGGCACCGAGTTTGTCAACAACTTCCGCAACAGCCGTGACTTTTACCTGGTTTCCAGCGTGGACGAAGACCGACCTCGCCGTCACGACCGCGTCTGGGTGGCCTTCGGGCTGTTGGCCTTTCTGGTCGTCTCGCTGTCGATCACCAGCTGGATGTCGCAGGAGGGGAACGTTCCGGCAGAGATGACGGCGATCATCGCCGTGGCGACCGCCGTCCTGATGGTAGGCACCCGCTGCTTGACCATGGCCGAGGCCCGTTCCTCTTTTGAACTGCAGGTGCTGCTGACGATCGGCGCGGCTTTGGGGCTGGGGTACGCGCTGGAGCAGAGCGGGGCGGCCGCAAACATCGCTGGGCTGATCATTGACGTCGCCGGGGACCAGAATCCGCTGCTGCTGCTGGTGATCACCTATGCCCTCACACTGATCTTTACAGAAATGCTCACCAACACCGCCGTCGCGGCGCTCATGTTTCCCCTGGCGGTCGCCGTGGCGCAAGCGGCAGGTTTTGTCGAGCGGCCGTTTATCATGGCCATCGCGCTGGCTGCCTCCTGCAGCTTTATCACACCGATCGGGTATCAGACCAACCTGATGGTCATGGGGCCAGGGGGTTATCGCCCAGCAGATTACCTGAAAATCGGACTACCGCTCACCATCCTGGTCATGATCACATCCGTGACCCTGATCCCCATCTTCTGGGCGCCTTAAGTGGCCTATCCTCCGGGAGCGGGGGCAGCGACAATCGGGGTGCGGGTATCGCGACCCGGTCCCCGCCGTCGGGAGGGGAAGCGCGGGGAGGTCAAGAAACGATGAAACGACTGATCCTCTGCTGTTTGCTGGCGGCCCTGGCGGGCCTTCTGTTCACCCGGCTGTGGCCGGTCCCTCCACCACCAGCGCCGGGGCCCTTTGCGGCTCAGCCGCCGGCCTCCGACATCCGCCCCCCGGGGCGGGAGGGTCGCGTGGTGGATTTAACCGGCGATGCCGACGACGCCGGCCCCGCACCGCCGCTGGTGCTGACCCAACAGGCTGCCGAGTCCCAGCTGACACCGGAAGAACGTGTCAATGTGGCCGTCTACGAGCGTGTGAACCGCAGCGTGGTGAACATCAACACGCGGTCGGTACGGGCGGATCCCTTTTTCATGTTTGAAACCCCATCCGAAGGTGCCGGTTCCGGATCCGTCTTGGACAAAGACGGACATATTCTGACCAACTTTCACGTGGTGGAGGGTTCGCGGGAAATCCAGGTGACCCTGTTTGACGGCATGACTTATGATGCTCGGCCCGTGGGTGTGGACGCGACGACCGACCTGGCGGTCCTCCAGATCGACGCCCCCGCCGCTTCGCTGTTTCCCGTGACCCTGGGGGATTCGACCGACCTGCGGGTGGGCCAACGGGTGTTCGCGATTGGCAACCCGTTTGGGCTGGAACGGACGCTGACCGTGGGGATCATCTCCAGTCTGAATCGAGTGATTCGCGCCCGGAACCAACGCCGTATTCGCTCGATCATCCAAACCGACGCGGCGATCAATCCGGGTAATTCCGGAGGACCTTTGCTGGACAGTCGCGGTGAGTTGATCGGCGTCAATACGGCGATCGCCAGTCGGACGGGTCAAAGCGCCGGGGTGGGCTTTGCGATCCCGGTCAGCGCCGTGCGACGGATTGTGCCGCAGCTGATCCGCAACGGGCGGGTGATTCGCGCCGAAATTGGCATTTCTCGAGTCGTGGAGACCGAAAACGGGCTGGTGATCGCCGCCACCGTCGACGGGGGACCCGCCGCTCAAGCAGGACTGCAAGGTTTCCGCTTGATCAAGAAACGGCGTCAGCAGGGTCCTTTCGTGTACGAGCAGACCTATATTGATCGCAGTGCGGCAGATCGGATTGTGGCGGTGGCCGGGGTCGCCGTCACCAGCGCTGACCAGTTTCTGGACCTCATCGAATCGAACTTGCCCGGTTCCACGGTGACGGTCACGATCGTCCGTGAGGGCCGGCGGCTGGAGGTCGCCGTGGTGCTGGCCGCCGGCGATTGACCCTCGAATCTTTACTCCACCCCCTCCCGCTCGACCTCCCCCACCGCATCGCTGGCCGGAGGCGTTCGCGCCGGAGGGGCCAGCCCCTCCAGGGGTAACGTCTTCACCGCGTAACCGTCGCTCAAATCGACCACGCGGATCAGATGGTTGTTGGTATCGGCGACAAACAGCTGTTCACCAGCAATCGTCAACCCCGCCGGCTCGTCAAAACTCGCCGGCTGATCTTCCCTCCCCGGAACTCCCGTTCCGGCAATCGTCCGACACGACTGCTGGCGGAGATCAATCTGTTTGATCTTGTTGTTGTACGTATCGGCAACGTACAGCTGGCCGTCGCGGTACGCAACGCCGATGGCATGCTGCAAGAGCGGTCCCCGCGTCGCCGCCGCGTCCGGCTGAAAGCGCAAGTTGCCTTCCGTGCCGAGAGGCTCGAGCAGACCCTGGCCGTCCCGATCGCCGAAGATAAACAGTCGTGCCGCAGGCAGCTGCGAGGTTCCCACGATCGTCCGCACGGACTGCTGGGGATCGAACGGCACCGCACGGATGGAACTCCCTTCGGTGTCCGCGACATACAGCCATTGGCCGTCGGACGCCAGGCCGCTGGGTTGAGCAAAACTGCTGTACCTTGGGTCGAAGCCGGCGCGATCCAGCCGGGGCGGCACCGGCGGCAATAGCTGGCCGTCGACAATGTCCTCGCGGCCGTTGCCCGCATACACGGCAATCGATTTTTCGTCCAGCGACATCCGCCAGATCTGATGCGGACCGGCCATCGCGATGTAGAGGTATCCGTCGTGGACCTGCAGAGCCCAGGGGCTGGCGAGCGGCATCTTGCGGGGCGAGCTGACCCACTGCCGGGCAAGCTGAGCTGGGGGGACGTCCCGCCGCAAGTCCCGCTGGTCCATCCCCGGCCACATCCCCCGGTTCTGCTGGCCGGTTCCCGCCACGGTTTCCACCCGCCGAGCGGTCAGGTCGAGCTTGCGAATGAGATGGTTCTGGGTGTCGCAGACGTACAGCGTCTGCCCGTGAAGAGCCATCCCTTGCGGGTGGTTGAAGGTCGCTTGGGCGTAGGGGCCATCATCCTGGCCGACCTGACCGGTGCCGATGGTCTCCAGCAGACGGCCGGCCAAATCGGTGACGACGATCCGGTGGTGACCGCTGTCGGCAATGTACAACCGGCCTGAGTCGGGGTCGGCCAGCAGTTTTCCCGGATAGCGCAGCGGCGTGGATGGCAGAGGACCGCCTTCCTCCTGCCACCGCAGGGGCTTTTTGTCCAGCAACCCCCGCCGCTGGTAGAAGGGGATCGCCATCCGAAAGAACCGGTCCAGCGATGCGAAGTCAATTTCGCCGCCGTGGGCCGCGATCAGCTGCCCTTCCGGATCGATCACGCGCAGAGCCGGCCAGCCCCGGATCCCATACCGGCGCCAGATCACCATTTCGGCGTCGTTGACCACGGGGTGTTCGATTTCGTACCGCTGGATCGCCTGGCGAATGTTTTCCGAGTCTTTTTCTGTTTCAAATTTGGCCGAATGAATGCCGATCACCACCACTTCTTGCGGGTAGGCCCGCTCCAGCTTTTTCAGCTCGGGAAGCACGTGCAAGCAGTTGATGCAGCAGTAGGTCCAGAAGTCGAGCAGCACGAATTTGCCGCGGAGGTCCGGCAAGCTGAGCGGACCGTTGGTGTTGAGCCATTCCTCGTCGCCGTCCAGGGAGGGAGCGGGGACGCGGCGGGGAAAGGGATGCGGGCCCGCTTCCAGGTCCCCTGCCGGATCAGCACCCCCTGCCTGCTCGCCAGACGGCACGTCCACCTCCGCCGCCGGGCCGGCCCGGGGAGGCTGGGCAGGCAGGTCGTGCCCGCAGCCGAGCAGCGGGAGGCTGAGGGCCCAGCAGAGCCACCGCCAGGCTGGGGTTTGGGGCAGGGCCACGGGCCGGCGGGGCGCCGTCGTTGACGCCGTTGGACAGAACAGCGGGAGGGGCGGTCGTCGCATGGCGGTCTCCTCGGCAGAGAGGTGTTTCGCAGTTGGTCCCAGCGGGCTCGGCCCCCCCGCCGCTCCCCGCGAAGGGTCCCAGCCGCAACCGCAGGCCCCACCGGTGGCGGATGCCAGCCGGCGGTGGTCGGGATGCCGAGTTGTCCCTGGTCCATCCTACCGCAAGCAGCCGGTCGGAGAAACTCGGCCCGCGGCCACGGCGGGCTGGCCGGGGGGCGACGACCGCTGGCACTGCTGCTGCTGCTATCCGGTTTGGCCCCCGGTGGCCAGCTGTCATGCCGCCTTGGATTCTGTCGCTTTAAACTTGGACCGGTTAGGTGGACGAAATGGATAGGGAGACGAGAAGTTTCATTTCGCCGGGGGATGCTGCGCCAGGGGGCGACCGGCAACCGCCTGTCCGATGGCAAGCACGAGGAACTGAGATGATCAACCTGAGCGGCCGGGGATGGCGCCTATTGTTGCTCGTCGTAGCCATCTTACCGCTGGCCGTGCCCTCCTTGGCCGAAGAAGCGTCCAGCGTCGCCTGGGCGAAAAAGATGTTTGATCACCTCGAGTACGACTTTGAAAGTCTGGCGCGAGGGTCGAAGGCCGAGCATCGTTTTCGGATCAAGAACATTTACCGCGAAACGATCAAGATCGATTCGGTCCGCTCCAGCTGCGGGTGCACCGACCCGCGGGTGCTGAAAAACGTGTTGGCCTCGGGCGAGGAAACCGAGCTGATCGCTGAGTTCAACACGATTGCCTTTGACGGGAGTCATCAGGCGACGATCACGGTCCTTTTTGCCGAACCGTTTGCGGCCGAAGTGCGGCTGAAGGTACGGGGCTATGTGCGGCAGGATGTGGTCTTCACGCCTGGGCGGATCGAGCTGGGACCGGTGGAGGCGGACACGGGTGCGGTACGCAGCGTGAAGATTGCGTATGCAGGACGTCCCGACTGGGAAATTGTGGACGTGCGGAGTGCCAACCGTGATTTTGAAGTGGAACTGACACCGCTGTTGCGCAGCGACGGGCGTGTCGAATACGAAATGCTGTTTCGGCTCAAAGAGGGGGCCCCCGCGGGCTACGTGAACGACCAGGTGTTCCTGGTCACCAACGATCATACCCAGCAGATGATCCCGCTGGCGGTCGAAGGCCAGGTCCGTTCCGGCTTGACGGTCAGCCCGGCTTCCTTGCACCTGGGGGTGTTACGCCCCGGCCAGACCGTGACCAAGCGGTTGGTGGTCCGGGGGACGACACCGTTTCGCATCGTGCAGATCGCTTGCGAGGATGGCACGGATTGCTTTAAGTTTGATTCTTCCGACACGCCCCGCAAAGTCCACCTCGTGCCGGTCACGTTCACGGCCCCGTCTCGCGCAGGGCGGATCGTGGAGAAGATCAAGATCGTGACCGACGGGTCCGCAGGTCGGCTGCCCACCGTGGTGGCTCAAGCGGAAATCCGCGAGTAACTCTACTCGTCGCCTACCCGGGCCGCGATGCCGGCCAGGACGACCAGCGTGTTGTCAGCCTGGAACCGCCCGAACGCCTCGTCTTGGGGGTCGTAGCCGGGCAATTTCGCTTGGGGCTCACGCACCACCGCGCCCAACACCCCGGCCATCTGGTGGACACTGAACTGCGGCCGCTGCTCGGACAGTACCACCACCCGCTTGCTGACCACCTGGCCGGACGTCTTGTCCTGCTTGCGAAGTTCGATTTCGGTCGCAAAAAAATCGCCATAGGGGGCGACCAGCTGCACTTTGCCCACCAGGAAGATCCCTTTTTTTCCGGGCGGCCGTTTTTCGCTGTACAACATGTCGACGGCGAAACTCGAGAGGCGGCTCAGCGCGTCCCGCGGGGCCACCTGGCGGACCA
Source organism: uncultured Planctomycetaceae bacterium (assembly GCA_964347545.1). Lineage (GTDB taxonomy): Bacteria > Planctomycetota > Planctomycetia > Pirellulales > UBA7805 > CS4-C045. Next base: position 1,304 of record CAYFZZ010000009.1, on the reverse strand, counting down.
GGTCGGCGGCCTCGGTCTGGGACAGCTCGGCCGCACCGGGCTTGTCCCCCCGAGCGAAGGCCAGCTTGTGTCCCAGGTCACAGAGGGTCAGGTAAAACGGGCCGCTCAATTTCCCCCCGTCGTCGGCGGCCAGGGCCCGGGTCTGGTCGACGGCGGCCTGAAGCGTCGGGACATCGATCGACTCGATCACCTCCGCCAGGTCAGGCTGGCCGTTCAGCAGGCCTGCAAATCGTCGTTCCGGCGGGCCGGACTCGGCCGACAGCCCCTGCTCATCCCCTTCGCCTAACCAGTCCAGTTCGTCCTCGTCTCCCGCGGCCGTGGGGCCCGTGGCCTCCATCACCTCGGCCAGATCGTCCTCGTCCGGCTGCTGATCCTGGGGGAGCATTCCGCCCAGCCGGAATCCGTCGTCGTCATCTTCGTCTTCCGCTTTTTTCCCCGCGGGGGCGGAAGGGGGCGGTTCTTCGCTGGGAGCGGACTCCGGCGAGGACCACAGCGAGGTAATCGGAGCCAGCGCGCTGGCGATCATCCGGTCGAACGGCTTAGCCGCGGAGGGTTTAATCACCTTCAGAATGCCGTAACCCAAGGCCAGCCCCACGATGCCAAAGATGACGATCCCGGCCACCTGCGTCTTCATGCCCAGCTTTTTCTTCTTCTTGCCGCGCCTGGCCTTGGAAGGGGCCTTGGAGGGGGCCTTGGCGGTGCTGGTGGCGGCTGCGGGTCCCGCCTCCGGTTCCAAGTCGGCTGCCGGCTGGTCGGCTGACTCGAGGTCGACGGCCTCGGTGGTTTCTGGCTCCAGGTCGAGTCCCGCCGGCTCGCCCTCTGCGGCGGGGGTAAACAACGTTTCTTCCCCTCCCACCTCGCTCGCTTCGTCAGGCACAAAGGCAAATTGCTCGTCTTCCGGTTCGAACCCGGGCAACCCCGTCTCGGCCGCCGCCTCCCCCTCGTGCTCGGCAACCGGCTCCTCCTCCGCAGCCTCCTCCCCGGCCTCTTCCTTCTCCCCGGCCTCTTCCAGGGGAAGCTCTGCCGGCTCTTCTCCGGCAAGCAACTCACCCGCCGGCTGAGGGGGGACACCCGCATCGAGGATTTCCAAGGTGGGCGCATCCTCGGGGAAGGAGGCAGAGAGGACAAATTCCTCGCGGCACAACGGGCAGGCCACCTCCGCGTTGTCGTAGGTATCAGGCGGGATCAGGACTTGTTTTTGACAGCCTGGGCAGATGGTCAGACGGGTCATGGTCGGCTCCCCCGGAAAAATCAAGCTCAACCTGCTAGTGTAAACAGACCCACGTCCTTCAGCCAGTCTTGGC
>CAYFZZ010000008.1:0-12716 GCA_964347545.1 uncultured Planctomycetaceae bacterium | reverse complement strand
GCCCCACCATCAAAGGCAGCCTGATGATGACCTGGCAGGAATTGTGGCCCATCAAAGGAATTCGCCGCTGGCGGGAACGACGGCACGCGCAAACGCTCTTGGCTGAACTTGAAAAAAGGTGCCAGGCTTCTTTTTGATCTGGGGCAGCTATTCAGATGTGCAAGTCCGGGCTCACAGAGCCCGGCTACAGAAAAAGGTGCAAGTCCGGGCTCACAGAGCCCGGCTACAGAAAAAGGTGCCAGGCTTCTTTTTTGATCTGGCTGTCCAGCAGAGACCGTGTTGGGTATCATCGGACAGTCGATAGAGCTTACGCAGCTTTGTCCGCGTGAAACGCACGCGCGCCGCCAGGTCGCCGTGCCATGCTCGTATCCGCAAAATAAGGACAGGATCCACCCATGTTCCAGCGAATCGCCACCGGCTGGCAGCTTACCAAACAAAGTTTTCAGGTTTTGCGGCTGGACCAGGAGTTGCTGGTGTTCCCCTTGATTAGCGGCATCGCCTGCTTGCTGGTGATGGCGACTTTCGCCGTGCCCATGTTTGCCACGGGGTACCTGGAAAAGATCGCGGGCGAGGGTGGCGGACAGGAGGCCAGTAAAGTTTTGGGATACGTGGTCCTTTTCGCTTATTACGTGGTGAACTACTTCGTGATCATTTTCTTCAATTCCGCCCTGGTGGCCTGTGCCATCATTCGCTTCAAAGGGGGTAATCCGACCCTTCGGGACGGCTTCTCCGCCGCCATGGCCCGATTCCCGCAGATACTGGGTTGGGCGATCGTCGCGGCAACGGTCGGGCTGATTTTGAAGGCAATCGAGAACCGATCCCAAGCGGTCGGTCAGATCGTCATCGGCCTGATAGGGATGGCCTGGACGGCCGTGACGTACTTTGTCGTGCCAGTCATTGTCATCGAAAAAACCGGGCCGATAACCGCCATCCAACGTTCGACGTCCGTTTTGAAAAAGACCTGGGGCGAAGCGTTGACGGCGAATTTCGGGATCGGCGTCATCACGTTCTTCGCCAGCCTGTTGGCTTTTATACCGATTGCCTTGGGCATCTTCGCACTCCTTTCCCAAAACATGGTGCTGGGCGTCATCGGCATCGTGTGCGGCGTGTTGCTGCTGCTGCTGATTTCGCTCGTCTCATCGGCACTGCACGCCATCATTGTCGGCGCGCTCTATCTCTACGCTGCAGAGGGCAAGGTTCCCGAGCAATTCGATGATCAATTGCTGCAGGGAGCATTCAGGACCAAGTAAGTATGAGCCTTGGCTGAGCGGAAAACGGTCACCGGTCGCTTTGCGGCGACAGGTCCCACAGCATTTGCCCTCCAAGCCGCCCCACGGAAACGAGGCGCATCCCATCAAGGCTGAAGGCCATATCGTGTGTGTTCTGGTGCGCACCGTCCAGGCTGATCAGGGGTGTCCCGGTATCGGCGTCCCAGAGCTTGACCACACCGCCGCTGGCCGTCGCGATCCGCCGGCCGTCTGGCGTGAAAATCGCATGCGCAACGCCGTCTGCATGGCCGAGCACCAGCTGTGTCTCGCCTGAGACGGCGTCCCAGATGTACACGTTGCCATCCTTGCAGGCACCGGCAATCCGGTGGTAGTCCGGGCTGTACACAACGCGGTCCACGGCTCGCCTTCGTTGGGGGTCCAGGTAACGCAACAGTTTGCCCGTTTCCAGATCCCACAAAGCGACCAGGCCGTTCGTGCCCAGCAGCACCTTTTCGTCCTCGCTTAGATCAAAGCTGTAAATCGGGTTGCGGACGGCAAAACGTTTAAGCTGCTGGCCGGTGGCCACGTCCCAGATGCAGACGGCACGGTCGTGGCCGCTGCTGATCAGCCGCTTGCCCCCACGATCGAAATGAATATCCAGCGTTTGATTGCCATGGTGTTGCATCCACAACTGTTTCCCCGTCGCGGTTTCCCATACCCCAACCTCCCCCGAAAAACCGGCGGCGGCGACATAACGATCATCTGCGCTGAAGACGACGCGGTACAGCTGTTGAATCCCTTCCAGAGTACGGACCGGTTCGGCAGTTCGCGCGCTCCACAAGGTCATCCCCTTCGGGGCGCTGGTTGCCACCAGTTCCCCACCGTGGGACAACGCGGCGCACCACGAAGAAAATGATGTTAATCGCCGGCCAGATTGCTGCTTTAAGTCCCAGACCTTTACCAATCCATCGGCCCCACCGGTGACGATCGTGCGGTTATCGGGGGCGATAACGATCGTGCGTATTTCCTTTTCGTGGCCGCGCATCACTGCGACCGGCTGGTGGGTCTTGATGTCCGTGACGCGCAGTGCATTATCAGCACAGGCGGCGACCAGGAGGCGGCCATCGGGACTGAACGCGGCATTCAATGGCTGCCGCATCGCCAACAGTCTGGGCGGTGAGCCGGCGTGAATCAACGCGCCGGTGTGAATCAACCAGATACCCGCCTCGCCCGTTGCCGCAATGGATGTGCCCCCCAGGTTTGTGCCTTTGGGGCCCAGGCAAACCCGAGAAAAGCTCCGACCGTTTGGCGGCAAAATCCGTTGCTTGACCTCGCCCGTTCGCACGTCCCGCAGCTGAATGGCCTGATTTCCCCCGGTCAACACCAGGTCGCCTGTGGCGTCCAGCTGTGGCTGGTGGAAGACCGAACGTTCGTCGACCCGATACAGCAACTTGCCGGTGGCGACGTCCCAGATCGCCGGTTTGTGCTCGTCCGTACTCGCACAGATCCACGTCTCATCCGGTCCGAAGTACGCCCCCCTGGCGTTTGTTTTTGGAAACTCCCGGATCACCTTCAGCGTTTGCGCATCGCGAATCCTTACCGGCAGACCGGAGCACAGCATCTGCTTGCCGTCTTTGCTGTACTCGATGCTGTACACCGTCGTGGATCCCTCGTGAACCTCAGCGATCTGCTGGCCGGAGTGTCGGTCCCACAGCCGCAGCCTCTGATCCGCTCCGAACGATGCAAGTCGATTGCCATCGGGACTGATGCCGACCGCGAAAACGAATTTGTGATTCAACGTCAGCACGGACAAATCCATCAGCCGGTCAAGCCAATTCCATTCAATATGCCGCAGATCTTTGGGGCACTGGTCGAGTAATCTGCGGGCGTGTTGCTGATTGCCGGCCAAAATTTCCGCTTCAGCAAGCGCGATGTGGTTAAAGTACAAGGCGCGCCGCAATGAATCGGCAGTCCGCTTTGCTTTTTGTTCGTTCGCCTCGGCAACGTTCAGCGCTCGCTGCGCTTCCAGCGTCTTTTTCTCGGCCAGTTGGGATTGTTGCTCTGCACGCTGAAACTGCGTTCGCGTGTTGTCCCGTTCGCTTTGAATGGAATGGATGTAGTAGGCGATGCCCCCAATCAGGCAAAGCAGTGCCCCTGCGGCGACGGCGATCGGCACGCGATACCGGCTGATCCGCTTGCGGAAGAAATAGATCGCCGATGGTGCGTGGGCCTGCACGGCGTCACCGCACTGGTACCGGCCAAGGTCATCTGCCAGTTCCCCTGCACCGCCATACCGATCCGTAGGCGCCTTGGCGAGTGCCTTCAGCAGAATCGCTTCCAGCTCGGCATCGAGCTGAGGCCGAAATTGGCGCGGTCGTCGAACGTCGTCCTCGATAATGCGGCGTATGACCTCGAACTGCGAACCCCGCATGTCATGCGGCAACTGGTCGGTCAACAATTGATACAGGATCACGCCCAAGGCATACACGTCGCTTCGGGTATCGATCTCATTAATCCGCCCCGCCGCCTGTTCCGGGGCCATAAATGCCGGCGTCCCCGCTGCCGTGCCCTCCTGCGTGACCAGCGAGCGATGTTCTGGGTCGGCGTCAAGCAGGGATTTTGCCAGGCCGAAGTCCAGCACGTGGGGTTCGCCATCGGCGGTGACGAGAATGTTGGACGGTTTTAGATCTCGATGGATGACGCCGCGCCGGTGGGCGGCTTCCACAGCCCGGCAGACCTCAAACGTCAGCTGGATGATCTGCCGTTCGTCCAGATCGTTATCCCGCACATAATGGTCCAGCGGCAGTCCCTCAACCAGACGCATCGCGTAGTAGTAGGCGCCTTGGCATTGCCCGGCCTCGAATACCTGAGCAATATTGGGATGCTGCAGGCTGGCAGCGAGTTCGACCTCACGTTCAAAACGACGGCGGGCTTGATCGGATCCGATCATCCTCGCGCCCATCAGCTTCAGCGCCACTTCGCGCCGTGTGCTCAACTGGGTCGCCCGCCACACCGTGCCCATGCCGCCTTCGCCGAGGCGCCCGGTTATGGTGTAGCCCTCGATGTGCGGAAATTCCAAAGACTGCGGTCCGCCTGATGGTGTCGTATCGGCCCGCGTAAAGTAGTTGGACGTCGGTTGTTGAGCGGCCGCTTCATCGGGGGCCTGAACCTCTTTCTTGAATGCAAGGGTCGGGTCTGGATCCTCGTTGTGCGACATCTTATGGGATCCTCGCTTGTCACCTAATCGCCCAAACCTACGGTCATCCACCGGTCCTGGGCTGGCGACGGTTAGCTGCGTTTCCTTCGGACAGGAAATTTGATTTTGAATGAGGAAAGTGGACCATTCAAGGGCCGCCTGCCTCCGCTCGGTTTGCGGCGGTGTTGCGCAAGCCAAGGGGCCTGACAGCGGCCAAATCCCCCGCCCGCCCCGAACGGATCCTCATCCCAGGCGACCGTCCGCGTCAAAACAGGCAAAAGCGGAATTCCGAAGGCCTGTCAGCTGTTGCAAGCCAAAAAAGGTGCCCAAAAAAAGGTGCCAGGCTTCTTTTTTGATCTGAGCTGCGCAAGTCCGGGCTCACAGAGCCCGGCTACAGAAAAAGGTGCAGAAAAAGGTGCCAGGCTTCTTTTTTTGATCAGACCCGACCGCTGCGAAGCCTGAATGGGGTGGCGGTTGCCAAAGCGTATGACTTAATGTTGCCGGCGGTAGGCTTCCAGCGCTGCGACGAGCCGCGATGTTTCGCGCCGCAGGGCTGGCAAAACGTCAGCGGCCTGGGATAGGTCGGCTTTGTCGGCCATTTCCTCAAGTTGGATTGCGAGTTGCCCAGCCTTGGAGGCACCGAAATGGCGGATCGATCCGTGCAGGGTATGCGCATTCAGCTTGAGGGCCACCGCGTCTCGCCTGTCGACCGCCTTGTGGACCTGGTCCAGCAGACGGGGACATTCGCGGAGGGCAACTGAGATCAGGTCGAGAAGCAGTTTTTGCTTGCCGCCCATATCTTTGAGTACCTGCGGCCAATCCACGACGTCGGTTTGCTCGGATCGCACAGATTCGGACTCAGATTCCTCGTCGTCGGCAACGCCCACGATCGACGCAATGGTGCTGAATAGCTGTGACGAGCGAATGGGCTTGGCGATGTAATCGTCCATGCCGGCCGCCATACAGCGTTCGCGATCACCCTCCATGGCATGCGCCGTCATGGCCACGATTGGGACGTGGCCGCCTGCCTTCGCTTCATGGTCCCGAATGGCACGGGTCGCCTCAAAGCCGTCCATCTTCGGCATTTGGACGTCCATCAGGACCAGGTCGACCTCTTGAGTCAACAAAATTTCTAGCACTTCGCTGCCGTCATTGGCGATAAGCACCTGGTGCCCTCGCCCTTCCAACAGTCCCACCATCACTTTCTGGTTCACAAGCCCATCTTCGGCAACCAAAATAGATAGTGGACGGACTGCCTGTTTAGGTCGTGCCAGTGTGGGCTGCACTTCAGGCAACGTGCCGGCCGTCGGCGGAGATTTGCGGGCAGTTTTAGCAATGGCGTCCAACAACCGTGACTGCCGTACCGGTTTCATCAAGAATGCCGAGATGCCCAACGATTTGGATCGGTCATGATCTTCGGCGCGAAAACCGGAAGTCATCATCACCATCGCGGTCTCCGTCAGATCGGGATGTTCCCTGATGCGCTGGGCGAGCATCAAGCCGTCCATTTCCGGCAATTGGCGATCACACAATACGACGCGAAACGGTTTGCCCTGGCTGCTGGCCCCCTCCAACTCCTGCAGTGCCTGGGCACCATTGGCCACCATCCTCGGTCGCAGACCCCAGTCGCTGAGCATTTCGCCCAGAATCTCTCGATGGGTCGCATTGTCATCGACGACCAAAATCGGCAGTTCGCGCAACGTTTCCAGCAGACTTTCGTCGGCAGGCGTCTGCCGGTCATCGCCTAGCTGGAACGGCAGAACTAAATGAAATACCGTACCTTGGTTGACTTCGCTTTCGACCGAAATACGGCCACCCATCAGGTCAACCAGCTGCGAGCAGATGGTCAGCCCGAGTCCCGTTCCGCCGAATTGACGGGTTGTGGACATGTCTGCCTGGGAGAAAGCTTCAAAGATCTTTGCCTGCCTTTGGGCGGGAATGCCAATTCCCGTATCTTTCACGGTAATGTGCAAACGGCAAACTTTTTCCAGCGACGTCTCGCTCTCGACCCGCACAACGATCGAGCCCCGATCGGTGAACTTGATTGCATTGTCAATCAGATTCGTAAGGATTTGCCTCAGGCGGGCCACATCTCCTACCATCACATCCGGTACCCCGGGAGATACGTAATAGGCGACCTCCAGGCCCTTGTGATGGGCCCGTCCGGCAAGCGTGCGTAAGGTTTGTTCCAGCGAGTCACGCAGCCTGAATGGGATGGACTCGATCTCAAGCTTGCCGGCTTCGATTTTGGAGAAGTCCAGAATGTCACTGATGATTAGCAGTAGCGCATCGCCCGACTGTTGGATGGTTTCCAAGTAATCCCGCTGTTCGGGCATCAGCTTCGTCTCCAGTGCCAGTTCGGCCATGCCCAGGATACCGTTCAGCGGTGTGCGAATCTCATGGCTCATGTTGGCCACAAACTGACTTTTGGCCAAACTCGCCGCTTCGGCTGCCTCCTTCGCTTCGCGCAATGCTTGCTCTGCCTGCTTTTGCTCCGTGACGTCGCGCGCCACGGCACACCACAGATCATCACCTTCACGTGGCGCCGGGGTCGACCAGGCAAGCCACTTGTAGGAGCCGTCTTTGCAGCGGTACCGGTTTTCGAATTGGACTATATCGTGGCCCCGCGTTAACTGGTTCATCGCTGTCGTCGTGGCCTCGCGGTCATCCGGGTGCACAAACTCGTTGAACGGCACGGCCAGCATCTCTTCGGCACGGTAACCCAGCATGTTTTCGAACGCCGGGTTGAGCCGCTTGAAATAACCGTCAAGACCGGCGATGCACAAGCCATCCAGCGAAACAGAAAAGAAACGATCGCGCTCTCTTTCGGCCCGCTGGCGTTCCGACACTTGACGCTCGAACTCCTTACCGCTCTTCAGTTCTAACGCGGTAGGCAACACCTTGACCAATACGACGACTCCCGTGCAAGAAACGATGGCCGTAATCAATTTGGTGACACCGGAAAACCGATAAATGGGCCACCAAAAGATCCCCGCTTCAACCAAGTGAACGGTCCCACAGGAAAAGAAGACGAGGCCGAGAAACACATAGAAGATGGTCGGCAATTTGAATTTACCGCGGCGATAGACGAAATAAACAACGACGCACGGAACGGCATAATACGCCATGAACGTGGCGATATCGGAAAGGATGTGAATCCAGCCAAGCCACCTCTCTTCCGACCAGGCCGCGCCACAATACCAGCGAGCGGGAAATCCTACGGTGTCAAACAACCTTGCCACAAGATTCCACATGGTTCTGCCCTCATCCCAACCGGAGGAATTTTTCCGAGCAGCCGATCCGCCCGCCACTTGGCCGGTCGCGGGCCAACCTGGGCAAGCCGGCAAGTCAAAACGCCTATCAGCTAAAATCTGCTTCTGTCTTTATTTTGCCGTGTGCGTGCGCAACGTGTTTTTTCCGCGATATGTTTGAACTACCTGTAAATACTTTTGAGTACCATGTCGAAGCGTCAAATTAACAAATGGGTAACCCCTTGGCCGATTGCAGCAACTGGTTGTTGTCGCACCCAATCGCGCTGTCGGTGCCCCCCTGGTCCTCGCCGCCGCACTTGGCCCTCATGGCCCAGGACAAGGCGTAAGTCCAAGGGCGGATCTTGGTCAAAGTCGCCCATGCCGTCTCACGTCTGGCCCCCAACCGTCCCCTCTCCCCCGTCCTGCCGGCGGCACCGTCGCGGCGGGCCGGGGATCGGGATGGGGAAAGGGAGCCGGAGGCGTGTCTGGCAAGCAACGAAAACCGCGGTGTCTTCCCCGCTTTTGCAAACGGGTAAAGTGTTACAAAACTGGATCACCAGACCGAAAACTGGTCCTTGTAGAAAAGAAAACGAGGTATGACCGAATCTTGTGTTCTAGATGACGAAGAGAAGACGGCCCATTCTGCTGGTGATTTGCCATTTCGTTTCATCGGCGACCCGACGAGGGCAAGGGAGGTTACGCCATTAATCAGGGTACGAAAATAAGCGTTAGGAATCCAGAGGACGAGACGGTCGAGCGACAAATGGGTGGCCTTACGAGCGAATTTTGACGAGCGTAGCTCGCGGGACGAACGGCTTTGCCGTAGGGCTGAAAGGATGCTTCAGACGTCTTTGCAGAAGCTTCTTTTTGTTTGCTCTTTTCCTTGCCGTAACGGCTACCCCTCAAGCGCCATTCTGCGCGTCAATCTTTACGCTTCGAGACCGGGCATAAGAAAAAAGGTGCCAAAGAAAAAAGGAGAAAAAAGGTGCCAGGCTTCTTTTTGATCTGGGGGAGCTATTCAGGTATGCAAGTCCGGGCTCACAGAGCCCGGCTACAGAAAAAGGTGCCAACAGAAAAAGGTGCCAGGCTTCTTTTTTGGATCGCCACTGCAGTGGGCGATGAGGGACTCGAACCCCCGACATCCACGGTGTAAACGTGGCGCTCTAGCCAACTGAGCTAATCGCCCGAAAACCTTCCCCCCGGTGCTCAACTTTCCCCCGCAGGGCCGCTCTGCCGGGGCCAGCCCCCCTGCCCGTCCACGACCCCTCGACCGCCAGGCTGGCCCCGGGTACCGCCAAGTGTACGCCCCGTAAAATGCCGCGACAAGCGACCTGCCGGACCCCACCCTGCCCCGCCCGCGAGGGCCGCGGGGGGCGGCCGGTGGCCAGCGGGCGGGACCACGGCAACGGACCGCCGCCACCGAGGGCCAGGCCGGCCGTGTCAAACTGTAAGGGTTGAGCCGATTCCTGACCCCGAAAAGTCTACCTCAACGGTACAAACATTTCTTTAAAGCACATGTCGTACGCGTTACAACGCATCTGACGATAAACACGAACGAGCCAAAAGGCGGGATCATGGCAGATGTGGCCCTCGAGGGGGCGGCCACAACCTGAGCGAATCTAGCCCGTTTCACGCAGGGCAAGGAGGCGAGCGTGCGGTACCGGATAGTGGCAATCTTTCCCTTGTTTGTGGGGTTCTGCCTGACGGCCAGTGTCCCACAGGCTCGCGGGCAGTCTTTCGGCATCGAGCTGCACAATACGATGATGCCCGCCTCCGGCGGTATGGCCGGGGCCAGCCTCGCCGAGCCCCAGGATGTCCCCTCCGCCCTGGCCGGAAACCCCGCCACCCTCGCTCAGTTCCTGGGCACCCAGCTGACCTTCGGCGGCGGTTGGGGCGAACCCACGTTTAACATGGCTCACACCGGCGACGTGCTGCCCAACGTGGAGCCCTATGCGGGCAAATCCGAAGCCGAAGGGAGCGCGTTGGGCAACATCGCCGTGGCCTACGATCTGCGCGATGCCGGGATTCCGGGAACGTTTGCCATCGGGCTGCTGTCCAGCGCCGGTGCAGGAGTGAACTGGCGCAACATTCCCGAAAGCAACGGGACCAGCGTGTTGATGCAGATCCTCGAGATCGGCGTGGGGCTGGGCGTCGACGTGAGCGATCGGATGTCCGTGGGTGCCAACCTGGTCCTGGGCAGTGCCACCTTGGACGCGCCCTTCGTGGGGATCGGGGCGGCGGCGTACGACTATCAACTGCGAGGTGCGGTCGGGATCCACTACGAACTGAATCCCTGCACATCGCTGGGCCTGACCTATCACACCACCCAGAACTTCAATTTTGACGACGCGATCCGGTTGGACCTGGGCGGCGGCTTCAGCCCGACCTTGGACGTCAATGCCGGCCTGCCCGACAATCTGGGGCTGGGCATTGCCCACCGCGGACTCCTGGACGGCCGCCTCCTGCTGGCCGTCGACGTGCTGTACAAGCAGTGGGAAAACGCCGCTCTGTTCAACGCGCTCTACGAAAACCAATGGGTCCTTCAACTGGGTGCTCAGTACACCTGCAACTCGCGGCTGCGGTTGCGAGCCGGTTACGCGTTGGCCGAGAACCCGTTGAGCCCCAACCCGGGCAACTCGGCGGGGGGGGTGACCCCTCCCGGTGCCTTGGCCGCTCTGCAGTATGTCCAGGGGACCGTCGCGGTCGCCAATCGACACCGGGTCACCGTGGGCGCCGGGCTGCGCGACGTCATGCCCGGCGTCGACTTCGACATGTTCGCCGGGTTCATGTTCGAAAACGCAGAACAACTGGGGGCGTTCACCACGGTGGGGGTGGAAAGCTACTGGGTGGGGGCCGGCCTGACCTGGCGGTTTGGGCCCCGAGCCTGCCGCCGCCTGCCGGCCTGCGACTACGCCTGCGACGAATATTGAAGGCACGTGCTTCAGGGAAGTTCGCAGGTATCGCCACGGGCTAGGAAAAACACGCGTGCCAGGATTTTTTCAGCGCCCTGGTGCGTGTTTCGCAGGGCAGGATAACAAGGTTGCGACGTTGCGAGGGGTTCCTGGGGCTTGCGCCCCAGGCGGTTGCATGCCGTCGCTTCGCGACTCGTTTTTTATTTTGCATCGCAAACCTGGGGCTGGCGCCCCAGGCTGGCGCATGCCGCCGCTTCGCGGCTCGATTTTTATTTTGCGGCGCATACCTGGGGCTGGCGCCCCAGGCTGGCGCATGTCGCCGCTTCGCGGCTGGTCCGGGGTTTCCGCTGAGCAAACCTGTTCGTAGTTCCGCCTTCAGGCGGCTGGTTTTTTAACGGATCAAGGTTCCTGGGGTTGGCGACCCCGGCCCTGCGGTTCGTCTGGCCCGGCAGGTGAGCTTCGGTGTAAAGTGGGGGGACATTCACTCGCCCCTCGACGCCACCTGCCGCCGATCACTTACCGCCCCCCGCCCCCGCTCGCCGATGGCCACGCTGCTGGAAATCAAAGACGCATCCAAACGCTACAGTGACCAGTTGCTGCTGGATCACACCTCGGTGGCGCTGCCGGACCGCTGCAAGATTGGCATGGTGGGTCGGAACGGCGCCGGCAAATCGACGTTGTGCCGGATTTTGGTGGGGGACGAAGAGCTGGACAGTGGCCAGCTGATCCGCCATCCCCGTTTGCGGCTGGGCTACCTGCGGCAACACGATCCCTTCCAACCCGGCGAGTCGGTCCTGCAGTTTCTGGTCCGCGACAGCGGCCAGCCCGCATGGCGGTGTGGCGAGGTGGCGGCGGAATTTGCCCTGCAGGGACCGCAACTGGACCAGCCCATCGCCGAGCTGTCCGGCGGATGGCAGACGCGGGTCAAACTGGCCGCTCTGTTATTGCACGACCCAAACCTGCTGCTGTTGGACGAGCCGACCAACTTCTTGGACCTGCGGACCCAGCTGCTGCTGGAACATTTTTTGAAACATTTTGCCGGCGGCGTCGTGATCGTCTCTCACGACCGCGGCTTTCTGAAAGCCACCTGCACGCACACCCTGGAACTGTCGCGGGGCCAACTGACCCTGTTTCCGTCCGATATCGAGAAATATGTCGAGCACCAATCCGAGCGGCGGGAGCACGATCGGCGGGTGAATGCGGCCACCCTGGCCAAGCGGAAACAGCTGGAAACGTTCATCAACAAGAATCGGGCCAACGCCAACACCGCTTCGCAAGCCCGCAGCAAGAAAAAACAGCTGGATCGGTTACAGCTGCTAGAGCTGGAAAGCGACGAGAAAACGGTCGCCTTCCACGTCCCCCAAGGGAACATCCGCCGCGGTACCGCCGTGCGGTGCCACCAGCTGGCAATCGGATACCCCCAGCAAACCGTGGCCGACCAGATCGACCTGGAGATCGAACACGGGACATGCACGATCGTGGTGGGGGACAACGGCCAGGGTAAGACCACGATCTTGCGGACCCTGGTCAATTCCCTCCCGCCGCTGGCCGGCGAGGTCCGCTGGGGTTACGGCTGCGAAATCGGCGTCTACGCTCAACACGTCTACACCTCGCTCCCCTCTCAACAGACCATCCTGGACTACCTGGAAGGCTGTCGCGGTCCGGACACCACCACCCAAACGGTGCTGGACGTGGCCGGCAGTTTTCTGTTCCAGGGCGACCTGGTGCAGAAGCGGATCGCGGTGCTGAGCGGCGGGGAACGAGCTCGGCTGTGCCTGGCCGGCCTCCTCCTGGCACCCCACAACGTGCTGGTCCTGGACGAACCGGGCAACCACCTCGACGTGGAAACGGTCGACGCCCTGGCCGACGCCCTGAACCAGTACCCGGGGACGGTGATCCTGACCAGCCACGACCGGCACTTCGTACACCGCGTGGCCAATTCGGTGATCGAAATCAAGGACGGCAAGGCGACCCACTATCCGGGCAACTACGACACGTACCTCTATCGCGTGCAGAAGGAAGTGGACGACGATCCCGGCACGGCCCCCGCGGGCGGGGCCGCGAAATCGTCCTCGCAGAACAAGCCGCGTCGCCAGGGAAAAACGGCAAAGCCACGCGACACGCGGAAACAAATCGCTTCCCTGGAACG
>CAYFZZ010000007.1:0-3574 GCA_964347545.1 uncultured Planctomycetaceae bacterium | reverse complement strand
TCGACTTTGTCTATTACAAAGGCGAGGGCCTCAAGGTGACGGAAGTCAAGATCGTGGGCGAAAACGAAGAGAACGCTGACATTGTCGTTACCCCCTATCCCTCAGACCACCGCGCCGTGGTGGCAACATTCACGCTACCCCATCAGGAAAAATGAGAGAAGCTGGATGCCAACAAGACGGAAGCGAATGGCGGCAAACAGCCGCGCATCGACAAAATATCCAAAGCAATAAGAACAATGAATAGACGGAACTTAATAAAAGCCATCAGAGCAGTGGGATCAATCATTCCCCGAGTTGCCTTCACCCAGTAATCACAGTGAATAAACCGAACATTTTGAAAGCCCTCCTGGTAGCCAAATGTACGCTTGCTTTCCTGCCGGAGGGATACGCCCAGTCAGAAAAACCCAACATCATTGTCATCCTTACTGACGACCAGACGTACCGTGCCATCGGCTACAACAATCCGACAATCAAGACCCCGCATCCTGATGCCCTTGCGGCAAGCGGTGTTGCCTGTGAGCGAGCGTATGTCGCAAGTCCTATTTGCACTGCCAGCCGGGCGTCCATGATGACGGGCCTCTTCCCACAGCAGCACGGCGTGGTGGCACTCAATCAAGGATCCTTTGCTCCCTACCGAAGTTCCGAGCAGAATCTGCCTGAGCGCTTGAAACCTGAGCGCTTGAAAAAGGTGGGATACGTGACGGCGTTCTCTGGCAAGTCCCATCTTGGCCAGCCACAGAATTCCGGGTTTGATACTGGCGATGAATCGCGTGGTCACGATGATGTGAAAATGTTCGAGCAGGCTGCGGCGTTGATCAAATCGCGGAAAGACCATGTTGAAACTACTCACTGGGGAAACGATTAAACTCCCTGCGCACCCCTGGGTAGGCAACCGCGACCTTGGCGGCAATGTCGCCATCCGCAAGGGACGGTGGAAACTCGTCCCCAAACCAACGGGACAGTTATTTGATCTGGACGCGGACCCCAAGGAAAGTCGCCACCTCGGATCGTCTCATCCACAGATCGTGAAGGAGATGGCGGAAACGCTTGAGAGGTATAAGAAGAGCGGCCGCTCGGTGAGCAGGTAGTTTAAACTTAGAGAAATAAGATGACCTGCCTCCGATTGCAGGATCAGCCATTGTCCAAGTCTTGCGATCCGACTTACCGTGGGTGAAGCGTCCAGTTGTGTCCGATATGGCGGCTGAGAGATTTAAAATTCCAGAATGTGCTCTATGAGTGACAAGTACCCGGGATCCGGAACGACGCCCCGCTGCCCTTCCCCTGAGAACGGGTTCCTTGCGGGACACGCCTCCATTCTTCGCAACAGCCTGAAATACTGGGGTGGACCGGACCTGGCCGGGTCGGCCCTGACCGATGAAGAGGCGGCGCGCTATTTGTTTCAAGCACCGTTTGCGCTGGTTTCACACAACACGGACCCGGACCCGGTATTCAACTATGCCAACCAGACCGCGCTGCGATTGTTTGAATTAACCTGGGATGAATGCACCCGGATGCCTTCACGCCTCTCGGCCCAGCCTGTCCACCGTAATGAACGCGCGCGGCTACTGGCCGAGGTCAACGAGCACGGGATCATACGCCATTACCAGGGCATAAGGATTTCAAAAAGCGGGCGAAGATTCTTGATCGAAGACGGCACGGTGTGGAATCTGCTCGATGAACATCACCGGCCTTGCGGTCAGGCTGCCTGCTTCAGCCAGTGGCGGTTTCTCCCGGCAAAACGATCGGGGTCGGGGGATTAACAAGAGCTTGTTCAACAAGTCCGATGCAGGTCACGCTTCAAAGTGCGCCTGGTCCGTGACGTTCTGCGAGGAAATAATAATGGTAACCCCTTAGCCGATTGCAGTGATTGGTTGTCGTCGCACCCCACGCCTTTTCGGTTCCATCCTCATAGCCCCGTGCTTTAGCACGGGGTCGAGGTCGCGTAAAAAAATGTGTCGAGCCCCGTTTAGGGGGCTTCCCGCTGCCTGGCTTTAGCCCTGGATGACGGGCGGCGGAACAACACTCAACAAACAGCACCACGCGCGATCGCCAGGGCTGAAGCCGCAACGATCAGAAGGCCCGTAAACGGGCCTTCCCGTTGGGGTGCTGGGCATCATCACCCCGGCATAAATGCCGGGGCTAATACAAACCGCGGTGCCCTTCCGTCTCCTGCAATTCGGTAACCTGGTACCTTTTTTTTATTTCATGCATTCACTCTAGTCAAATTGCTAACCGACTTTTATTTTTTGGGACAGGTTCGGCATGAATCGGGTTCACAAAAGGAACATTGCCACCCCCCAGTGTGGCCCGTTGGCACCGCCTGGTCCGGTGGCGGCGGGGGATGGAGGGGGTAATATGAGGCGGGTGTGGAACGTCGTCGTTCACGCGCGCGGTTTACCGCGTCGCTGTGCAAGGCTTTGTTGGAAGCTCTATTCTGCTCAAGCCTGTTAGTTCAGTACTACGGACATGCCGTCATAGGCAGGGACCAAACCTTCCGGCAGTAATTTCTTCTCCAGTTGCGCATGGGGCGGATGCAGCGTTCTTGCCATGTGGGTGAGAATGACTTTTGTTTCCGGCTTGATGATCTTCCTGTTCTTGAGAGTCTGATTCATGTGGCGGATCATGGTCAGATCGTTATGTGAGAAAATTCGAGGGTCACCCTTGCTCTCGCCTACCGTCGCATCCCAGATGAGGGCATCGAGTTTCTTCCCCTGAAGATATTGCCATGTGTCTGTCAGCAACCAGGAAGTGTCCGTGGCGTAGAGAACGCTCTTCAAAGCTCCCTCAATAAAGTAGATCAGGCATTTTTCCTTCGATGCCGCAACCCGGTGATTGGCCTCGAGCCCGGTCATTTCGAACCCATGCACCTTGAACGTTTTGCCAATCTCGACTGGACGCTTCTCAATTCGATCTGAGTCCGGCATCAGTTTGAGCGCTTCCGGGTCTCCCCAGAATCGTAAAGGCCCAAGCTCAGCATCCCTTGAGTCAGCTATGGCAAGGATGGAGTCCGGGTGGAAATGGTCCGCATGGGTATGGGTCAGCAAAAGATCGGTAATTTCTGCAGGGTTTGCCTGATACCGCTTCATGACGTCGAGAACGGTCGGACCACAATCAATCAGAATATGTCCGTTCACCAGCATGGAGGACATGCCCCGCACCTCTCCTTTGGCAAGCTTCTTTTTCAGAGGGGGATACCTGCGGGGCCAATCGGCAGCGCCCGTGCCAAGGAAGAACAGTTCCATTTTCTTCAACACGGATTTACTGATCTCTGCGGAATTTCCATCTTCGGCATAGATGGATGCAGAAAAGCCTCCTGCCGCAAGGGAGGCGGCGCCGATGGAGGTCGTTGCTAAAAAACTTCTTCGATTTGATTTATTCATATTATTTACCTAGCGTTTCATCCTCCCGTAACACCTTAGCCGATTGCAGTGACTGGTTGTCGTCGCACCCTAGGTCTTTTCGGTTCCATCCTCATAGCCCCGTGCTTTAGCACGGGGTCGAGGTCGCGTAAAAAAATGTGTCGAGCCCCGTTTACGGGGCTTCCCGCTGCCTGGCTTTAGCCCTGGATGACTGG
>CAYFZZ010000006.1:0-5286 GCA_964347545.1 uncultured Planctomycetaceae bacterium | reverse complement strand
AGGGCACCGCGGTTTGTATTAGCCCCGGCATTTATGCCGGGGTGATGATGCTCAGCACCCCAACGGGAAGGCCCGTTTACGGGCCTTCTGATCGTTGCGGCTTCAGCCCTGGCGATCGCGCGTGGGGCTGTTTGTTGAGTGTTGTTCCGCCGCCAGTCAGCCAGGGCTAAAGCCAGGCAGCGGGAAGCCCCCTAAACGGGGCTCGACACATTTTTTTTACGCGACCTCGACCCCGCGCTAAAGCACGGGGCTATGAGGATGGAACCGAAAAGGCATGGGGTGCGACGACAACCAGTTACTGCAATCGGCTAAGGGGTTACCGCGATTTTAATCCCTGCCAGACGCTCAAACTACCGGTAATTCAGGCGGGGCCAAAGGGGGTAGGTAGATTTTCGGCATGGGTGCAGATTCCGGCCTCAGAGAGGCCGGCTACAGGGCGGGGCCGGCTAGAGGGCGATGCTGGAATTGTCTTGCGTTATCGGCTTTCACGATCGATTGATGATTGTCGATTGTTGATTGTTGATTTTTGAAGTGAACAGGCTGGGGGGACGGGCGGCAAAAGCGGACGGGTAGATTTTCGGCATGGGTGCAGATTCCGGCCTCAGAGAGGCCGGCTACAGCAATGCACGGAAGAGATACGGCCGGGCGGTGGGCCGTGTGCTTGAACCGGATCGTCCCTACCTTGTAATCTTGTCAGGTATCGGGGTGAGTATCCGCTGGCTCTGGCCGAAGAAGGCCGCTCCTGCAGGCCGGGGATTCGTGGCGGCCAAGGACGACACCTGTCCCGGCACCATCGATCTGCGTCTGCCAGATGATGCCCACCATTTTGTCGCCGGCACGTTTACGGCAGAATTAAAATCGAAAGGTGAGAACACGGAACCGACGATCTCGATGAGCAAAAGCGAAAGGTCGCCGCACGACATGTGGCCGATTGAGGGAAACGCATATCCTTGTGGTGAGAACATCTCGCTCGCGCGAACTCCGCATCGCTTTTCGTCCCAGCGGCAGACCGACTTGGGCCTCTTGCGGAAAGTTACCCTGAAATGAATTTTCATAACATCGGCTCACCTCCGCCCAATAGCGCCATTACCGTCGAGCACCATCCTGATGGGGTGCAGTTTTCGGGGGCATCCCGAAGCGCCAGCCAGGAAGCCCTCAGGGAGAAATTCGCAACGATTACGTCGCCGCCTAAATCTGTCGCAGATCGTCTCGCATCCTTGCCGTGGCAGCTGACAATCCGTGCAAACCAAATCGAGTTTACCCAGGAACGGCTGCTCAGCGTCGATGATGATGAATGCATCTTCAGGCCGCAGGATGTCCAGCGTCTTTCCGTTTCGCCGGAAGGTTACGTCATCGCTCATCTGTCAGGTACCGCGGGCGAGGAAACGACGATGACCCTGAGCGGCTTGCTGGAAGAAACAGACGCAAACTGGTTGCGGGACACCTTGGCCGAATTGCTTGAAGGAGCAGAGTCTAAGCGTCAGACAGTTTCTAATTTTGGATCAAGAGCTTTCACAAGCCTTAATGAACAGCAGCTTCCCCGTAATTGCCGGTTGATGTCGTCGAGTTCCTCAGGCGAGCTGGTCATCCACTACCTGGCGTCAGTCGGGCTGGGGGAAAAAATCACGATGACTGTGATCTACCTGATCTTCGGAGCGGTCTTTGGCGGAATACCTCTTTATTTTGCTTTGACTTACTTCGACGAGATTCGACCATTTCCACTTCTTCACTGGGCGGCTTT
Organism: uncultured Planctomycetaceae bacterium; assembly: GCA_964347545.1. Taxonomy (GTDB): domain Bacteria; phylum Planctomycetota; class Planctomycetia; order Pirellulales; family UBA7805; genus CS4-C045. The sequence goes on along the minus strand of CAYFZZ010000006.1, from coordinate 3,545 downwards.
GCTAGGTGTCGTCCTTTCCATCGTTTTCGGAATCCATGCGCAAGGAAAGGCCATGGCACAGCGTGCTCGCCGCCGCCATGCCGAACCACGCGACCAAAGGAAACCGGCGCGCAGGCGATTCTTGCCATCTATTCTTTTCGTAATCGTTCCGCTCGCGATCCTGTTCTACGCTTATCGAAATCTGGAGCAGGTGAAAGAATTTCCAGTGCATGTGTGGCTAATTGCCCTGGGTCTGATCCTAGGCATTGGCCTTGTGGGCTATTTCGTTTGGCAGATCCTGTGGAACCTGGGTGGGCGTACCCTATTTATTGCCAGCGACCAATTCCTGCAGATACAGAAGAAGCTGGTTTTTCCTTTGTCATCCAGGATGATTTTTAGTATGGACTTGAAGTGTTTTGAGCTGACGGAGCTCATCCATGTCAGGGACGGACGGGAGCACCGATATTGGGGACTGGAGGCAATACTGCCGAATCAGGCAGTCAGGCTGCTGCCGAAAGAAATCGAATTTGATACGGCAGACTGGCTGGGCCGCACGCTTGCGAAATGGTTTGATGTGCCCTTTATCAAAGCCCACGAAAAGGAAGCGATGCAGTCCAGGTATCACGAGGAACTGGGATGAGGCCACGGGGCTTTCCCGACGAGAGGGGCAATTGGGAACAGGTACCTATTGCAGGTTCCGGCCTCAGAGAGGCCGGCTACAGGGGGCAGAGGCTGGCTAGAGGGTGGGGAGGCTGGCTAGAGGGTGCAGAGGCCGGCTACAGGGTGGGGCCGGAATTGTCTTGCCTCATGGGTGCTTACGATCGATTGATGATTGTTGATTGTTGATTGTTGATTTGTGAAGGGAAGAGGCTGGGGGGTGGGCGAAGGGGACAAGAACCCCTTCGCTGTGTGTGCGGATTTCCAATTCAGCGGCAAATAAGGAATTCTGCAACTACCTGTCGCTGTTCAAGATCGGTAGAATATCGCCAGATTCTACTCCAGCACGGAGGCCACATCATGCCTTTGATGAAACGTATCCGACCCAGCGAAAAAGTCCCCCTCAAGCTCACGCCGACCGAGACCAAGGCCATCTTCGAAGGCCTGATGTGCCTCGACCGGCAATACGAACAGATCATTCAGAAAACACCGGCGGGCAAGCCGGTGATGATGACGCTGGACGACGTGGCCGATTTCGCTGGCCACGTCGCCGCCGCAGCCAAACGCACCGAAGACAAGAAGCTTGGCCGCAAGCTGGACAAAGTTTGTGACAAGTGCCAAAAGTTGCTGGATAGCTACACCGACGAACCGAGTGATATCACGCCCGAACACGCCCGGCAAAAGCGGACCAAAGGGATGACCGATGTCTCTTCGGGCAAAGAACCGGCAACCGTCTCGTTCCGGCTGAAGTCGAAGACGCCGACATCGGCGACGTTTCCCGTCAAGATCACCCCGCTTCAACAGGCTTCGCTTGTCCGTTACACCCGGCTGAAAGCGGCGATCAAGCGGAACCTCAAAGCGGCTGGGGATGACAAACAAATCATCGAGTTCACCAAGAAAGAACTGGATCAGCTGCAGAACGAGGTCGGCCAAGCCGCCTACTATGCTCCCAGCCCCCATAAGCAGCGATTAGTCGCCGTCCAGAAAAAAGTTGACGACATTCTTCAAGAAATTCAACTGGAGGAATTCGGCATCGAACCGCCAAAGCAACGGCGGCGTCCATCCAGCACATCCGACCTATTAATCCAACTGAAGATTTCGTTGATTGACATCAGGCCGACGATCTGGCGAAGGATACGAATCAAAGATTGCACGTTGGGTGATCTGCATCAGCACATCCAGACCGCCATCGGCTGGGAGGATTGCCACTTGCATGAGTTTATCATTGACGGCGAGCGATATGGCCCGCCTGTGGAGGACATCTTCGGTTTTGGTGATGAGATAAACAATGAATCAGAAGTCAGACTGAGCGACGTTCTTCCAAAAAGCGGGAAACAATTTCGCTTTCAGTATGTTTATGATTTTGGGGATGAATGGCGGCACGAGATTCTTTTTGAGGGTTATCCGCCCCTGGAGAAAGGGATGAAATACCCGGTGTGCGTGGAAGGTGAACGAGCTGGCCCACCGGAAGATGTTGGCGGGCCTTGGGGCTATGCTGAACATCTCGATGCCCTTGCCGATCCCGACCACGCGCAGCACGAAATGCTGGTAGAGTGGCTAGGCTCCTTCGATGCTGAAGCGTTTTCCGTTGAGCGGACAACGAAGGCAATGAGAAAATTCGCACCAAAGTGAACAGTAAAAAAACAGGCATCATGGGAAGGATGGCCAGTACGCGGGTTTAAAGAACGGCGGCTGGATGAGGCGTGTGCTGTTCGTGATACGAGCAAGCGTGGGAAGCCGGTTGAGCCGCTGGGGAAGAAAGATTTTTGTTTTCAAGACCTGTAGGCGGGCTCTGTAAGCCCGCATCTTCCGGCCTCAGAGAGGCCGGCTACAGTGGTGCGCCGGAATTGTCTTGCCTTATCGCGCCTCACGATCGATTGATGATTGTCGATTGATGATTGTTGATTTGTGAAGGGGAGAGCGTGGGGGTCAGGGCAGGATTGACCTTTTAACCTTTGGTATCCCACACAGCGACGGCCTTGGCGGCGACACGCGCCTACCCGTTTGTCCCGCTGGCCTTGGGGTTGTCGTGTGGAGGGACCGATGCGGGGATGCAAGTTCGGGCTCGCAGAGCCCGGCTACCGTTTGCGAGTCCTCGCTCGCAGAGCGCCCGGGTGCGGTCACCCTAGCGGGCCATGATTTTTCTGACGATCAAGACCAGAAATCCGCCCAGCAATGGCAGAGATGACCCCAGCAGGATGAACCACTTTACAAAGCTGTAATCCTGTGCATCGAATTGCGGAATAAAATAGACGCCATCGACGGGGTACACCTGGAACGTCTGCCCTTTTGCAATCGAATTGTAGGTTTCCTTATTTACCGTCCTTGTCGTCGACTTTTCCGCGGTAATTCCGAGTTGAATCTGATATCTTCTGGAAAATGTCTTGCTTGTTCCTGTGCCCGAAGAACTTTTGCGGATCCGCTTTGCAACGACCTTGGCTTCCACAGGCGATATTTCTCCCCTTTCTACTATTTCCCTGCGGGCGACCCACTTCTTTTCTTCGTTGCTGACGAAGAAAAAGCCCGCGGTCCCCAAGAGCATCGAGAACATGCCCGTACCAAGCAAAAACCATTGAACGATTTTTAGTCCCACAGCTACACCTGGCCTTCGATATCGCTCAACGTTTCATCTCGTCCAACGTCGTGGGAAGCGGGCACAACCATCTTTGTGCGTTTAACCAAAGACTTTCATCTTGCCGGCGAACATGATACCCACAGCAGGCCGTCTGGTAGGGGAACGAACCGGCCTGCGGCCCGTTGAGCGTGGATGGGGGTAGTGAGCTGCGCACAGTGTAAGCCAGCATACCGCGGCTGTCCACCTCGCATCAGCAAAGCTCGACGTAGATCTGCCTTGGTTTGGGGGGGCACAAGGGGACAGCCGTCGTGGCGCGCCAGGACGGTTTCTGTGG
>CAYFZZ010000005.1:0-3180 GCA_964347545.1 uncultured Planctomycetaceae bacterium | reverse complement strand
AGCAGGCCTTCGGCGGTCATGGTCCGCTGGAAGCTTCCGCCGGGCTGATAAGCGTACAGGCCACCTTGCTTGCCGTAGGTCCGCCGGCCTGCCGCGGTAGGGACGGTGACCACGGCCTGAGCGGCATCCAGATAGAAGGAGGCCAGCTGGAAGGCGCTGGAGGGGACTTCCAGATAGGCGGCCCGAGCGCTGTGCAGAGCCGTGACCTGCCATCCCAGCACGCTGGTGTCGGGCCTTTGTCGGGGATTTTCCCGAGCGGGAGCATAGCGCCAGCCGCCGGAGAGGTGTTGAGCGGCGACGAGGAAATCGATTGCTCGTTGAGCCGGATCGCGCAGCCGTTCGTCGCCGGTCATCTTGTAGGCTTCACACAGCACGATCGCGGCTTGCCCGTGAGCGTACATGCCCGAGTTGCCGCGGGAATTGCCCCGCAGGTCGCCGTTTTCTTTCTGGATGGACAAGAGGTACTTCAGCCCGGCGGTGACCTGTGCCTGGTATTTGCCCACCAGGTGCGTCTGCCCGCTGCCCAGGAAGGGCAGGAGGGCCAGGGCGGTACCGCCCGGATCGCTTTGGATCTTCCCCGCTCCGCCACAACGGCCCTCGCATGAGCCGGCGTGCGGGAACCCGTCCAGGCTGAAACTGCCGTCCTGGTTCTGGTGCAAAGCCATCCATCGCAACCCGCGGGCCACCGCCGCTTCGGTCCGCGTGGTGCCCCCCTCGCGGCGGACCATCTCGACCCGCACCCGGGGATCCCGGACCGCCAGCCCGCGGCGGTGCGGATCGTCCGAGCGGATGGCGTCCTTGACGACGTGGGTCGACACGGCGTGGGGGAGGGGGACGTCGGGATCCAGCCGCAGTTGTCTTGCGTCCTGGGCCAGGCGAATCCGCGCCTCGCGGGTGGCCGGCAGTTCGCTGGGCGTGATCGGCAGATCAAACCGGACCTCGTCGGTGGGCAACGTTAACCGATCGCCCCCTTCCCGGGTCACGCGCTCGACTTCGGTGCTGAGCGTAATGAAAGGTTCCTCTTCGCTCTGCAGGCCCCAGGCGAACATGGAGAGGATCAGCAGCAGGGCCAGGTGCAGCACGGCGCTGACCAGCCAGGCCGGCAGGTCGTCCAGAAAATTTTTCCACCACACTCGCACCCGGCCGACCGTGGCCAGATGGCGAATCTGGCGGCGGACTCCGATCGGCACCGCGGCGGCCGGCCGCCGCCGCACAAAGCTGGGCCGCACCACCGGCGGCTCGACTGGCCGCTCGGCCAACTTGGCTGCCCGCCCCTCGGCCTCGGCCGGCTCGGCCGGCTCGGCCTCGGCCGACCCCGCCGCCTCGGCCTGCAGCCGCTGTACCTCCTCGAACATCTCGTCAGAGATTTCGATCGAGCTACCGCACCGCAGACAGTCGGCCAGCCGCAACCACATGCGGACCGACATGGGGCCGCGGCAGTCGGGACAACCGCAGAAGACGATCTCGCCGTCCAGCCAGATCGGGGGCATCGCGGTCGGGCCAGGGGCCGGCCCCCGCTGGAGACGTCCGACGGTCGCCAAGCTTTCACCAAACCCGCTGCTGGGGGTCAACTCCGCAGACACGCCCTCATTCTAGCCCTCCCCCCCAACGCTCGACACCCTTGCTCCCCCTCCCGGCCGAGGCGGCCCCCTCCCCAAAAGACGAGGCCTGCGCCCGCCTACCCTTCAAAAGTGACCGAATCATGCTGAGCGGCAAGGCGCTAGCCTCCGGTTTTGCGGATATTGGCGATGCCAAGTTGCCGGCGGCGAGTCCCGGCGCGCCGGGACCGCTCGTAAATGGAACGGCAACGGCCCTAGCTGGCCCCCGCGATTCCGGGTACACTACTGCTAGCATCGAGGCTGCCTGTGGCGACCTGTTTGGCCGACTGCCGAAGACAACGGGTTGCCGAAGACCATCCTGGGCAGGGTCCTCCGCAAGGGCCCGCTCCAGCTCCCTCCCCCTCCCGCGGCCGGACGACGAAGATCAGAATAGACGGGCAACTCTTTTGCCAGTAGCATGTCAGGCCGTTCCTCCCCCCCTTCATGCAGGAGTGACATTCCTTGAGTACCTCTATCCGCCCACCCGGCCAGCAGGTTCGTCAGATCCCTACCGACTCGGACGGGCAGCGGCACAAGCCCACCGCGGCCGGCGCGGCGCGTCCGCTCGGCTCGACGGACCACACCAGCCACACCGTGCCGGGGGATCAGCCGGTCAGCGAGCCGGCCGATTTCGTCAATCGCAGTATCATGCTGACCGCCATCGTGGCCCCCTTCGTGGGGTTGCTGGTCGGCATCTACTACTGCTGGACCGTGGGCTGGATGGGCTGGCCCTACCTGGCTCTGCTGGTAATCACCTGGATGATCTCGGGGATGGGTGTCACCATCGGCTTCCATCGCCTGCTGACCCACAACTCGTTCGAAACCTACCGCCCCATCCGAGCTCTGCTGATGATGATGGGTGCCCTCAGCGTGGAAGGGTCGCCCTTGGTCTGGTGTGCCGTCCATCGCCGTCATCACGAACTTTCCGACCGCCTGGGCGATCCCCATTCGCCCCACCTGCACGGCACCGGGCTGTGGAACAGCATCCAAGGATTCTGGTACGGTCACTGCGGGTGGCTGTTGACCACCTTCTGGTCGCAACCCGACTTGAAACGGTACGTGCCCGATTTGTTGCGCGACCGGTTGCTGGTCGGCGTCGATCGCATGTACTACCTGTGGGTGCTGCTCAGCCTCGCCATCCCCACCGGCATCGGCTGGTTGATCACCTTCAGCTGGGAAGGGGCCTTTTTGGGGCTGCTGTGGGGGGGTCTGGTCCGCATCTTTGTCGGGCACCACATCACCTGGTCGATCAATTCCGTGTGTCACATCTTTGGCGGCACCCCCTTCCGCTCCAACGACCGCTCGACCAACAACCTGATCTGCGCCCTCTTGGGATTCGGCGAAGGCTGGCACAACAATCACCACGCCTTCCCCACCTCGGCCCGCCACGGCCTGTGGTGGTGGCAGTTCGACATCAGCTGGCTGACCATTCTGGCCCTGGAAAAGCTTGGCCTGGCCTGGAACGTCAAAGTCCCCAGCCCGGCGGCGATCCAGAGCAAGCTGATCCAGAAATAGCCATAAAAAAGGACAGGCATAACCCCGCGCCACGGGGGCTGATCATGCCTGTCCTTTTTCCGCCTGG
>CAYFZZ010000004.1:0-3647 GCA_964347545.1 uncultured Planctomycetaceae bacterium | reverse complement strand
GCTGGTTGCCGGCCACGTGCTGGTTACCAAGCCCGATCTTGGGGCCCGCCGACCACACGCGTGGCTAATCCTCCGGCGGCTCGCGGATGCTACCTTCCGGCAACAGGTCGGCCAGGGGGCACTGGTCGCAGTGGGGCGTTTTGCGGCAGTGGAGGTGTCCCACGCGGACCAGCAGGGCGTGAAATTCGTTGTACAACGCCGTGTCGGTCTCCAGGCTTGCTTGGAAGTGCTCCTGGATCTGGTGGTAATCGGCGTCGTAGTCCATCCAGCCATGTCGTTTCAGCACCCGGTTGGTGTAGGCGTCGACGACAAACACCGGTTTTTCCGCGGCGTAGAGGAGGATGGAATCGGCCGTTTCCGGGCCGATCCCGTTGATTTGCAGCAGCGCCTCTCGCAGGGTGTCCGTATCGAGGGAGAACATCTGTTCCAGCGAGCCTGCGTGTTGTTGGAACAGGTAGTCCAGCAGGTTCCGCAGCCGCCGCGCTTTGATGCGGAAGTAGCCGGCGGGCCGGATCAGTTCCTGCAGTTCCTCCACCGGCAGCTGGTACAGCGTGTGGGGCGTCAGCAGGCAGGCCTGGCGGAGGTTGTCGATCGCCCGTTCGACATTTTTCCAGGCGGTATTCTGGACCAGCACGGCGCCCACCATGACTTCGAAGGGGGAATCGCCTGGCCACCAGCCCTGGGGACCGTAGGCGGCATGCAGACGGCTGTAGACTTCATCGAGTGTAGCGGTCATGCGGGCTTGAGCTATTGCGGGGCAACCCGGGCCAGTCCCAAGTTTAGCGGCGGGGTGGTGCGATGGCGAGCGGCTTAAGCCGAACCTTCCGGGTGGTCGAAAAATGAAAAGGAGGACCCTGGGATCAACGCTGAGGAGTTTGTGGACCATGATCGCACAGCTGGACCGCCAGGCGGCCGGGACCGTGATCCGCGCCGGAGACTACTGGCAGCACTCACGCCGGCCGCTGACCAGCTTGTTCTTTGTGCTGCCACTGCTGGTGCTGTACGAAGGGGGCGTGTTGTGGCTGGGCCCCGCCGGGGTGCGGAACGGGGCCGATGTCTGGATGCAGCAGCTGCTCGGCCTGTTGGGCTTTGGAGGCTTCCTCCTGCTGCCCCTGTTGACGATCGCCATCCTGCTGGGCTGGCACCACACCAGCCGGCAGCCTTGGCGGGTTTCCCGCGGCGTGTTGGGGGGGATGGCGGTCGAATCGGCGGCCCTGGCCGTGTTGTTGCTGGTCGTGGCCGACTTGCAGGCCCGCCTGTTGGCCCTGGGCGGCCAGGCCCCGGTCTGCCAGCTGGCCGCGGGCGGTTCGGCCACCGCGTATGCCAGCCACCTGGTCCGCTACTTCGGGGCCGGCCTTTACGAAGAACTCCTCTTTCGCTTGATGCTGGTCCCCCTGGTGATGGCAGCCATCGGCTGCCTGGTCGCCGTGCGACGGACTCAGGTCGGCGTGGCGGTGGTCTTGACCAGCCTCCTGTTCGCGGCCGCGCATTATGTGGGGCCGCACGGCGAGCCCTACCAACTGTACTCGTTCCTGTTTCGCTTCGTAGCAGGCGGCTTTTTTGCTCTGCTGTTCATCTATCGAGGTTTCGGGATTGCCGCGGGAACCCACGCCTTGTATGACATCTTCGCCAGCATGTCCGCCTAGGGGGACGGCAGGTGAGATGAAAAACTTGCCGCTTGTCAAGTCCTAATTTTTTTACCCTGCAAAAATCTGTGAACGCTCTTCCTCCGTTTTTGCTCGTGAGTTTATAATAACAGAAATCGGTGGGCCACCCCACGGCCCGCATGGACCGTTCACCCCAGGCTTTGATTGTGCTTAGCGTCCGACCCAAAGTCACCGAGCTGGTATTTCAGTTGTACGGGCGACCCCTGCATCCCGAGCTGTTCGAGGTCTACAGTTCGCGGACGGTCAGCCGCGGCAATTACGAAGCTCGCGTGGATATCACCAGTGCCGGCCACATCGTGACCTGGCGCTATGAGGGGTTGGTCTTGACCGAGGTCGCCACCAGCGCTTCCACGCCGCTCCCCCAAAAACGGCGGCTGCTGAAGTACCGGTTGGATGGCGAGCGGAATGACCGGGTGCGGACCCGCGGTGGGGCGAACTATCTGGTGGGCGTCCAGCTGGAACGGGTGGCCCCCGAAGTCTTTTGGAATTATCAGCACGAACTGTTCTGCGACGGGGAAACCGAGGGGATGCTGTACCGCTTCGACTCCAGCGGCCGCGTGGCCCTGGGCGCGATCAGCTACATCAACATCGAAACTCGCATCCGCACCCTGCGGGTCCAGGCCTTCCACACCTTTCCTGACGATTACGCCATCGTCAAGACGCAGTCGGTCTTCGAAATCCCTTAGGGACGCCGGGCCGGTTCCCAAGGATCGCCGGGGGTTTTCGCCGCGCGGACTTGTTCGTCGTTCCGCCTACAGGCGGCCTCTGGCCCAATCGGCGCTCGACGACTTCCCCTCCAAGGGTCGGCGGGCCTGACCAGATCATCCACCTTTCCCTTCGTGCTCTTCGTGCTCTTCGTGGTCACCCGCTCGGAGTCATCTCGCTGGGGGACTGCCCTCTTCACGAGCCGCGCTCCCCGAATGGCTACTCAGCCAGACCGCTCAAAAACTCCTCCACCGCCGCGTTGACGGCCGCCGGGTTCTCCAGCGGCGCCAGGTGCCCCGCCTCCGGGATCTGGATGAATCGGCCGTGGGGCAGGGCGGCCGCGATCTGCCGCACTTCGTCCGGGGTCGAGATGCCATCGTGTTGCCCCACGAGGACCAGGGTGGGGAGCGAAATTTCGGGCAGGCTGGCGGTCATGTCGCCACGTTGGGCCATGCCGCGTTGAGCGGCGGCGATGGTGCGGGGGTCGGTGTCCAGGATCATCTGCCGGATCGCGTTGACGATTTGGGGCTGTCCGGCCAGCGTGGCCGGTCCGACCAGCTTGGGTACCATCCCCGCCGCCACAAACGCGACCCCTTCGACCATCACGCGGCGGGCCATCTCCAGCCGGCCCGCGCGCACCGGCGGGCTATCGGCCGCGGCCCGAGTGTCGCACAAGATCAGCCCCGCCAGGCGGTCGGCATACTTCCGCCAGAACTGCCAGGCGATATAGCCGCCCATGGACAAGCCGCAGAGGACGACCGGCTCCCGGACATCCAAGGCCTCCAAGAGGCGGGCCAGATCGTCGGCGTGCTGTTCCATGGTGACGGTGCCGGGCGTGACCACGCTGTGGCCAAAGCCACGGAGGTCTGGCGCGATCACCAGATGGGTGGCCGCAAAATGGTCGATCTGGGCTTCCCACATCGCATGGTTGAGGGGAAAGCCGTGGACCAGCAGCAGAGGGTCTCCCGCGCCTCGCTGGACGACCTGGAACACGTCACCCTGAACCGTCACCGACAGCATGGCGGAGGGACCTCCGAGGGGGGGTATCGAGCGATAGCAGCCCGCGCGGCGGGCAAACGGGCTGATCCCGCTGGTGGGTAGCATACCAGAAAAGCCGCCCGGCAACGGCGTGGCGGGGTCTGCGCTCGGGAGGCACCGGTCGCAGGTCGGCTGCCACCCGCCAGCCGGGTCGACCTCTCCGATGCGAGATGCGAGATGCGAGATGCGAGATGCGAGATGCGAGATGCGAGATGCGAGATGCGAGATGCGAGATGC
>CAYFZZ010000003.1:0-4876 GCA_964347545.1 uncultured Planctomycetaceae bacterium | reverse complement strand
CCTTACGGGAAGTATTGGAGCCTGGTCGCACAGGGGGACCGCATCCTGGCGCTGGACGAACGGGGAGACCTGCTGCTGATTCGAGCCAATCCGGAAAAATTCGAGCTGCTCGACTCGCGGCACATCAGCGAGGACCCCACCTGGGCTCACCTGGCAGTCAGCGGCGACCAGCTGGTGGTCCGCGAGCTGAACGCGCTGGCAGCCTACCGCTGGCGGCCCTAGGGCAGTCCGCAACACGTCGAGCAGGCGAAACATCCGCAGCTTGCCTCGCTTGCCAGCGACCCGCCGCCGCCACACTTGTCTCTCCGGCCCACGTTGCTATAACCGTTTGGAATAGCGGGTGACGCGGCGATGGCCTGGGAACGGAAATCGCGGTCGATCCCCGCCGCTGGCTCCGCCCCAGGTTTATCCGCGGCCTGAAAGCCCCACGCCCCACCCCAGGTGCTCAACCGCCCCCGACCGGTACGACCCTTCATGAAGATGGCCATTATCGGTACCGGCATCAGCGGCAACCTGGTGGCAAGGCTGTTGGCGGCCGAGCACGAGGTGCACCTGTTCGAGGCGGCCTCTTACGCCGGGGGGCACACGCACACTCAGCAGATCCAGCTTGGCGGCCGCGCGTACCACGTCGACACGGGGTTCATGGTCTGCAATCACCGCACCTACCCCAACTTTTTTCGGCTGCTGGAGTTGCTGGACGTGCCCACGCGGGCCAGCGACATGAGTTTCAGCGTGCGATGCGACCGGACCGGCCTGGAGTACCAGGGCAGCTCGCTGAACGGCCTGTTCGCTCAGCGAACCAACCTCCTCCGCCCCTCCTTCTATCGGATGTTACGCGACGTGGTGCGTTTCAATCGCGAGGCGGTGGGCTTTATTGACGGAACGGAAGCAGACGTCCGCCTGGGGGATTTTCTGCAACGGCACGGGTTTGGCCGGCATTTCGTCGATCAATACCTGGTTCCCATGGGAGCCGCCATCTGGTCGGCGCGGGCCGACCGGTTGCTGGAGTTTCCCGCCACCTTTATCGTGCGGTTCTTTCACAATCACGGGCTGCTGCAGTTCCGGGATCGGCCGCAGTGGCGGACGATCGTGGGTGGGGCCAGGTCGTATGTCGCCAGGTTACTGGCACCGCTGGCCGATCGCCTCCGGCTGAATTGCCCCGTCCGCTCGGTACAACGGGGGCCCCAACACGTGGTGGTGACCACGGCTGGGGGCGAGCTGGAAATTTTTGATCAGGTGGTGATGGCGACCCACGCCGACCAGACCCTGCAGATCCTGGCCGACGCGGACGAGCGCGAGCGGGAGATTTTGGGGGCTTTTCCTTACCAGGAGAACCAGGCGATCCTGCACACCGACCGGGCGCTATTGCCCGTGCGGCGGCGGGCGTGGGCCAGCTGGAACTATCACGTTTCCCCCGATCCGGCTCGGCCGGTCTCGGTGACCTACGACCTGAGCCGCCTGCAGGGCCTCGACTCGCCCGTGCCGATTTGTGTCACGTTGAACCCGGTGCGCCCTCCCGCGCCGGCACAGGTCTTGGGTCGGATGACGTATCACCATCCGGTCTTTGGTCCCGCCACCCTGGCCGCTCAGCGCCGCCACGCCCAGATCAGCGGCCACCGCCGCACGCATTTTTGCGGCGCTTACTGGGGATACGGGTTTCACGAGGACGGGGTGAACAGTGCCTTGGCGGTTGCCAGGTCGTTTGGCAAGGATGATTGGGATTCATGCAGAGCTGCATTTACGAAGGTCGTGTCCGGCACCGCCGGTTCCAGCCGGCCGACCACCGTTTCGCCTACGGCGTCTTCCTGATCTATTTGGATCTGGACGAGCTGTCGGCGGTGGTGGGCCCGGGTGGCTATCTGTCCGCGCGGCGGTTTGCCCCGGCGACGTTCTGGCGCGGCGATCATTTTGGCGACCCCGATCAGGACCTGCAGACGGCGGTGCGGGATCGGGTCGAGGCGGAAACCGGCTGGCGGCCGAGCGGTCCGATCCGCCTGCTGACGCACCTGCGGCACTTTGGTTACTACATGGCACCGCTCAGCCTCTTCTACTGCTTCGACACCCACGGTGCCCTGACGGCCGTCGTGGCCGAGGTGGTCAATACTCCCTGGCGCGAACGGCATTGTTATGTGTTGAGCGACCTGAATCGGGTCAGCGACGACGCCGAACGCTTGCGATTCTGCACGCCGAAGGAACTTCACGTCTCGCCGTTTTTAGAGATGGATTACGAATACCAGTGGCAGTTGAGCCGCCCGGGCGAGCAGTTGGAGGTGAAGATCGCCAATTACCGAGCGGGAGAGCGAGCGTTTGACGCCGCGCTTTCCCTGCACCGCCGGCCGCTATCGCGCGGCACGCTGCGTCGCACCCTGCTGCACTATCCCTGGATGTCCGCCCGCGTGGTGACGGCCATCTATTTGCAAGCCCTGCGTCTGTGGCTGAAAAACATCCCGTTTTGTCCGCATCCGCGGCATGCTCTGGCCGCGGATCATCCACCCGAGGTCCCCCTGCTGAAATGATCTCTTTCCTCTCCCGTTCCGTTCGACAACAGCCGACCTCGCGATCCCTCCCCCTCCGCCACCGCCTCTGGCGTCGTCTGACGCTGCGGCGGCTGAGCCGGCTGCGGCATGGCCGGTTAGTCATCTCCGATCCGCTGGGCCCGCACGAACTGGGCACCGTCACCGCGGCGGGCCTGCAAGCCGACCTGGTGGTTCGCGACCCGCGGTTTTATCGCTGCCTGGTCTTCGGCGGCATCCTGGGTGCCGTGGAGGCGTATCAGCGGGGCTATTGGACCAGTTCCAACCTGACCCGCCTCGTCCGCTTGTTCAGTCGCAATCGGGAACTGGCCCGGGGCCTGAACACGGTCTTCGGCCTCCCCCGCCGGCTGATCCACCGGGGCGGTTTCTTGTTGCGTCGCAATTCGCGAGCGGGCAGCCGGCAGAACATTGCCGATCATTACGATCTGGGCAACGAGTTCTTTGGCTTGTTTTTAGACGAGACGCTCAGCTATTCCGCGGGGGTGTTCACCACCCCGGCCGACAGCCTGGCCGAGGCGGCGCGGGCCAAGAACGAACTGATCTGTCGCAAGCTGCAACTGTCCGCCGCCGATCACGTGCTGGAGATCGGTTCCGGCTGGGGCGGTTTTGCCCTCCACGCCGCCCGCCACCACGGGTGCCGCGTGACGACGACCACGATCTCCCAAGCTCAGTACGAACTGGCCCGCCAGCGGATCCAGCAGGCGGGCCTGGCTGACCGCGTCCAGGTCCTGTTGCGCGATTACCGGGACCTGTCTGGGGAGTACGACAAGCTGGTGTCGGTGGAGATGATCGAAGCGGTGGGCCACGAGTACCTGGACCAGTTTTTTCGTGTTTGCGCCAGGCACCTCAAGCGGGACGGGATGATGCTGCTGCAAGCGATCACGATTGCCGACGACCGCTACGACCAGTACCGGCGGGGCGTCGATTTCATCCAGCGGTATATCTTTCCGGGCGGCTGCCTGCCGTCGATGCACCACATCCGATTGTCGGTGCGGCGGGCCAGCGATTTGCGGCTGGGGCACCGGGAAGATTTCGGTCCGCACTACGCATTGACGCTCGCCCACTGGCGCGATCGGTTTCTCGCTCAACGCCCCCAGCTGCACCAGCTGGGCTTTGACGACCCGTTTCTGCGGACGTGGGAGTTTTACTTCTGTTACTGCGAGGGGGGCTTCCGGGAAGGGGCTATTAACGTCTCCCAACTGGTGCTGACCAAGCCGTCCTGTCAAATCGCCCCGCCCAGCGGCGGGGGGCTGGCGGGGGAGGGGGAAACCGGGACCGCGGGGCCGCCCCGTCCCAAGCGGCTCACCGCCGCCCAAAGCGATAGTGGGCCACCAGCCACTGTCGGCCCTCGTCAAAGCGGAACAGCTCGCCGCAGGCCATGAAAAACATCCGCCACCGCTGGACCTGCAGACCAGCCTCGGCGAGGGGCAGCTCAGCGGCAAAGATCCGCTCGATTTCCCCCCGCCGCGCGTCGAGGTTCTTCAGCCAGGCTTCGGCCGTTTGGGCGTAGTGCCGACCGTTGACCTGCCACTGGTCCTCCAGCTGCAGATCCCGCTGGAACCGGGGCAAAAGGTCGACCGACGGCATCATCCCCCCGGTAAAGAAATGCCGCCCCATCCAGTTGGCCTGGCCCTCGGTCTGGAAGAGGTAAGCGAACTTGGCGTGACAGAACACGTGCACGAACAATTTACCTGAGGGCGTTAACCAACCCGCAATCCGCTCCATCAGCTGTTCGTAATTCCGCATGTGTTCGAACATCTCGACCGACAACACGCGGTCGAATTGCCGCGGGGTGTGAAAATCGGCCATGTCCGCTCGGATGACTTCCAGGTTCGCCACCTGCAACTCGCGGCACCGCTGGCGGATAAACTCTTGCTGGCCGAGCGAATTGGAGACGGCCGTCACCCGAGCGGCCGGGTATTGCTGGGCCATCCACAACGAGAGTGAACCCCAGCCGCAACCCAGCTCGAGAATCTCCATCCCGTCCGCCAGATCGGCCCGCCGGCAGGTCAGCCGCAACATGGCCTCTTCGGCCTGGTCCAGCGACAGATCGGGCGGGTCAAACAGGCAGCAGCTGTATTTCAGCCTGGCTCCCAGGCACAGCTGGAAGAATTCGGCCGGCACCTCGTAGTGCTGCTGGTTGGCCGCCGCTGCCGCCTCGCACAGCGGGCTGCGGACCAGCTGAGCGATGAACCGCTCCCGCTCCCGCTCAGCCTCCCCCCGCTGCCTCCGACCTTCCTCGGCCAGCCGCCGTCGCAACAGCCGGCGGATCCCCCAGCGGATGGCCGCATCGGGCAGCCAGCCGCGTTCGGCCAGATCGATCACCCCCCAGCTCACGGTTC
>CAYFZZ010000002.1:0-3065 GCA_964347545.1 uncultured Planctomycetaceae bacterium | reverse complement strand
CTGGGGTTGAGCGTTTTGAGGGCGACGGGGCGTTTGAGCCTTGCGTGGACGGCCTTGAAGACCTGGCCCATACCGCCGCTGCCGATGGGGTACAGCAGGGTGTACTCGCCCAGCACCATCCCTTGGGTCCGCCCGGCCAGCAGCTGGTCCGCCTGATACCCGGTCAACTTGCCCTCGCGGACCAGTTCGGCCGCGAACTGGTCGGCGGTGGCCGAGGGGTGAGCCGCCCTCCAGCGGTCCGCCAGCTGCTGCGACTCGTCAGCCGTCGCCAGGCCGCTGGTGACAAGATTGCTCACAAATTGTTCGACAGAGATACCCATCGCTCAATTCAGGTCCCGACGTTGCGCCGACGTTCGACGGCCCGCTCGGCGCGCGGCGCATCGCCCCGATTATACTCCCCGCGATTGCTGGCCAGCAATCAAGCGATCTGCAAAGCAGCCAGCCCGGGCGGGCTGGACCAGTCGCGTCGGCCGGAACAAGTCCCGGCGGGCTGGGACTTGTTCCGGCAGCGGAATCTGAGCGTTAAGTGTCGTTCTGTTGGAATCGAAGCGCCGCCAGGGAGTCAGGCACCTTTTTCGGGAGCGGGTTTGCGCGGGAAACAAGGTTAGCTCGCCGAAAAAGGAGCCAGACTCCGGCCCTCTGCGGCTGGCGGTTGGCGATCATGGAGCTCGCAACCCGCATCCCGCACCCCGTAACCCGCTTCGCGCACCCCGCACCTCGGGACCCGTACCCCGCAACCCGCATCCCGTCTCCCGCACCCCGCATCCCTAGCCCTTGCCTTGTCTTTGCGGCTTGGCGCCTTTGCGTGAAACACAAATTTGAACAGGAGGTCGCGGAGAGCACAGAGGGGAAAAATGGGCGAGTGGATGTTTCTGGCATTCGTGCTTTGAATTTGTTTCGGATTTCGAAATTCGAATTTCGGATTTTCCTCCGCGAGGCACCGGCCTCGAAGAGGCCGGCTACAGAAGCTGCAACCGCTCCGCGGTTGGATTGCGCAACCTCCCTGCCACCGCTCCGCCGTTGATTCGGATCGGGATGCTTGTAGGACGGGCACTCCTGCCCGTCCCCCCCCTATACCGCAACACCGCCTGCCACGGGCCGCGAACCGCTAGCCCAGGTCCGGGATGCCTCAGGAAAAATGGAGTTGCGGGCGCGACGGCATGCGGTTCCACGGTATGGGGGCTAGACCAGCAATTCGGGCTTGAAGATCATCGTCGCGCCCAGGGCGGCAATCACCACGCCGCTGATCAGCTTCAGCCAGCGGCCCTGGCCTTCCTGCAGCTTGCGTTTGCTGAGCGTGATGACGACGAGGCCGACCATCAGGGCGTCATCGAACATGTAACCCACGTTGTACAGCGCCAGGTAGGCATAATTTTGCCAGGCCGGCAGGTTCTGCATGGTGAGGATCTCGGTGTACAGGGCCGGCAGTCCCGCCGTGCACAACAGTTCTACAATATTGACCATCACCGCCAGGACGCTGGCCCCGATCAGGGCCCCCCACAGATTTTCGGCCGTGATGATCTGCCGCGTGCGAGCGTAGATGCCCGGTTTGGCGGCTTCGGGAATCGAGAGGGAAAAGCCGCGATGCAGGGCAAAGAAATCTTTGATATGCACACTGCCGACGGCGATCGCGATCAGCCCCAGCGCGATCTGAATGGGACGCAGATAGCCCACCAGGAGGAAGACATTCAGCCAGGCGGCCATGAAAGCGAAATAGGCCAGGCCGCTGATCAAAATAAACGTGCCGGCGATGATCAGGATCTTGCGGCGGTCTTGCAGGTTGACCAACAAGGACAGCAAGAACAGCAAGACCCACATCGCGCAGGGATTGAATCCGTCGATCAACCCGACCGCCAGGGTCAGGGCGGGCAAGCCCACCCGCTGGACGCTGACTTCCCCAAAAAACGGCAGCTGCACCGATCGCTGTTCGCCGTCCGCCGCCAGGGACGGGCCCTGGTCGTCAGCGGGCAGGGGCAGTTCCCCAGCCTGCGGTTCCTCCCCCGGCCGGTCGGGCAGCGGCAAAAAAAAAGAAGGCTCGACCTGGGGCGGCTCGGCCTGCGGGGGCTCGACCTGCGTCGGCTCGGCCTGCGGGGGCTCGGCCGGGCGCGGCGGGGCCGAGCCGGCTTGGCCGGCCGCCAGCCAGACCCAGGGGACGGCCAGGGGCACCAGGGCCACCTGCCGAGTCGGATCCCGGCCCGTGTCGGTCAGCCGGGGCCACACGGCGGGACCGCCGCGGGCGGACGAGTCGGGCCCCGCGGGGTCCGGCGGCGTTGCCGAATCGTGGGGGGCACACGGTGTCGTCCACCTCTGCAGCGTCGCTTCCAGACGGTTCTGGGTCGAAGCGGCGCCGGAAAAACCGATGATCAAGCGATTGCAGATGTGAAACACGGGAACGCTGGCCGCGCCCGCCCGGTGCTGGGCCACCAGCCGGTTCATGTCGGCCAGGGCCTGCCGATCCCGGGTGATTTCCCGGTAGGTCAACTCCAGCCCCGCGTAACGCGGAAAGAACTGCTGGAGGAACTGCCGAGCGTTGTCGCACCGGGCACAGCCGTGGCGGACAAAGACCTCCACCCGCAACATCTGCCCCAACCGCTGCTGGAAATCGTCCTCGTCCTGGAAACCCGAGATGACCCGGTTGCAGGCGTAGACCAGCGGAGTGGTGGTGTCGCTGACGCGGAAGTGGCGAGCCACCCGTTGGAAACGTTCCTGATGGTCGGTGCTTTGGGTGATATCACGCCGAGCGACGACCAGGCCGGGGCGCGTCTTGGCCATCTCCCCCACCAGCTCGGCCGCCCGGTCGCTGGCGTCCTCCCCCGCACGGACATACAGCTCTAACACCACACAACGCCGCTCGTCCCCAGCCCCGACCGGTGCCTGGGCGGGCAGGGGGGCGGGCAGCGTTCCTGCCAGCAGCCACACCGCGCCCAGGCCACCGTAGAGGATGGTCCGCGTCAGGGGCGGCGGCGGGGTGCGAGCTGGAAAATGGGCCTTCATCGCTCTGCGGCTCCAGTCCTGGATCGTTGCCGACCCTTCCACGATCGGCCGGCCAGCCTCCGTGGCGGCCG
>CAYFZZ010000001.1:0-6798 GCA_964347545.1 uncultured Planctomycetaceae bacterium | reverse complement strand
GACTTCGCCGGCGGCACGGTGGTCCACATCAGTTCCGGCGTGTCGGCCTTGATCTGCGCCCTGTTGATTGGCAAGCGGCTGGGGTTTGGCCACGAGGACATGCGTCCGCACAACCTGACTTACACGGCGATGGGAGCGGCCATGTTGTGGGTCGGCTGGTTTGGCTTTAACGCCGGCAGCGAGCTGGCCTCGGATCATCTGACCTCCAGTGCCTTCTGCACGACGCACTTTTCCGCCGCCGCCGGGGCGGTGGCCTGGGCCGTGATGGAGTGGATTTCGCGGGGCAAGCCCAGCGTGCTGGGGGCGGCCTCCGGCGCCGTGGCGGGCCTGGTCTGCATCACGCCCGCCGCCGGCTTTGTGAACCCCATGCCGGCCTTGATCATGGGAGTCGTGGCCGGCGTCGGCTGCTACTTTGCCTGCGGGGCGGTGAAGAGCAGCTTTGGGTATGACGACTCCCTGGACGCTTTCGGGGTCCACGCGGTGGGGGGCACCCTGGGCGCCGTGTTGACCGGCGTCTTCGCCACCCGTGCCTGCTGGGATATCGATAACGGCCGGCCGCTGGGATTGATCGAGGGCGAAACGCGGATTCTGATCGGCCAGGTCGTGGCCGTCGTCGTGACCTGGGTGTTCGCCTTGGTGGCGACGTTCATCATCCTCAAGGTGCTGGACGCCACCATGGGGCTCCGCGTCTCCCAGGAAGACGAAGTCCAAGGGCTGGACCTGACCCAACACGGGGAAGAAGGTTACATCTTTGTTTAGTTAAAACGCTGCTGCGTTTGAGGAGTATGCGATGAAAAAAGTCGAAGCGATCATCCGGCACTTCAAGCTGGAAGACGTAAAAAATGCTCTGTCCGAACAGGGAACGACCGGAATGACCATTACCGAAGTCCGAGGATTCGGGCGTCAAAAAGGTCACACGGAGATGTACCGCGGCACGGAGTATGCGGTCGATTTCGTGCCGAAGGTCAAGCTGGAAGTGGTCGTGGCGGACGACAGCCTGCAGACGGTGATCGACACGATCATGCGGAGTGCCCAGACCGGCCAGATTGGCGACGGCAAGATTTTTGTCTCGGACCTGGCCGATACGGTGCGGATTCGCACGGGAGAAACGGGCGAAGCCGCGCTCTGATTCATCCCGCCCGGGGTCTATAATAAAAGGCGGGCGCTGCTGGTGCGCATGGAGGCGGACCCGGGCGTCCGCCATTTTATAGACCCCGGGTTTTTTTCTGCTGACTTCGCCATGCCCTCCGGCTCGAATCTGCGACCGCCGGTCCTTGCCGCCCAACAGCAGCTGCAGCAGGGCCGCCAGCTGCTGCGCCAACAGCACGACCAGGGTTCCCCCGGGATCCAGGTCTGCGCTTGCCTGACCGAACTGGTCGACACGGTCGTGGGAGACCTGTTTCGTCAGGCCGTGGAGGACCTCTACGGACCGTCGGGGACGAAGGCCCGCGAGCTGGTGGAACGGAACGTGGCCCTGGTGGCCCACGCCGGCTATGGCCGCCGCGAGATGGCCCCCTTCAGCGACGTGGATCTGATGGTCCTCTACCGCCCGGCCGCCGGCCGGCAGATGGTCCGCCTGGCAGAACGTCTGGTCCGCGACCTGTGCGATGCTCGCCTGATGCTGGGCCAAAGCGTGCGCACGCCGCGGGAAGCGATTGGGCTGGCCCGAGCCGACATGCAGATCTTCACCTCGCTGACCGACTCGCGACACCTGGCGGGCGAGCAAGAACTCACCCACCGCTTCCTCAAGCAGTTGCGGCTGGCCGGGGCCCGGCGAACCAAAACGCTGCTGCCCCTGATCGAGGCCGAACGGCAGGCGGAACGGCAGCAATTCGGGGAAACGGTCTACCTCCTGGAACCCAACGTGAAACGCTCGCGGGGCGGACTGCGCGATATCCAGCTGATCCGCTGGATCGGCTTCTGCTGCCACGGCACCACGGATCCCGACGGCCTGTTCCTGGCAGGCGCCTTGAACCAGGAAGAACGGGATAAACTGCGGGCCGCCACGGAATACCTGCTGAGGATCCGCAACGAATTGCATTTCCACGCCGGCAAGGCCCAGGACCGGCTGGATCGAGCCGAGCAGTTGCGGCTGGCCAGCTGGCTGGGATTCGAAGGCCAGCACGGCTTGATGCCCGTAGAACAGTTCATGCAGGAATATTTCCGCTATACGCAAACGGTCCGGTACATCTCCGCGCGGTTCCAGGCCAACGCCTATCGCACTTCGCGGGTCAGCGGCCTGGTCGGCACGATGTTCAGCCACCGTGTCGAAAAAGAATATCGGGTCGGCCCCTATCGCATCGTGGCCACCGCCTACGGCCTGCGAAAACTGCGGAACGACTTGAGCGAGGCGTTGCGGCTGGCCGAACTGGCGACGTTGTACGACAAGCGGATCGGGCACGAAACCTGGGAGGCGGTCCGCGAAGCTGCGGCCAAGGCAACCGACGCTCTCTCGCCCGCCACCGTCCAACGTTTCCTCTCGCTGCTCTCCCGCCCGCCCCAGTTGTTCCGGATCCTGAACCGCCTGCACGAAATGGAGGTCCTGGAAAAATTCATTCCCGCCTTCCACCGCGCGCGAGGGCTGTTACAGTTCAACGAATACCACAAGTACACGGTCGACGAACATTGCCTGCGGGCCCTCCAGGCGGCCACGTCGTTCGCAACGGATGAGGGCCCTCTGGGGGAGGTGTATGCGTCGATCGAAGACAAGCACCTCCTGCATCTGGCCCTGCTGGTACACGACTTGGGGAAGGGGTATGAGGAGGACCACAGCGAGGTGGGCCGGCGGATCGCCGCGGAAACGGCCAACCGGCTGGGCCTCCCCGCGCGGGAACGGGAACAGCTGGAATTCCTGGTCCACCAGCACCTCCTGATGTCGCACGTCGCCTTGTGGCGCGATATCAACGACGAAAACGTGGTGTTGCAGCTGGCCCTGGAAGTCGGGTCGCCCGAAGTCCTGCGGATGTTGTACCTCCTCACCGCCGCCGACCTGGCCGCAGTGGGTCCGGGCGTGTTGAATGACTGGAAGCTGGAACTGCTGACGCAACTGTTCGAGCGGACGATGGAATGTCTCTCCAGCGAGGATCCGCTGCAGAGGGACCGCCAACAGCTGGCCCGCCGCCGCCAGCTGGTCACCCAGCAGTTGGCGGCTCAGCACGATTCGCCCTGGTTCGCCGGCCAGGTGGCCGCCCTCCCCCCCGCTTACCTCCGGGGAACCCCCCCCGAAAAGATCGCCGCCACGCTGATCCGCGCCCACGCGGTGGCCCCCGACGATGTGCTGGCCTGGGGAGAAGCCTCCGGACCGGAGGGTCTGCTAGAGCTGGTCGTGTGTACCTACGAATCGGTGACAACGGGCATTTTCCACAAGCTGACCGGGGCACTCAGCGGCGCCGGACTGGAAATCCTCTCGGCCCAGATCAATACCCTGGCCCGCGGTCTGGTCCTGGACCGCTTCCACGTTGTGGATGCCGAGTACGCGAGCGATCCCGATCCCCAGCGGATCGAAGGGATCGCCAACCGCCTGGTGGCCGCCCTCAAAGACGGTGACTCGGTTCCCCGCTTCCGCCAGCTGTGGCAGGCCAAGCGGTTGGATACCGCTACCCTGTACCCCAAACCGACCCGTGTGCTGTACGACAACGTCACCTCTCCCCGAGCCACGATCCTGGAGATCTTTACGGCCAACCGGACGGGCTTGCTGTACACGATTACCCGCACGCTGTTCGAACAGGGTTTGTCGGTGACGGCTGCCAAGATTGGCACCCATTTGGACCAGGTCGTGGACGTGTTCTACGTCACTGATACCAACGGCAACAAGATCGAATCGGAAGACCGGCTGGAAGAGATTCGCCGTCACCTGCTGCAGGCGGTGGCCGAAGTGGCTGAGGCCAATCCGGTCTCCTGACGAACCCGACCCGAGGTTGCTCGGCCCGCACCTGCCGCCTTCTTGGTGAAAAACATCCACGGGCCGAAGCTAAGGGCCCAGCCCTACCATGGCCGCTCGCCATTGAGCTTGGAACTTGCCCAGCGGCATCTTGACCAGGGCCTCGAACCGCGCCTGGGGATCCCCCTGCCCCTGCCCCGCGCCGAGGTAGGGTTCGAGCGCCGCGCTGTCCAACAAGCGGCCCTCAAAGATCAGGTAGTAGGCCAGTCCCCACGAGTAGAGATAGAGCCGATGGGAGCGACCCGCCTGCTGGCCGTGGCGGACCAGGAACTGGGCGACCGGGGCGGCCAGTAATTCGCCCAGCGGCAACGGCTGGGCGCCTTGCAAATCCGCCTGCAAGGCCGCCAGCAGTGCCGGATCGGGGGCATCCAGCCGCAACACGCCAGCTTCCCACAAGCCGCTTTCAAACACCTGCGCCAGGCCCTCATTCAGCCACCGCGGCACGTCGTAGCGGGCGGGGTCGAAGACGTAGTTTTCCAAGTAAGCGTGAAAGGCCTCGTGATACAGTTCGCGAAATTTTTCTTGAAACAGGGCCTCATTCGCCCGCTCGGCCGCGCGAATCTTCCCCTCCTGCTGCTTCCGCAGCTGGTTCCACTGGCGCCGTGCGGCAATCCGCACCGCGCGAATCTCGGCTTCCTCGTACCCCTCCTCCTCCAACCGCTCGCTCAACTCGCTCAACCGCTCCTGCAGTCGACCCTGCAGCGCCTCGTAACGATCCTGCAGTCCTTGATGATGCTGATCGATCTGGTCCAACTGCTGCCTCAGCGTGGCCAGTTCGCCACCGGCAACCACCTCGTTGCGCCGGTGATCAAAAAAGGCGGCGTGCTGAATCTTCAGGCCGGCCCGCTGTTGGTAGGCGAGATATTCCTGGGAGGTATTCAGCAGGACGATCCGCGGCAGGCGGTCCGGCTGGTGCCGCGGTGGAAAAAAGGTGCGAAAGCCGGCCACCATCTGTTCGACCCGTACGATCACCTCCCGCGTCAGCGGCTGGTCCGCCGTGCTGTCCAGGTGGAACCAGGGCCCTTCGTAATGCCAGGACTGGACATCCCCGTCCGGCCCGTCCGGCCCCTCCGGCCGACGTGTCAATTCGATCTTTTGGGCCCTCACGGCAGCGATCTGGGTCCGCTGGCGAAACCAGGAAATCCGCTGTTCCAGTTCCCGCCGCTGGGCCCCCTCCAGCCGCTCGATCCCGGCGATCTCGTCCCGGGGAATCCAGCGGACCAGCAGATACATCGGCCGGCCCGGCTGCCTGCCCACCTCGACCACCTCCACCCCCCGTCGGTCCTCGTGGCGAATCCACCCCTCCACCTGCCGGCCATCCCGCAGCCGCACCCTGTCGGTCGGCCACCGGCCCAGCTGGCGGACGTCGATCCCCGACTCCGGGGGTCCTGCCTCCGGTGTTCCGTCCTGTGGTGTTCGCTCCCCAGGTGCTCCCTCCTCCTGGGCGGTCGCCAGAGCCACGGCCAGGACCAGCACGATCAATAACCCCAACAAGCTTCTCATCGTTAGGCGTTCCAGGCCACGCGCCGGTCCGCCGCCACGTGGACCCCCACCGGGACGTGCGGCGCGCCGCGGAATTACCGGACCAACGCCGACCCCTTCCAGCTGCCAATTGTCCCCCACGCTGTCCCCACCGCGCCGGCGAACCGGATCATGCCCCGGTACCGGAATTATATCCGACACCAGGCCTCGGCAGGGTGCGGGATCGCCGGCGGCTTTGGGAACAGGTCGGGGTGCAAGAGGTGCGCCAGGATTTCCAAGGTATCCACCAGCCGGGGCCCGCTGCGGTTGAGATAGGCCTTGCCGTCTAAGGCAAGCACGCGTCCCCGGCGGACCGCATCCAAGTCCGACCAACCTTCCCGCTGGGCCAAGACCGGAGCCTCGCGAACCGTCCTGGGTAGATCATATCCGCAGGGGCTGACCACGATGCATTGGGGGTCGAATGCCCGCACATCCTGCCAGGCGGTGTAGGTGCTGTGCCGCCCCCCGCGGGTCAGGGGACAGCGGCCTCCGGCCATCTTCAGCAATTCCGGCACCCAGTTAGCAGCCAGCATCAGGGGATCCATCCATTCGATGATGATCGTCCGCGGTCGGTCGGCTTCCGCCAGCGGTGCGGTCCGCTGGGTCACACGGGCCATGCGTTGGCCCAGCGACTGGACCAGGGCCTCCGCCGCGGCCGTACTGCCGGCCGCCCGGCCGACGGCCAGAATGTCCTCCAGCACGGCGTCCAGCGACGTGGGATTTAGGGCCAGGACGGGAACGGCCCGCGGGGGCTGCCACCGCCGGACGGCCGCCAGGACATCCTCGTACTTGACGGCACAGACGTCGCATTGCTGTTGCGTCACAATCAGGTCCGGGTCACAGGCGGCCAAGGCCTGTTCGTCCAGGCTGTACAGAGGTTCGCCCTCCTGAGAAAGCTGCCGCACCTGATCATCGATCTGCCGGCTGCTGGCGGTATCGTCGATGTGGGACTTGGTCACGCGGGGCAACTTCGCCACCGCGGCCGGATAGTCGCACTCGTGGCTGACCGCCACCAGCCGCTCGCCCAACCCCAGCTGGTAGAGAATCTCGGTCGCGCTGGACAGCAGGCAGACGATACGCTGCGGCGGGTTGGGGTCCGGGGTCATGAGAATCTGTCCGGGGGTGCCGGTGGGGGTGGAGGCTATTTTAAGCGGACGACGGCGGGGCGTCACGGGAACGGTGTGTGCGGCGGCGGTGCCTCTTTTGCCGGCTGCCCCAGTCCGGTAGGCTAGACGACCCTCTGCCATCCGGGACGGCCGGGGGCTGGCTTTTTTTCCTCCCCAAGTCCCCTCTGGGAGGCGGGCAGGGAAATGACGAACCGGGTGCTGGACGCGGTC